>NZ_CP019449.1:3787500-4087500 GCF_001984035.1 Sphingopyxis sp. QXT-31 | reverse complement strand
GCCGCTGGGGCGGCATCGCGCGGGCGCGCCTGTTCGGCATCACCGGCATGGGCGACATGACCACGGTCAGCTTCTATTCGACCCCCGATTTCGACGAACAGAATGTCGCGCAGGTCGCGCACGAGTTCCGCGTCGGCGACGAGGGGCTGAAATTCGGCGCGAGCTACACCTATGCCTGGACGCGGCCGAGCGTCGCGGGGCTCGCGATCAAGTCCGAGACGCAGATCGCCAGCGTCTATGCCGCCTATCCGCTGATGCTGACGCAGGCGCGGCGATTGACGATCGGCGGCGGGCTCGACCTGATCGACCAGGACATCGCCGTTGGCGGGGTCCCGATCAACCGCGACCGCCTGCGCGTCTTCAACCTGCGCGCCGACGCCAGCTTCATCGACCCCGCGTCGATCGCGGGGCGCAGCGGCTACAGCCCCGCCGAGCCGCGCTGGTATCTCGGCGGCTCGCTCGAGGCGCGGCAAGGCGTGAAGTTCCTCGGCGCCAGCGACGATTGCGGGCCGACCGGCGCCGCCTGTTTTCTGCCCGGCGCGATCCCGCTGACGCGCGTCGAAGGCAAGCCCGACGCCTTCCTGCTGCGCGCCAACGCGCTCGCCGAATGGCGGCCGGTCAAGCAATTCACCCTGTCGGTCGCGCCGCGCGCGCAATGGGCGAGCGATCCCCTGCTTGCTTATGAAGAGTTCTCGGGCGGCAATTTTACCGTCGGGCGCGGTTTCGACCCGGGGACGGTGATCGGCGACAGCGGCATCGCGGTGTCGGTCGAGGCGCGCTACGGCTCGCTGACGCCGGCCAACACGCAAAGCGGCGCGCTCCAGCCTTTCGTCTTCTTCGACGCCGCGTGGGTGTGGAACAAGGACCTGGCCTTTGCTGGGCTCAATCCGCAGAAACTCTATTCGGCGGGCGGCGGCATCCGCCTCGCTTATGGCGACGTCGGACGGCTCGACATGACCGTCGCGGTGCCGCTGAACCGTGCCGGATTCCTGGCGCAGAAACCCGATCCCCGCTTCCTGCTCTCCTTCACCACCCAGTTCGGCGTGAAGGCGCGCTGACATGAGCTTTTCCTCGAGGATGTCCGCCATGCGTTCCAGTGCTTCGACCGCTCCCGCCCGCAAGGGCAAACAGCGCCTGCTGACCAGTTGCGCGATCGCGGCGGGGATGGCGGCGCTCGCGCTCGGCGGCCCCACGCTGGCGCAGGTGCAGGGATCGGGCAGCATCGTCAGCGGAGGGGGCACGATCCAGTCGACCGGCCAGCCGGGCATCCCGCCTGCCACCACACGGGTCACCACCACCACCACGCAGACGATCATCAACTGGACCCCCACCGATACCGCCCCCGCGGGCGCGCCCATCGACTTCCTGCCGGCTACCAACACGCTCGAATATTACGGCACCGGCAATTACACCGTGCTCAACCGCTTCATCGCCATCGATCCGCTAAGCGGCCTGCCAATCCCGATCAGCCGCCAGATCGCGCTCAACGGCAACGTAAACTCCTATGTCGGCTCGCCCGCCGCGGGTGCCGGCGCCGTCCAAGGCGGCAATATCTGGTTCTACAACGCCGGCGGCATCCTGATCGGCGCGCGCGCGGTGATCAACGTCGGCAGCCTGGTGCTGACCGCGAACGACATCGACACGACGGGCGGCTTGTTCGGCCCGGGCGGCGAGATCCGCTTCCGCGGGGCGTCGGGCAGCACCTCGTCGATCGACATCAGCCCGCAGAGCTTCATCAGCGCCGCAAATCCCGGCAATCCGGGCAGCAGCTATATCGCGCTCGTCGCGCCGCGCATCAACCAGGGCGGGCTGATCGACGTCGACGGGTCGGCGGCGCTCGTCGCAGCCGAACAGGCCGACATCACGATCAACAACGGCCTGTTCGACATCAATGTCACCGTCGGGGCCGAGGGCGGCAACGCCATCACCCACACCGGCGTGACCGGCGGCCCCGCGCACCAGCAGGGCGACACCGACCAGAGCCGTGTCTACCTGGTCGCGATCCCGAAGAACGACGCAGTCACGATGCTGATCTCGGGCCAGCTCGGCTATCAGGACGCCGCGGTTGCGCAGACCGACCCCGACGGCGCGGTCGTGCTGTCGGCGGGCTATAATGTCGACAATGGTGCGATCACCGGCCCCGCGGTCGGTCCCGCGAACATCACCATCGCCGACACCATCTTCCAGAGCAGCGTGACCGCGCGCGCCAGCGGCGACCTCGTCGCCGGGCCGCTTGCGACCATCCCGACGCCCGGACCGGTCGTCGCGGCACCGCCGCCGCACATCGGGCGGCTGATCGTCCAGGGCAATGCGAATTTCACCGGCGATGCCAGCGCGACGCTGAACGTCGGCGCGAACCAGCTCGTCGGCGCGACGGGCAATATGGTCGTGCAGTCGAACGGTGTGGGCGGCACCGCGGGCCGCGCCGACGTCAATGTGACGGGCGGCGGACTGGCGGTGCTCGGCACGCTGAACGTCACCGCGAACGGCATCGCCGATGCGGTGACCGGCGACGCGACGGGCGGCACGGCTTTGTTCGACATCACCGGCGGCACGGTCGTGGCGGGCAATCTCATCGTTTCGGCGGCCGGCACCGGCGGTTTCGACGCCGCGGGCAACGGCGGCGACGGCACCGGCGGCACCGCCAGCCTGACGGTCGAGACCGGCGGCTCGCTGACCGCCAACAACATCACCGTGCAGGCGAACGGCCGCGGCGGCGGCTTTACCTCCAGCATCACGCTCGGCACCCAGGTCGCCGATATCAGCGGCAACGGCCAGGGCGGCACTGCGACGCTGATCGCGCAGAATGGCGGCAATATCACCGCCAACACCGCGATCAACGTCAATGCCACCGGTACCGGCGCCACCGGCACGACGCAGTCGGGCAACGGCACCGGCGGCACGGCGACGCTGCGCGTCCTGACCGGCGGCACGAGTGTCACTTCGCCGATCACCAATATCAACGCCAGCGGCGTCGGGGGCGGCACCGTCTCGCTGCCGATCTTCGGAACCTTCCTGTCGGCGAACGCCGGCGACGGCACCGGCGGCACTGCCGAGGTCGAGCAATCGACCGATTTCTCGTCGCCTTCGTCGCTCGGAGCACTGACGCTGACCGCGGCGGGTCTTGGCGGCGGCGCCAATGGCGCCAATGCCACCGGCGGCAATGCGACCGGCGGCAGCGCCATCATCACCTCGACCCTCAGCAACCTGACCGTCGATACGCTGGTCCTCGACGCGAGCGCGACGGGCGGCAGCGCCGAAGACGTCGCCGGCGCCAACGCGACCTCCGGCAATGCGACCGGCGGCACGATTGCCATCACCGCCGACAATGGCGGAATGCTGGGCACGACAAACAGTTTGACCGCCAATGCCGGTGCGGTCGCGGGCGCCGCGAACAATGTCGGCAGCTCCGACGGCGGCAACGTCAACGTCCTGGCGACGGGACTCGCCACGATCACCGTCGGCACCGATTTCCTGATCAACGCCGACGCGGGCCAGTTCAGCACCACGATTCCGACCAGCGCGGGCATCTCGACCGGCGGCGACATCGACCTGACCGCCGACGGCGGCACCATCACGGTGGGCAGCTTCAGCGTCACCGCGCGGTCGATCAGCGACAATGTCACCGGAACGTCCGGCCGTTCGCTCGGCGGCACCATCGATATTCGCGCCGCCAACACCGGCCTGATCAACGCGGTCGACAGCGCGGGGGTCAGCTTCTTTTCGGTCGATGCAGCCGCGGGCGTGGCGCAGGGCGGCACCGCGGCGACCGGCGGCCGGATCGGCGTCACCATCGACGGCGGCACGCTCGATTTCGGCCACAACAGCTTCTTCTCGTCGACCGGCATCGCCGGCGGCGATTCCAGCGCGGCGGGCAATATCGTGCTTGGGCTGGGCGGCACGATTCAGTTCGACATCCTCGACAACAACCTCAACCCCAGCACGCTCAACTTCCAGACGATCTCGGCCACCGCCGACGGGCGCGCGGCGGCGCCGTTCGAGGGCGCAGCCTTCCTGCGCGGCACCGCGGCGGGCAATGGCGGTAACATCGGCTTCA
Source organism: Sphingopyxis sp. QXT-31 (assembly GCF_001984035.1). Classification (NCBI taxonomy): domain Bacteria; kingdom Pseudomonadati; phylum Pseudomonadota; class Alphaproteobacteria; order Sphingomonadales; family Sphingopyxidaceae; genus Sphingopyxis; species Sphingopyxis sp. QXT-31. Next base: position 4,083,443 of record NZ_CP019449.1, on the reverse strand, counting down.
ACGTCCAGGGCGGCCAGCTCACCGGCGGCGCGCTGTCGCTGTCGGCAAGCGGATTCAGCGGCATCGTCACGGGCAACACCGGCGAAGGCCGCGGCGGCCAGGCGGGCTACACCCAGAGCGGGGGCGCGGTCACGGTCGGCGATCTCGTCGTTTCTGCCGCCGGCTTCGGCGGCAGCGGCGGGCGGATTCTGACCGGCGGCTCGGGCTTCGGCGGCACCGCCACGATCGACCTCCTGGGCGGCACGCTCGACGCGACCAACATCAGCGCGGTGGCCGCGGGCACCGGCGGCATCGGTCTCACCGGCGACGACAATGACCCGGCGAACCCGGTCGACGGCGAAGACGGCGGCTATGGCCAAGGCGGCACCGCGACGATCAACCTCGACGGCACCGCCGTCGTGACCACTACGACGCTGAACGCCTTTGCCTCGGGCATCGGCGGCGACGGCGGCAATTTCGTGTCGGTCAACGGCGTCGTCGGCAACGCCGGCAATGGCGGAAATGCGCAGGGCGGTACGGCCGCGATCAACCTGACCGCTGGCACGTTGACTACCAGCGACATCACCACCGACGCGGGCGGCTTCGGCGGCGCCGGGGGCGGGCTGGTCGATCTCAATTCGGGTCCGGTCGGCGGCGCGGTGTTCGGCGGCTCCGGCGGTAACGGCCAGGGCGGCACGGCGACGATCAATCTCGCGACCGCGGTTGCCGCGACAGGGACGGTCAGCAGCTTCGCGATCGGCGCGGGCGGCGATGGCGGCACCCACAATACAGGCGGCGCCGGCGGCGAAGGGCGCGGCGGCGTCGCCCAGTTGATCGTCACCGATTTCAACGCGGGCAATGTCGCCGCGGTGCTCGACGCGAGCGCGACGGGCGGCGACGGCGGCGACGGGCTGGACGGCACCGGCGGCCAAGGCGGCTATGCCGAAGGCGGCATCGCGCGCATCCAGGCCGAAGGCGCCAACGCGCGCGCGGTCGTGACCGACGCCAATTTCGTCACCACGGGTACGGGCGGCAGCGGCGGCGATGGCGCGCTCTATGCGGGCAATAGCCCGCGCTTCGGCCCCAACGGCGGCAACGGCGGCGACGGGCGCGGCGGTTCGGTCGAACTGATCGCCAACGACGGCACGATCGAACTCGGCGTCGGGCGCCTCGGCGTCGCGGCGCTCGGCAGCAATGGCATCGGCGGCGCGGGCGGCAACGGCGCCGACAATCCAGGTACGCAGACCCTGCCCGGCCCCGACGGCATGCTCGGCACGATGGACGACATCGTCGTCGGCTTCGTCGGCGGCCAGGGCGGCATAGGCGGCGGTGGGCTGGGGGGCACCGTTCGCCTCGGCGTCAACGGCGGCACGCTGACCTCAAACGGCAATCCTGTCTCAATCACCGCAGGCGGAATCTCCGGCGACAGCGGCTTGGGCGGCGTCGGCGAAGGCGGCAGTCTCGGCGACGGCGGCGCCTTCTCAGACCAAGGCGGCACCGTCATTCTGGAGGCGTTCGGTTCGCTCAACAACCCCGGCTCGATCAATTTCGGCGCCGTCGATATCGACGCCAGCGGCTTCTTGGCCGGGCGGATCGATATCCGGTCGGCGGGCACGATCGCTATGACCAGCCTGACCGCGACCGCGCAGGGGTCGGCCAGCCCGACCAACAACGACACCGACCTCGCCACGACGGGCATCTTCCTCGGCATCACGGACGGCGGCCTCATCCAGACCGACGGCGCGGTGACGCTCGATACCACGGGGACCAACGGCAATCAGGGCGCCTCGGTCGGCGTCTATGCCCAGGGCACCGGCCAGTTCAACGTCGGCGGAGCGCTTACCGTCAACGCGGGCGACCAGGTCGATATCCGCCACGATTTCCGCACGGGCGCGGCGCCGACGATCCAGACCGGCGGTCAGGCCTCCTTCACCGCGGTCAATTCGATCCGCAGCGCGCCGGGCAGCCTGGTCAGCGCGGGCACCAGCCTGTTCATGAATGCGACCGGCTTCAACAGCGCGATCGATGTCGATTCGCTCGACGCCGCGAACCTGACGCTGCTGCTCGCGGCGAACGGACGCATCAACGTCTATGGCACCACCACCAGCGGCGACGACCTGGCCGCGAACGCGCGCGACGAAGTGGCGATCAACGACGCCACGGCGGGTGACGACATCAGCCTGATCGGCAATACGATCGTGGCGGGCAATCTGATCACCAACGGCACCGGGCTCGATTCCGAACTCGACGGCAGCAACATCTTCGTCGGCACCTCCGGCGCGGCGACCGTCGACCATGCCGAGGCCGACAATGATTTCACCGCCGACGTCGGCAGCTTCTCGACCGGGCTCGACACGATCATCACCGGCGGCGACATCGACATCACGTCGGTCGGCGCGGTCGACCTCGGCAATTCGCAGGCGGGCGGCTTCATTGCCGTGACCGGCCAGTCGATCGTCTTCAATGAAATCGACGCGGGCACCACGGTCGGCCTGACCGCGACCGGCGTGGTTCCGGGCGGCGACGCGATCCTTGGCAACCGCATCGACGCGGGTGACAATGTGACGCTGACCGGCAACGGCATCCGGATCAACGACGGCGTCTTCACCACCGACTCGCTGTTCGCCCTTGCCACGGGGGGCAATGCGCGGCTGTCGGGCACCACCGACGGCGACATCGTCATCCGCAGCGCCGGCGACATCGCCGGCACCTATACCGCCGGCGGCAACGTCAGCCTGACCGCGGACACCAACATCACGGCGCAGGCGGACGCCGCCGGCACCTATGTCGGCCCGAACGGCCCGTCCGAGGGTTATCTGTTCCTGCACGCCGCGGGCGATGCCAATCTGCTCGCGGGCAGCAGCGCCGCGACGATGGTCGGGGTCGGCGCAGGCACCAACGCCAATGTCGATGGCGCGACCGCGGGCGAAGATCTCTACGTCACCGCCGGCAACACCGCGACCGTCACCAATTCGCTGGCGGGGGACGATCTGATCTTCACGGGCACCTGCTGCGTCATCGTCGACAATGTATCGACCACCGGCACCGGACCCGACGGGCGCAGCATGATCTTCGCGCCCGGCTCGGCCGGCGGCCCGAACATATGGCAGATTCAGACGGGTCCCACCGACCTGTCGAACATCGTGCTCACCGCCTCGGCGGGTACGATAGACGCGTCGAACGCCGTCGCCTTCGACAATCTGACCGCGACCGCCAGCGGTGTCGTCACCACCACCAACACGATCCGCTCGGGGCTGGTCACGACGATCACCGGCAGCAGCCTCGACCTCGAATCGGTCACCGCGGGCACCGACATCATCCTGACCTCGACCGCGGGCGGGATCAGCGCGATCGGCGCGCTGTCGGCGGGCCATGACCTGACGGCCACCTCGGCGACCACCGGCCAGTTCGCCGACCTCGCGGCGGGCGACGACATCCGCATCACCGCCAGCGGCGACGTGAGCGCGGCCAGCGTGCTGACCACCGCGGGCGGGTTCGACAACGACATCAACGGGTCGGGCGCCTATATCGACACCGCGGGCAATATCGCGATCAACGGCACGACGAACACGGTCGGACAGACGCGCCTGACCGCGGGCGGCACCGTCGACACCGGCGCGATCACCGCCGACTTCACCGTCATCGACGCGGTCAGTGCGGTCAACATCACCGGCGACGTCACCAGCGGCGGTATCTTCATCGAGGGTGCCAGCATCGACATGCAAAGCGCGATCGGCAATGTCGGCCAGATCGTGCTGCGCGCGACCGACGGCGACATCACCGCCGACGGCGACGTCACCACGCTTTCGTCGCTCGAGGTCGATGCCGCGGGCGCGATCGTGATCACCGGTACCGCCACGGGCGGCAATTATGTCCAGATGCGGGGGGCGTCGATCGACGTCGCCGACGTGAACTCCAGTTCCTTCGTCTTCCTGACCGCGACCAGCGGCCAGATCAACGCGACCGGCACGCTCACAGCAGGCTCCGACGTCATCCTCGATGCCGCCGCGGGCGGCACATTGAATGCGCTGGTCGCAGGCGACGATGTGTCGATCACCGCCGGCGGCGACGTGACCGTCGCCTCGATCACCGCAGAAGGCAGCAACCCGCAGGGCGAGGAAATCGGCAGCAATGTCGTGGGCTCGGTCACCGGCACGCTGACCGTCACCGGCAGCACCTTTGCAGCCAGCGACGTGACCTTCAATGCGACCAGCATCGCGCTGCAGGACGTCGAGGCGGGCGGGTCCTTCACCGCGACCTCGACCGGCGGCCCGATCACGCTGACCGGCGCCGACGTCGCGAACAACATTACGCTGACCTCGGCGCGCGACGTCGTCGCGACCGGGCTGCTGCAATCGGGCGGCGACACCACGGCAACCGGCCGCAACCTCGACCTTCAGGCGATCGCGGCGGGTGGCGATGTCGACCTGACCGCGACGGTGGGCAACATCGTCACCGGCGGCGACGTCAGCGGCGTCAACGTCACCTTCGACGCCGCCGGCGACATCGTCCACGACAATGACAGCCTGCTCGGCGCGACGAACATCCTGACGCTCACCGCGGGCGGCAATATCGATGTGGGCAACGCCACGTCGGGCGACAATATGCGCTTCACCGCCGGCGGCACGATCGACGCCAACGCGCTCACCGCCGGACGGATATTGGCGCTCGACGCCAATGGTGCCGTCACCCTGACCGGCGACGCCTTCGGCGCGCTGCTCGTCTCGATCCTCGGCAGCGAGGTCGAACTGGGCAACAACGCCGTCGGCGGCGGCAATATCGCCTTCTTCTCGACCGCCGGCGAAATCAGCGGGACCGGGCCGATCACCGCCAATGGCGGCGTCACCGCGCTGGCCACCGGTGCGGTCGACCTGACCGGCAACATCGTTGCGGCCTCGTCGGCCGACCTGCGCGGCGCCAGTGTCAACCTCGGCAACGTCTCGGCCAATGGATTCGTCTCGATCGCCGCGACGAACGGCGCGGTGACCTCGACCGGCCTGCTCAGCGCGGGCCAGGATCTCATCATTTCGACCACGCAGGGTGCAATGCTCAACACTCTGGTCGCGGGCGACGATATCGGCATTACCGGCGGCGGCGCGGTCACTATCGCCTCGCTCAGCGCCAACGGCACAAACCCGCAGGGCGAAGAGATCGGCAGCAACGCTGTGATCGACATCACCGGCACGCTGACGGTCACCGGCGACAGCTTTGCCGCCGACGATGTCACCATCAACGCGCTCAGCATCGCGCTGCAGGATGTCGAGGCCGGCGGAACGCTGACCGCCACCACCACGGGCGGCCCGCTCACGCTGGCCAGCGCCGACGCCGGCGCGAATGTCGTTCTGACCTCGGCGCGGACGGTGACGGCCACCGGCCCGATCGAATCGGGGTTCGCCACGACGATCCGCGGCACCGGGCTCGACCTCCAGTCGGTCGCGGCCGGAACCGACGTCGGCCTGACCGCAACGACGGGCAATATCGTCACCAATGGCGACGTCAGCGGCGTCAATGTCACCTTCAGTGCCGGCGGCGACATCACGCATGACAACAACCGCCTGCTCGGCGCCAGCAACGCGCTGTCGCTGACCGCAGGCGGCGCGATCGACATCGGCAACGCCAGCGCGGGCGGCAACCTGCTGATCGACGCCGGCGGGGCGATCGCGGCCAACGCCCTGACCTCGGGCAACAATATGACCGTCTTCGCGGACGGCGCGATCGACCTGACCGGCGACCTCGCCGCGACGAACCAGTTGCAGGTCCAGGGCGCCAGCATCGAACTCAACGACGTCACCGTCGATGCCGGCGCACTTGCGCTGACCTCGACCACCGGCGGCATCCACGGTACCGGAGCGATCGACGTCGGTGGTCCATTTGTCGTTCAGGGGCAGACGCTGGTCGACCTGACGGGTGACATCAATGCCGACAGCCTGATCGACATCACCGGCGGCGCCATCACCGTCGGCAATGTCACGGGCGGCGGCGACGTCGGGCTGATCGCGATCACCGGTGCGGTCAATTCGGCGGGCACCGTCCAGGCAGCAAGCGATCTGGAGATCGTCACCGCCGCCGGCGGCAGTTTCAACCGCCTCGTCGCGGGCGACGATATCCGCGTCTTCGGCCGCGGCGATGTCGACATCGCCTTCATGGACGCGACCGGGACCAACCCCGATGCGGGCGAGGTCGGCAGCAACAGCGGCATCGACGTCGTCGGCAATGTCGTCGTCGGCCATGGCGAGGCGGCGGGCAATTTCATCGTCAACACGGCCAGCTTCACCACCGGTCTCAACTCGATCATCGCTGACGGCAATATCGAGGTCACGACCAGCGGCGCGGCGAACCTCGGCAATTCGACCGCGGGCGGCAATATCGTCGTCATAGGGCAGTCGGTCGGCTTCAACGCGCTCGACGCCGACGGGCTGGTCAGCCTGTTCGCCAGCGGAGACGCACCCGGGGCCGAAGGCATCCGCGGCGGTTCGATCACCGCGGGCGGCAGCGTCGGACTGGTCGGCAACAGCATCGCGATCACCGGCGCGATCCAGGGCGACCAAACCTTCGAGGCCATCGCGACCGGCGGCGACGCGTCCTTCAACACCGTCGATATCTACGGCCTGATCGGCGTCGATGCGGCGGGCGACATCACCGGCAATTTCCTGTCGACCGACGGCGACGTCCAGATGCTTGCCGGCGGCGACATCAGGGTCTCGGCGACGGCCACGGGTGGCGGCGTCGATCCCATCGGCCGCGATTATGACGGCAATCTGTTCATTGATGCGGGCGGCGACGTGGTGCTGACGAACAGCGGCGCCGCACGCATGGTCGGCGTCAATGCCGGCGGCGCGGTCGAGCTGACCAATGTCGCGGCGGGCGAGGACCTGCTCGTGCGGACCGGTGGTTTCGGCAATGTTCTCTTGCCCGTCGCGGGCGCCAGCGGCGTCGCGCTGACCAATGTGACCGCGGGCGACGACCTCGACATCCGCTCGGTCGGCGATGTGACCGTGAACGGGGCGACCGCAACGGGCAGCGGTCCCGACAATGTGGCGCTCGACTACACCGCCAATGGCTTTACCATCAGCCAGGGCGAAGGCACGAGCGCGGTCAACGGCTCCGACATCTTCATCACGTCGAGCGACGGGTCGATCAACGCGGCGGGCCTGAGCGCCGGTGACGACATCGTCCTCTTCGCCGCCACCACGCTCGGGCTGAGCGGCGCCGAAACGCGGGGAATCGGCAACACGGCCGGCGGGTCGAACATCAGCGCCAATTCGGGCGGCAATGCCTCGTTTGCGGACATTGACGCGTTCGACGACCTGATCGTCAGCAGCGGCGGCCTCGCGCGGTTCGACGCCATGGCCACCGCTGGCCGCGACATCCGCATGAATGCCGCCTCGGTCGATCTCATCGATGTTGTCGGGTCGAACAGCACGCCGGTCGATACGCTGACTGCAGGGCGCAACATGACGATCACCGCCACAGGCACGATCGTCGGCGGTTCGCTCAGCGCGGGCAATGCCATGACGCTGTCGGCGGGCGATCAGCTCTTCATCCGCCGCGCAGCGACCGGTGCCGGGGGCGCCATGGCGCTCGCCGGCGCGGGCGGCGTTACCGCGGACAGCCTGCTCAGCGGCGGCCAGACGACGGTCAATTCCGATGACGGCGAAATCCGCCTCGGCGCGCTCAATTCGGCCGGACCGATTGCGCTCACCGGCAATTCGATCTTCGTCAACGCCCTGGCCGGCACGGCGGTGTTCAGCAATATCGAGACCGACGTCGGCGATGCGATCATCTTCGGCGGCAGCAATGTGTCGGTGACCAGCGGTTCGGTCGCCGGCCGCGCCTTCATCGGCAGCGACGGAAGCCTCAGCGTCACCCAGCTCAGCGGCAACGAGGTCGAACTCGGCGCCGAAACGACCATGACCCTCGGCAATGTCACCGCCGCCAACGCATTGGGGGCACAGGCGCGCGACATGCTGACCGTCAACGGCGCGGTGGTCGGGCGCTCGATGATCGTCGCCTCGGGCGACATCACGATCGGCTCCGGCGGCCGCCTCGGCACGCAGGGCACGACGCAGGCGCTCGAGGTCCGCAACATCGACCAGGACAGCGTGACCTATATCGGCGGCACCGGCACGCGGGACGGCTATCATATCGACCAGACCGAGATGACGCGCCTGTTCGCGGGCGACATCACGATCCTGGCGCCCGACCTCGGCGGCAACAACGGCGGCTTCGTCGCCGCGGCGCCGGGCGGGCCTGCGATCGCCAGCGTCGGCAGCAGCACGCCGCCCGCGGTCGTGATCGACGACTTCACGCTTACCGCAGGCTCGTCGACCTCGAACCTTGGCGCCAGCGGTTCGCTGACGATCGCGACGCAGGGCAAGGCCCGCGTGATCGGCGACGCAGCGCTGACGGGAATGACCGACGCCAACAGTTTCCGCATCACCGCTGACGAAGCGCTCGAGGTGATCCTGGGCGAAGGCACGATCCGCCTGACCGGGGGCAGCACGAGCGGAGCATCGACCCCCGCCGGCCGGCTGATCCTGCAGTCGGAGGACGTCATCGTCGCGACCGCCGATGCGATCGCCGACGTCGCGGCGGCGCCCGACATCGACGCGATCGACGAACGGCTCGGCCAGAACGACGGCATCGTCCTCGACGACGGCGCGCTCTTCGCGGGCGGCATCGACGTCACCGTCGAGGGGGGCTTCTATGTTCAGAACAGCGGCGAAGGCACGCGCTTCGCGCAGCGCCGCGGGCTGACCTTCGGGCCGCTGGGGCTCAATGTGAACGTCGCGGGCGCCGACAGCCGCATCGTCATCAACGGCGTGCACCTCGGCCCGTCGGGCCAGGTCACCGGGCTCGACGCGATCGGGCTGCTGTCGATCGACGGCTTCGTGATCGGCAGCGGACCCTTGAGCGGCAGCGGCCTCGCCTTCGACTCGGGGTCGACGATGAACGGCTGCCTGATCGTCAGTTCGACGACCTGCGCCTTCCTCGAGTTCGAATCCTCCTTCCCGGTCCAGGACGTCATCCGCGATCAGGAAGAAGAGGATGAGGAAGGCGAAGACGCGGAAGGCATGAGCCTGCCGACCCCGCTGATCACGATGCGCGACCTCGACCCGCTCACCGGCGAGCCGTTGCTCGACGATCCGGTGACCGGCGCGGGCAACGACGATCTGTGGACGCCGCCGGCCGAGTAAGGCGTCCTCTTGCGGAGGGCGGCACCGGCCCGCCCCCCCACCCGGCCTCCCCAACGATAGTAGCCTATGGGAGGCCGGGTGGGGGAGCGGGCCGGTGCCGCTTCGCCTCAACGCAGTTGACGGCAAACCCCGGCGCGGGGCATGGGCGCGGACATGACCGACGCCGCATCCCCCGCTTCCGGCCCGCCGCTGAAGCTGTTCAACAGCCTGACGCGCTCCCATGAGGAATTCGTCCCCGTCCACCCGGGCGAGGCGCGCGTCTACAGCTGCGGCCCGACGGTCTACAACTACCCCCACATCGGCAATATGCGCGCCTATGTCTTCGCCGACACTTTGGGCCGCACGCTGTCGTATAAGGGCTATAAGCTGACCCATGTCATCAACATCACCGATGTCGGCCATCTGACCGACGACGCCGATGCGGGCGAGGACAAATTGGAGAAGGCCGCGGCGGAGAAGGCGCAGTCGATCTGGGACATCGCGCGCCACTATACCGAGGCCTATTGGGCCGACGTGAAGGCGCTCAACATCCGCCAGCCGGCGCATTGGTCGATCGCCACCGACTATGTGCCGCAGATGATCGACTTCGCCAAGGCGATCGCCGAGAAGCATTGCTACGAACTCGATAGCGGCCTCTATTTCGACACGACCACCGTCGCCGATTACGGTCGCCTCGCGCGTCATGGCACCGATGAGGGCGAGAGCCGCATCGACCCCGTCGATGGCAAGCGCCATCCCGCCGACTTCGCGATCTGGCGCAAGACCCCCGCGGGCGAGACGCGCCAGATGGAATGGGATTCGCCTTGGGGCCGTGGCGCGCCGGGCTGGCACCTCGAATGCTCGGTGATGTCGGAGGCGCTGCTCGGCTTCCCCTTCGACATCCACACCGGCGGCATCGACCACCGCGAGATCCACCATCCGAACGAGATCGCGCAGAACCAGGCGCACAGCTGCAGCGACGCGAGCGGCGCGCGCTTCTGGATGCACAATAATTTCCTCGTCGAACGCTCGGGCAAGATGTCGAAGTCGAGCGGCGAGTTTTTGCGCGTACAGCTCTTGATCGACAAGGGTTACCATCCGCTGGCGTACCGGCTGATGTGCCTGCAGGCGCATTATCGCAGCGAGCTGGAGTTCAGCTGGGAAGGGCTGGGGGCGGCGCTGACGCGGTTGAAGCGGATGGTGATGGCCGCCGCGACGGTTGGCGACGTGGAAGCCGTCGAGGTCGCTGACCGCCGCCTGACCGATTTGCTCGCGAAGTTCGACGCCGCGATGTCCGATGACCTCAACACCGCGGTCGCGCTGACCGTTCTCGAAGAAGCCGCGGCGATGAAGAAGATCGACGCCGGCCAGAAACGCGGCGCGCTCGCCGCGATGGACGCGGTGCTCGGGCTCGACCTGCTGACGATCGACCGCGCCGGCCTGCGCGTCCGTCCGAAGACGGCAGCGATCGGCGAGGACGAGATCGAGGCCACCCTGCTGCGCCGCAAGGAAGCGCGGGCGGCGAAGGATTTCGCGACATCGGACACGCTGCGCGACGAGCTTATCGCGGCAGGGGTCGAGGTGATGGACGGCGACCCGCTCGGCTGGGACTGGCGGCTGGAGGCGTAGCCGTCGCAGCCACGGCGAAGGGCGGACTTCGGTCGCTTTCCGTCATCCCGGCGAAGGCCGGGATCTCGCCGGTGCGTCATAGCGAGAGGGCGAGACCCCGGCCTTCGCCGGGGTGACGATCAATAAGCGGACTGTCCGCTCCTCCACCCCAAAACCGCCGTCGTTTTCAAAAAAGGCCTTTCCTACATTATCCGGCCATGCAAGCATCGCTTCTGGCTCTTTTCACCGACTCGATAAGAGCGGCGGCCGGGGCCCCGGTCGGGGAAGCCCACAGGGCTGAACTTTCCTGAACTTTGGAATAGGGCAAAGGCAGCCCACCCCCTTGCTTACACCCCTGTAAGTGCTACCCTCGCCGCCATGCTCGACCGCATCGCCTGGCTCCTCCTCGCGCTCATCCACCTGATGCCGGCGCTTGCCTTTTTCCGGCCTGCGATGCTGACGCGGCTCTATGCCGTCGATGCGCAGAGCCCGGTCTTCCTGCTGCTCCACCACCGCGCCGCGCTGTTCCTCGTCGTCCTCGCCATCTGCGTCTGGGCGGCGTTCGATCCCGGGGTGCGCCGCCTCGCCAGCCTCGCCGCCGCAATCTCGATGCTGAGCTTCCTCGCGCTCTATTGGCAGGCGGGATCGCCGCCCGCGCTGCGCCCCATCGCGCTCGCCGACCTTGCCGGGCTGCCCTTTTTGACGATAGTGGCGTGGCGGGCCTTTTCTCCCGCCTGAAACACGGGGTACAGCCTGTCCATGTCAAAGACCGTCACCGTCCTCTCGGGCCTGATCCGCCCGCTCGTCGAAAACTGCCTGCCCGAATGGGTCGAGCCGCGCTTCTTCCAATCGAAGGAGGAGGCGATGGAACTCGCACCCGCGGCCGAGATCGGCTGGTTCGACATGTACGACAAGCGCGACATGGCCGCCGCGATCACCGCCGCGACCAACATCAAATGGCTGAACTCGATCTACGCCGGGGTCGACGGCATACCGCTGGGTCTGCTCCGCGACCGCGGCGCGGTGCTGACCAACGGCGTCGGGATCAACGCGATTACCATCGCCGAATATGTCGTGATGGGCATGCTCACCGTCGCCAAGGGGTATCGCGAGGTCGTGCGCGCGCAGGAGCGGCGCGAATGGCTGCTCGATTCGCCCGGCAAGGTCGAACTCTACGGATCGAAGGCGCTGCTGCTCGGCTATGGCGCGATCGGCCAGCTGGTCGAGGAGCGGCTGCAGGCGTTTAACGTCGATGTCACGGTCGTGCGCCGCTCGCCCGGACCGAACACGCTCGGCCCCGACCAGTGGCGCGCGCGGCTCGGCGACTATGATTGGGTGATCCTCGCGGTCCCCGCGACCCCCGAGACCGACGGCATGATCGGCGCGGCCGAGCTCGCGGCGATGAAGCCGACGGCAACCCTAGTCAATATCGCGCGCGGCAGCGTCGTCGACCAAGCCGCGCTCGTCGCCGCGCTCGATAGCAAGCAGATCGCCGCGGCCTTCCTCGACGTGACCAGCCCTGAGCCGCTGCCCGCCGACGACGTGCTGTGGACGCTCGACAACGCGCATATCACGATGCACCTGTCGGGCCGCGCGCAGGACAAGATGTTCGTCCGCGCCGCGGAACGCTTCCTCGAGAATCTCGACCGCTGGCAGAAGGGCCAGCCGGTTGCGCCGCAGGTGGACCTGACGCTCGGCTATTGATCGTCCGGCGATGCTGCGCTTCGATCGCTTCAGCCTCGACCCCGCCGACCGGCGGTTGCTCTGCGATGGGGCCGCGGTCGAACTCAACGCGCGCTATTTCGACGCGCTCGCGCTGCTGGTGCGCGAGGCAGGCAAGCTGGTGTCGAAGGAGCGCTTCCTCGAAGAGGTGTGGCGTGGGGTGCCCGTCACCGACGAGGCGCTGACCCAGTGCATCCGCACGCTGCGCAAGCAGCTCGGCGACGACGCCGCGCATCCGCGCTTCATCGAGACGGTGCCCAAGCACGGCTATCGTTTCGTCGCGGCGGTCGAGCGCGATGGCGCGCGTCCTGCCGCCGAACCCGCGGCCGGTTTCGGCGTCCGCCAATGGCTGCTGCTCGGCGGCGCGGGAACGCTCGGCGGGGGCGTCGCGGGGCTGTTCGGCGGCATGCTCTACGGCTTCGCGGGCGCTTCGCAGGCGGCGGGTGGCGGGCTGTCGATCTTGCTTGTGCTCATCGCGATGACCGTCGCGCTCGCGCTGCTCGGCGGCGCCGGGGTCGCCTTCGGCATCGCCGCCGCGGGCTTTGCACCGACGCATCGCGGCGCCTGGACCGTGGCGGGGGGCGCCTTCGGCGGCCTGATCGTCGGCGCGCTCGTCAAGCTCGTCGGGCTCGACGCCTTCGCGATGCTCTTCGGCCGCTCGCCCGGCGACATCACCGGCGCGCCCGAGGGCGCGCTGCTCGGCGCCGCGGTCGGCGTCGGCGCCTGGCTCGCCGACCGCGCGCCCGCACTGTCGCTCCGCCGCAGCATCGGCCTGCCCGCACTCGCTGGCGCGCTCGGCGGCCTCGCCATCGCGCTCAGCGGCGGACGCCTGCTCGGCGGCAGCCTCGCGCTGCTGGCACAGGCCTTCCCCACCGCGCGCCCGCATCTCGATCCGATCGGCGGTTTGTTCGGCGAGAGCGGCATCGGCCCGGTCAGCCAGATCGCAACCGCGGCGCTGGAAGGCGCGCTGTTCGCAGGCTGCCTCGTCGCCGCGCTCGTCTTCGCGCGGCGCCGCCTCGCGCTCGATTAAGCCGGCCGCTCGGCCTTCAGCTCGCGCACCAGCGGCTGCAGCCGCTCGTCATATTTGGCGAGCATCGTGTGCGCCCCGGCATGGTCGTAGAAGCTCACCAGTTCGCGCCCGTTCCAGCGGTGGAGCGCATAGGCCGGATCCTCGGCGACGATCATCGGGCGGTCGTCGGGCTTGTCCTCGTCGATCGGGCGGAGGTCGAGCGACACTTGCGGCGCGGTTGACGAGCAGATGGCGACGGTGCGCCCCTCCCACGCGACGGTCACGCTGCGGTGGAGGTGGCCGCAGATCAGTCCGCGCACCTGCGGGTGGCGCCGCACCACCTCGGTGAAGACCCCGACCCAAGGCTCGTCGGGGTGGGTGTTCATCCACTCGATCCCGCTTTCGACCGGCGGGTGGTGCATCACGATATAGGTGGGCTTGGCGGGGTCATTCGCGAGCTCGGCGTCGAGCCACGCCGCGCGCGTCTCGCAAAAAGCGCCGCCGTGGCGCCCTTCTTCGAGCGTATCGACCGTCACCAGCCGCAGCTCGGGCAGCTCGATCGTATATTGGATAAAGCCGTTGCCGTCGTCGAAGCCCGGGAATTGCGCGCTGAAATTGTCACGCAGATCATGGTTGCCGACGCTGGGCCACACCGGAAAGGGGCAGCGCGAAAAGGCGTTGGCCAGCCGGCGATAGCTGTCGGGGTCGCCGCGGTCGGTGATGTCGCCGGTCGCGAGCAGCAGGTCGGGCCGGTTCGGGCCGTCGATGAGCACATCGATGACCTCGTCGAGCCGCTTGCGGTTATATTCCGCCGGATTGTCCGGATCGAACCCGATATGGATATCGGTGATCTGGGCGATCAGCATATCGGTCCCCTGCTCGGGCCGCCCGGTCGCGACCGCCCTGTTGTCATCCGCCCCTGTGAGTGGCTTGTAGCGCGGGAGTGCGCCAAGTCACATTATAAAGATTCCGCGTCGCATGCCCTGTGATCTGGCTCACAGCATAAGTATCGCGCGACGGTTGTTTTGTGATGAACGCGGTCTTTTTCTTGCGCTGCGTCGGCGGCATCCACGGCTTGCCGCCGTCGTTGTGATATTCGTGGCACATCGCGCAGGGCGATTCGGTCGCGGTCTCGACCTTCACCAGCCGCGCCCCGCTCTCGCCGACATGGCAGTCGCGGCATTGCGTCAGGCCGGGGACGAGGAAGTCGGTCGAGACCTTCGACCCTTCCGCCATGGTGTGGCAGTCGGCGCAGTCGGTCTCGCGGTGCGCGTCGTGGTCGAACCAGCCCTTTTCCAGGAAGCGCGGCGTCTGGTTCACCGCCGCGACGCGCCAGTTGTTGCCCGCGGCGGGGGCGAAGATGGTGTGGCAGTCGTAACAGGCGCCGCCCTTCGAGAAGACCGCGCGCACCGCATCCTCGGCGCGGCTCGGGCGCAGCGCAACCTCGTTGAAATAGATGTTGTAGACCTGCCCCTCTGCATAGGCGCCGGGACGCCGCCGTGCGATGCCGCCGAGTTGCAGCGGCCGCGTCGGCGGGGTCGAGCGATAATAGGCCATCAGGTCGGCGACGACCTGTCCGGGCTCGCCGTGGCGCAAAGTGCGCGTCACGCCGCCGACGGTCTCGAAGGCGAGGCTGTGGCACATCGCGCAGTCGCGCTCCATCTCGACCGGCTTGATCCGCACCCCGTCGGCGTCGGGGCGGTGGCAATTCTCGCATTCGAGCTGCTTGCCGAAGTCGTAGCGCCCGCGGAAACTCGCCGCCATGCGCGCGACGCCGCCGGTCGCCTGCAAGTGCATGTCGTGCGGGAATTTGAGGCCGTTATAATCGACCAGCCCCTTGGTCATCAGCGTGCGCGTCGGCTTCGCGCCCGGCGCCGCGCGGACGAGCGGGCGGAATTCGGGGTGGCCGGTGCCGAAGTCGGCGGCGTCGGCGAGCTGGGTCGGATGCCCCGCCGCCTTCAGCCGCCCCTGCATGCCGTCGTGGCAGTCGGCGCAGAATTTCTGCGGCGTCGCCGGCATCGGCCCGGCGCCCTCATGCTCGGTATGGCATTCGACGCAGCGGCCCTGCGGCTTGTTGAACGCGCTCGCAAAGCCCGCGAGGATCTTGTCGCCCATGCCCGGCGGCTGGCGCGCCGCGATCAGCATCGCGGTCGAGGCATTGGCGTGCGCGGTGCTCATCGACTTGTGCTCGCCGGTATGACAGCCGACGCACGCCTTGTCGGTCACCGCGACGAAGGGCTCGACATGGCACGACTGGCAGTCGTTCTTGAGGCTCGCGTGCGCGCTCGACAGCGGCCCCGACAGCCAGGCGGTGTCGGCGTGATAGCCATCGGGCCGCTCGTCGACATTCTTGTAGCTCGCCCACGCCCAGATCGGCCCGACCAGGAAGGCGAGCAGCATCAGGATCGCGAAGCTCCACGCGCCGACGCGCTTGCCGAGCATCACGCCCTGCAGCGAGAAGGCCTTGGCCTCGTCGACGTCCTTCGACGATTGCGACAGCTCGTCGATGCGCTCGACGAGCAGGATGATATTCTCGTCCTCGCGCGCGATCGTCAGCCGGTGCCCGCCGAAGCGCAGCTCGGCGCCCGCAGCGCTGTCGATATCGGCGGCGTCGACGGTGCGGCCGTTGATGTCGAAACCCAGCCCCTCGCTCGCCTGCACGCGGACATGGCGGCCGTCGGCGCTCGTGATCGTCGCATGATGCGGGTTCACCGCCAGGTCGGCGATGTGGATGATGTTGCTGCCCTCGCGCCCGAGGGTGATCGCGTCGCCCGGCAGCGGCGCGTCGCGGATAATCTGCTTGCCCGTCTTCGTCGTCGAGATACGGCGCAGGATGAAGCTCATGGGTCCCCCTCCCCTCGCCTTACCAGTAGAAGAAAACGCTGATGATGTGCGCCGACAGCGCCGCGATCAGCGCAAAGGTCAGCGGCACATGCACGTAAAGCCAGATTTCGAGCAAAGCCCGGATCCTAAGATGCTGGCGCAATCGCCCGAGCGCCGCCTGTTTCTGCTTGAGCAGCCCGACGACCTTTTCGCGCGCCTCGGCATCGCTCGTCCCCGGCCCGGCGAGCGCGTGCAGCGCGGCGGCGGTCGCGCAATTGCGATAGCGCCCCGACAGGCGCGCGCCGATGCCGCCCGCGAAGGGATCCTCGTCGAGCGCCTTCAGCACCGGCGCGGTGTCCTGCGGGGTCAGCGGCTGCGCGGCGCTGTGCAACTGGCGGTCGAAGGCGCGGATCGCCTCGAGCATCTGCATCTGCGTCATCTCGTCGCGGTTGTTCGACAGCGCCTGCGGCAGCGTCGCATAGACGATGATGCCATAGAGCCCCGACAGGATCACGAGCATCATCAGCGCCCAGGCGAGCGTGTGCACGTTCCAGCCGAGCTGGAAGCCCGTGTGCCAGGTCCCGATAACCATCAGGCTGAGCCCGAGATAGACATGCGCCGAGGTCCAGGCCTTCAAGGACCAATAGTCGCTCGTCATCTTGCGCTTGCGATAGCCCAAGGCGGTGAGCCACAGGATCAGCCCAGCGCCGAGCGTGCCGAGCGTATAGCCGTACCAGCTGCCGCCATTGTGGCGCGGCGTCACGTCGACCAGGGCGTAGCTCACGATGATCAGCAGGCAGAGCCCGCCCGAAATCTTGGCCCAGCGGAAATTGGCGTAGCGCAGGAAACCCTCGTGGCGCCGTTCGCGCACGCGCTCGGTCTGCGTCGCCTTGCTGCGGCGGCGCGCGCCGAACAGGTTCGAAAAGAGGCTCGCCATCAGCCGGCGTCCTCTTCGAGCCGGGCGATCGACAGGAACTCCTCGGGCGAGACACGGATCGCCGCGCCGGTCGGGCACGCGCGCACGCAGGCGGGGCCGCCTGCGATGCCCTTGCACATGTCGCATTTGACCGCGATCTTCTTGGGCTTCTCCTCGCCCAGTTTCTTCTTGGTCCATTTGGGCGAGGGTTCGCCCGGACCGGGGCCGAAGCCGGTGAGCAGCCAGCGCAGCAGGCTGGGCTTCTGCGGCGGCGCCGCCTCCATGCGGATTACGCCATAGGGGCAATTGCGCATGCAATTGCCGCAGCCGATGCAGCCGGGCTCCATGAACACTTCGCCGTCGGGGCCGCGGTGGATGACGTTCGGCGGGCAGTCGGCCATGCAGTGCGGATGCTCGCAGTGGCGGCAGCTGGTGGGCACGTGGAGATGCGCGAAGGTCTTGCCCGCCTCGCGGTCGAGCCGCGACAGGCCTTCGTGGCTGTCGGCGCAGGCCTTTTCGCAATTGTCGCAGCCGACGCAGAGATTTTCGTCGATCAGCAGCGCGTCGGTCGCCTCGCCCAGCCCCTCCTTCATGATGAAGCTGGCGGTGTCCGAATACATGTCGACCGCGCTCGAATAGCTCGCTTTGCGCGATTCGATGAAGCTGTTCATCGCCGCGCGTTCGGCGACCGCAGCCTCGGTCGCCGCGCGCACCTGCGGCCGCCGCGCGAGCATTTCCTTGAACTGCTGGCCCTTGAGGCGGATGACCTCGCTCGCGACCGCGGCTTTCACCGTGGCGTTGCGCGGCGCGCCCGACAGCACGGCCATTTCGCCGAAATAGCTGCCCGCGGGCAGGTAGCGCAGGAAGATCGGTTTGCCGCCGATATCCTTCTCGACGACCATCGATCCCGAGCGCACGACATAGACGTCGTCGCCCTCGTCGCCCTCGGCGACGACGACCTTGCCCGCGGGGAAACGTTCGATCGCGGGATCCTCGACGATCGGTTCCAGATCCTCGACCGTCAGGCCGCCGCGGAAAATCTGGAGCAATTGACGTTCGAGCGAGATGCGGTTGATCACGCGCTTGGCGCCCGGCACCGCCGCCATCAGCTTGAGCGCCGCGGTGCGCGACACTTCGACGAAGATGCTGTCCTCGCCCGCACGGATCGTCGCGCCGCGCTTGCGGCCCGAGATCAGGCCGACCTCGCCGAAGATCGAGCCCTGCTCGATCGGCACCGTCATGTCGGGACCGATCTCGACCACCGCATGGCCGTCGGCGATCGCGAACAGCGACGATCCGGGCTCGTCACGTTCGAATACCACATCGCCCGCCCGATAGAAGGCGACCTTCGAATCGAGCATGAACTCGCGCATCTGCAGCGGCGAGACGTCGGCGAAGATGCGGATGCGCGTGCGCAGATATTCGAGCCATTCGCTGACCGATTTCTTCTGCGGCAGGTCGGCGAAGATCGCCGCCAGATCTTTCTCGTCGGCCGGCGTCAGCTCCTTGTTGCCGTTGATGAACTCGACGACGTCATAGCCCTGGTTCATGCAATGCTTGATCAGCGGATAACCCGCGAGCGCGCCGATCACGAAGATGCCGGGGACGGTCGATTCGAAGGTCGGCGACAGTTTGGGAAAGGCCTCGCGGTCGGGCCCGGTGAACTCGATCCCCATCGATTCGACGAAGGCGCGCGGCGCAACTGATCCCAGCCGCGCCACAATGACGTCGCACTGGATCTTCTCGTCTCCGGTCGGGGTCTCGAGCGTCAGCCAGCCGGGTTCGACCAGTTTGGGCTGGGTCTCAGTGCGGATCGACATGAAGCCATTTTCGCCCGCCTCCATCATGTCGGAGACATTCTTGGCCTTGGCCCGCGCGAAATCCTTCGAGCGGTTCAAAATGGTGACGGTATTCTCGAGCGCCTCCTCGGCTACGCCCAACGCATTTTCGATCCCCGCATCGCCCGATCCGACGACGGTGATATGTTTGTCCTTGAAATCCTCGGGGTCGTCGACGGTATAGATGATGTGCGGCAGGTCGTTGCCGGGGCAACGCATGCGGTTGGGGTTGCCCTGCGTGCCGATCGCCAGCACAATATTTTCAGCCTTGAACACGCCTTTCGAGGTCTTGATCTCGAACGCGCCCTGCTGCCCGGTCACCTCGGTGACCTCGGCCTCCTTGATGACACTCACCTTGTTGTTCGCTGCATCCTCGTCCCAGTTGCCGAGGATATATTCGCGCGCGCCCTCGGCAAAGCGGCAGTCGGAGCGGAGGTCGAGCCGGTCGGGCGTCGCGAGCACGCGCTTGCCCTTCTGATATTTGTAGATGGTGTCGGAGAGATGGTCGGTCTTTTCGAGCAGGACATGGCTCATACCAAGCTGCCCGGCGCGCGATGCGGCGCTCAGCCCGGCGGGCCCCGACCCGATGATCGCGACCTTGACCACCTCGCTCACGCGTGCGCACTCCGCCGCAAAACGCGGGTGGTCATCGCTGCCGTGATGCTGACGAACCTGCGCACGGGCATCCCTGTCCCCCTATCGCCAGCCCCCCGGCGAGTACAAAACGGATGCGACCCGGACTTATGTCCTGGACGACAGGCTATGCCCTTGAAAGCGGGGAGAGGTCAACCGGTGACCGGCGGAAAACCGCTGTTGCGAGCGGTTCGCAACTACTGGAAAACAGGCCGCGAAGGCCGCAGCGTCAGGCGAGCTCGAACTGGCGCGCGATCCCGTCGGACATGACCGGCTCGAAGCGCGACCAGCCATCGGGGCCGAGCTTTTCAAGCGGGCGGAAACGCGCCTTATACGCCATGCGCGCCGAACCCTCGATCCAGTAGCCGAGATAGACATAGGCGAGGCCCGCCTTAGCGGCGCGCTGGACATGGTCGAGGATGATATAGGTGCCCAGCCCCTCGCGCATCGGGTGCGCGGCATCGAAGAAGCTGTAGATCATCGACAGCCCGTCGCTCTGCCGGTCGGTCAGGCAGCAGCCGATCAGCCGGCCGCGCACGCCGTCGACGGTCGGTTCGCGATATTCGATCAGATAGCTGTCGACCGGGGTCTGCTCGACCATGTCGGCAAAATCCTGCTCGTCCATATCCGCCATGCCGCCATTCGGATGGCGCGAAGCGAGATAGGAGCGGAGGAGCGCATATTGTTCCTCGGTCGCCCAGGGTTTGCAGGCGGTCGCGACGATGTCGCCGTTGCGGCGGAGGTTGCGCTTCTGCGAATTGTTCGGACTGAATTCGCCGGTGCACACGCGCACTGAGACGCAGGCGGTGCAGTCGGCGCAGCTCGGGCGATAGGCGACCGACTGGCTGCGGCGGAAACCGATGCGGCCCAGCGCGTCGTTGAGTTCGCCGGCATTATGGCCGCTGAGTTCGGTGAACACCTTGCGTTCGGTCTTGCCCGCCAGATAGGGGCAGGGCGCCGGGCTGGTGACGAAGAAGCGCGGGAATCGGAAGGGTGCGGACACGCGGGGCAAATCTCCGAAGCGGCGCAGCGGACCCCGACGCAAGGCCCCCCGACGCGTTGACTGCTCGGGTTATGCCGCGCCGCGCCGATGGTGCAAAGAGGATTTACCAATATAAGCCGCCGCGACGACTATCGGCCGCAAAAAAATTAATGCAGGGCCCGCGACCTGTGCCGGACTGAATCAATCATCCACCATAACCGCGCAATTCGTCGCCGGTCAGCGTCGCGACGTGGAGCACATTGGTCGACCCCGGCGTGCCGAAGGGGACCCCGGCCATCATGACGAGCTTCGACCCCGCCTTGCCGATGCCGTGGCGCAGTGCCATGCGCTTGCCCTTGGCGATCATCTCCTCGAAGCTGCCGATGTCCCGCGTCGATACGGCGTGCGCGCCCCACAAGAGTCCCATGCGCCGCGCCGCCTCTTTCTTGGGCGTCAGCACCAGCAAAGGCGCGTTCGGCCGCTCGCGCGCGACGCGGCGCGCGGTCGATCCCGAAAAGGTGAAACAGATGATCGCGTCGGCGGCGATGGTGCGGGTGATGTCGCCCGCCGCCTCGGACAGCGCGTCGGCGGTGGTCGCGTCCGGCGTCGTTTCGGTGAAGTGCAGGCGGCGGAAATAATCGGGGTCGCCCTCGACCGAGCGCGCGATCGAATCCATCATCGTCACCGCCTCGACCGGCCAGGCGCCCGCCGCGGTCTCGGCCGACAGCATGATCGCGTCGGCGCCGTCGTAGACCGCGGTCGCGACGTCGCTGACCTCGGCGCGCGTCGGCGAGGGCGAGACGATCATCGATTCGAGCATCTGCGTCGCGACGACCACCGGTTTGCCCATCCGCCGCGCCGTCGCGACGATACGCTTCTGGAGCGGCGGCACCGCCTCGGGGGGAAGCTCGACCCCCAGGTCGCCGCGCGCGACCATCGCCGCGTCGGCGAGTTCGAGGATCTCCTCGATCCGCTGGACGCCCGACGGCTTCTCGAACTTCACGAGCAGCGCCGCCTTGCCGCCGATCAGCCGCCGCGCCTCGGCGACGTCCTCGGGCCGCTGGACGAACGACAGCGCGATCCAGTCGACGCCCTGCTCGAGCGCGAAGGTCAGGTCCTTGCGGTCCTTCTCGGTCAGCGCCGCGAGCGGGACGACGACGTCGGGGACATTGACCCCCTTGCGGTCCGAAATCTTGCCGCCGACCTCGACGATCGTGTCGATCCGCGTCGGCGACACGCTCTGCACGCGCAGCACCAGCTTGCCGTCGTCGATCAGGAGGCGCGTGCCGGGCTCGAGCGCCGCGAACAATTCGGGGTGTGGCAAGTGCACGCGGCTCGCGTCGCCCGCCGCCTTGTCGGCATCGAGTGCGAAGGCCTTGCCCTTGATCAGCTCGACCGGCCCATTTGCAAAGGCCCCGACGCGCAGCTTCGGCCCCTGCAGGTCGACGAGGATCGTCGTCGGCCGCCCGGTATCCTTCTCGAGCGCGCGGATCGCCGCGATGACCTTCGCATGTCCCGCATGGTCGCCATGGCTCATATTGACGCGAAAGGCATCGGCGCCCGCGCGGTGCAGCGCCGCGATCATATCGGGGTTCGCGCTCGCAGGGCCAAGCGTCGCCAGGATGCGCACCTTGCGCTGGCGGGGCGTAAAACTCTGGACCACAAGAGGCTCCGACAATTGAAAGGCTGGGGTGGCTTGCCTAGGCGCGTTGGCCGGGCCAAGGCAAGCCGCGTATAGCTATTCATCCCCTCACCCGAAGGAAAGCCGCCATGTCCTGCAGCGAAGACAGTGCAACCGGAACCGACAGCCTCGACACGCTCGACGATGCCGCCGCGGCCGCCGCCTTCCGCCGCCTCGTCCGCCTGCTCCAGCACCGCAGCGACGCGGCGAACATCGACCTGATGGGACTCGCGGGCTTCTGCCGCAATTGCCTCGGCGACTGGATCGCCGAAGCCGGCGGCATGGACAAGGAAGCGGGCCGCGCGATCGTCCACGGCATGCCCACCGCCGAATGGAAGGCGCTGCACCACACCGCCGCGACCCCCGACCAGCTCGCGCGGATGGAAGAAAGCATGGCGAAGAACCCGCATCCCTGACCTTGCTCCCGCACGGCTTTGCGGACATGACCGTCGGACACATCATATGATGCAGTTGAACGGGGAGGATAGGCGATGCGCATGATATTGGTCGCGGCGATGCTTGGGTCGGGGCTTATGGCGAGTACGCCGCTGGCTGCGCAGCCGGGCTCGACCTACATCCACGCCGGGCGCTTGCTCGACCAGCCGGGACGCGAGCCGCGCGGACCGTCGACGATCATCGTCCGCGATGGGAAAATCGCCGAAGTGCGCGACGGCTATGTCGCACCCGAAGCGGGAGCGCGGACGATCGATCTGAAGACCGGCTTCGTCCTGCCTGGCTTGATCGACATGCACGTCCATATCTCCAGCGACGACAATCTGCTGCGCAGCCGCCTCGAAAGCTCCGGGCGCGACGTCGAGGATGTATTCGTCATCGCCCAAGGGAACGCGCGCCGCACCCTGGAGGCGGGCTTTACGACGGTGCGCGATCTGGGCGGCGATGGGCGGACCACGACGACGCTGCGCGACGCGATCAACAATGGCGTGATCGTCGGACCCACTATCATCCCCGCGGGGACGATGATTTCGGTGACCGGCGGCCATGGCGGGGTCAACGGGCTGAATCGTACCCTGACCCACGCGGTGGCGGCCGAGCGGACCAACATCTGCGACGGACCCGACAGCTGCGCCAGCGCCGTCCGCGCCCAGATTTCGATCGGCGCCGAGGTGATCAAGTTCGCCGCGACCGGCGGGGTCCGTTCCAATGTCGCGGGCGGACTGGGAAAGCAGATGTCCGATGCGGAGATGAAATCGGTCATCGACACCGCGCACAGCTTCGGCCGCAAGGTGACCGCCCATGCCCATGGCAAGGAAGGAATCGACGCCGCGCTGCGTGCCGGGGTCGATTCGATCGAGCATGGCAGCTTCATCGACGACGAGACCGTCAGGCTGTTCAAGGTCTCGAACGCGGCGCTCGTGCCCACCGCGGTCGCGCCGATCGCCGCGCTGGACCAGGCAAGGCGCGGCGACGCGCCGGGTCCGCAACTGGCGAAGGCCGAGGAAGCCGCGGCGGCCCATGCGGCGAGCATGGCGCGCGCCATCAAAGGCAATGTCCGCGTCCTGTTCGGCACCGATTCGGGCGTCGCGCCGCACGGCGATAATGCCAAGGAGTTTGCGCTGATGGTCAAGGCCGGGATGACCCCGGCCGAGGCGATCAAGGCGGCCACGCTCGACAATGCGGCCGAACTGGGCCGCCCCATCGGTGCGATCCTGCCCGGTCGCGAGGCGGACATCATCGCCGTCAGCGGCAATCCGCTGACCGACGTGACCCGATTGGAAAAGGTCGATTTCGTGATGCGACGCGGCGTCGTCCACAAATCGGACGGCAAGCGCCAGCCCTTTCCGCCCGAGTGAGGCAGGTGGATGGAAGAAAGCATGGCGAAAAATCCTCGGGCCGATTAGGGACGCGCAAGCCGCGATTCTCGCGTCCCGTCTTTCCCATCACCGGAGCCTAAAATGAGCGAAGCCACCACCACCGACCAGCAACTGCGCCTGTTCATCGAGCGCATCGAGCGGCTGGAGGAAGAGAAAAAGGGCATCGCCGACGATATCCGCGACACCTATAACGAGGCGAAGAGCAACGGATACGATCCCAAGATCATGCGCCAGATCGTCCGCCTCAGGAAGCTGCCGGTCCACGACCGCAAGGAAATGGAAGCGATCCTCGACGTCTATAAATCGGCGCTCGGCATCGACTGACGCCTTCCCGCCAAGCCAACAGGAGAGTGACGATGTTCAGCACCACCACCAACACGCTCGAGGGCCATCCGGTCCGCGAATATCTGGGCATCGTCACCGGCGAGGTGATCGTCGGCGCCAATCTGTTCCGCGACCTCTTCGCCAGCATCACCGACATCGTCGGCGGCCGATCGGGCAAATATGAGGACGTCCTCGCCCGCGCGCGCAAGGAAGCGATCGGCGAGATGGAAGCCGAAGCCGCGCGCCTCGGCGGCAATGCGGTGATCGGCGTCGACCTCGATTACGAGGTGCTCGGCCAGAACGGCTCGATGCTGATGGTCTCGGCGAGCGGGACGGCGGTCGTCGTCTGACGGCGCGCGCCCGAAACCGCGCCCTGACAGCGCAGTTGTGTGGACGCCGCCCGCGCGCTAGGGCGGCGCCACATTCTCGCATCCGATGGAGGTAGGCCGTGGCCGGCCATAGTAAATTCAAGAACATCATGCACCGCAAGGGTGCGCAGGACAAAAAGCGCAGCAGCCTCTTCTCGAAGCTCAGCCGCGAAATCACCGTCGCCGCGAAGATGGGCCTGCCCGATCCCGACGCGAACGCGCGGCTCCGCGCCGCGGTCAATGCCGCCAAGGCGCAGTCGATGCCCAAGGACAATATCCAGCGCGCGATCGACAAGGCCGCGGGCGGCGACGGCGACAATTATGAGGAAATCCGCTACGAAGGTTACGGCCCCGGCGGCGTGTCGCTGATCGTCGAGGCGCTGACCGACAACCGCAACCGCACCGCGACCAACGTGCGCACCGCGTTCTCGAAGAACGGCGGCAATCTCGGCACGTCGGGCAGCGTCAGCCACGGCTTCGATCGCCTGGGCCTGATCAACTATGCGGCGAGTGCAGGCGACGCCGACACGGTATTCGAGGCCGCGCTCGACGCGGGGGCAAATGATGTCGAATCATCCGAAGACGGCCATGAAATCTGGACCGACGTCGATGGGCTGCACGAGGTCGCGAAAGCGCTGGAAGCCAAGCTCGGCGAGGCCGAGGGCGTCAAGCTCGCGTGGCGCCCGACGCTCAAGAGCGAGGTCACCGACGAAAGCATCGCGCAGACCCTGTTCAAGCTGATCGACACGCTCGACGACGACGACGACGTCCAGACCGTTTGGGGGAATTACGAGATTCCCGACGCGGTGATGGAGAAATTGGGTTGAGCCTAATCCTCCCCACTTGTGGGGAGGTGGCAGCGCGAAGCGCTGACGGAGGGGGGGTGCGGCCAGGAACATCGCGTGAGGCCGCGAGCCCCCTCCACCGCTTCGCGGTCCCCCTCCCCGCAAGCGGGGAGGAATAATGATCATCCTTGGCCTCGACCCCTCGCTCAGTTGCACCGGCTGGGGCGTGATCCGCATCGAGGGCAGCCGGCTCCGCCACATCGCCAACGGCCAGATCAAGACCGACGCCAAGACCCCCCTGCCCGAGCGGCTCGCCCATCTCGACACCGTGCTCGCCGCGGTGCTCGCCGACCACGCTCCGACCCACGCCGCGGTCGAGGAGGTCTTCGTCAACGACAATCCGCAATCGACGCTGAAGCTCGCGCACGCGCGCGGAGTCGTCCTACTCGGTTGCGCGCGCGGCGGGCTGACCGTCGCCGAATATGCCCCGCGCCTCGTCAAGAAGGCGATCGTCGGCACCGGCGGCGCGGCGAAGGAACAGGTGCAGGCGATGCTGCGCGTGCTGCTCCCCGGCGCCAAGGTCGCGGGGACCGATGCGGCGGACGCGCTGGCGGTCGCGATCTGCCACGCCAATCATCGCGGCAAAGCGGACCGTCGGGGCTAGCCCGTCATATCGCCTTTCTGGCGAGAGCGATGGCCTGATCCTTTGCCGTGGCATCCGGGGCGCTGCTGATCGTCACCATCACCATGCGTGCATCGTCCAGATAGACGTTGAGCTGGTTGATCTTGGGAACAAAAAAGGCCGCTTTGCCGAGCCCCGAGACATCTTCCACCGGTCGGTCGGTGAACGCCTTGACCGTCGCGGCAACAGTCGATTTCGCGCCGCCGATTGCGGCGTCATCATTGTCGCCGATCGGTGACCAACGCGTCATCACCGACGCCCGTCCGCCATCCTTGAAGATATAGGTGCATTCCGACGTCGCGGCGTTGGGGCCACTGGCTTCATTGACAAGCCCCACGGTCGCCTCGCCGACCTCGGCCTTCATGACCCCGGCCATTTCGGCGCTGGTGATGATCGAACACGCATCGGTGGCTTTCCAGCTGGCGGGCATCCCGCTCGTCGCATCCGCCGATTCCGAACCGGTCTTGCCGGCGTCATCGCCTTTGCCCTCGCTTCCGCCGCTGCACCCCGCAATCAGAGTGGTGCAAACCAGCGCCGCAGTCACCATCGCCCTTTTCGTCATATCAAACCCTCCACTGGGCAGCCTTTCTAGACCGCGCGCAATGCAATGGACAGATGAAACAGGCAGTTCCCTTTTCGTTCCCGCCGCGCTAGCACAGCGACATGATCGCAAAACTCACCGGACGGCTCGACAGCAGCGGCGCAGGCCATGCCGTGATCGACGTCGGCGGCGTCGGCTATCTGGTCGAGGCGTCGGCGCGCACCCTCGACGCGCTTGGCCCCACCGGCGGCGAGGTTACCATCCACACCGAAATGCTGGTGGGCGAGGATTTCCTGCGCCTGCTCGGCTTCGCGCGCGCCGAGGAGCGTGACTGGTTCCGCCTGCTCACCAGCGTCCAGGGCGTCGGCGCCAAGGTCGCGCTCGCGATCCTCTCGGCGCTCGAGATCGGCGACCTGCAACGCGCCCTCGCCAGCGGCGACAGCGCGATGATCGCGCGGGCGAACGGCGTGGGGCCGAAACTCGCACAGCGGATCACGCATGAATTGAAGGACAAGGCGGGCGCGCTGGGCGGCATTGCCGGTTCGAATCCAGCCCTGTCCGCCACATCCGGCCCGCTCGGCGACGCCGTCACCGCCCTCACCGGCCTCGGCTTCAAGCCCGGCGAAGCCAGCGCGGCGGTCGCGGCGGCGAGCGAGGAGCTTGGCGCCGGCGCGAACCTCGATGCGCTGGTACGGCTCGCGCTCAAAAAGGCGGCGAAGTGAAGTCGCTCGCGCTCCTGTCCGCGATGATAGCGATACTGGCCAGCAATGCCGCAAAGGCCGACGAGCTATGTTCGAAGCTGAAAGACTTCGAAGCAGCCGCACGCGCCGGCGATGGAGCCAAGCCGCAATGGGTCGACGTCTATTGGGCCGTCAACGACGATGCGATTTTTTCTGCGGCCTGCGTTCACCATCAGATGGCGGCATCGGGCGCGCTGTGCGGATCGCTGATCGACAATATGTCGAAGGAGTTCTCGGGGCTTTTGCCGAAACGAATTCTCGAATGTTCGCGCGTCGGCGACAATCCTTTCGATGCACGGGCGTTTCCGACACGCACCATCGGCTTCGACACCAGGCGTGGCGGGCGCTTCGTCGTGCAAACCGAAGGTGCTGCGGAATCGATGAAGCCGAGAATGCGGCTCGCGATCTTTCCCGACCGCCGGCAGGCGGACATGGCCAAACTTCCGGCGATGACCGCCTACCAAGACGATGCCGACTAGCGGCGTGGCCGAACCCAATGCCTCCAGCGATCGTATCCGCCACGCCTCGTGCCGCTGCGGCCAGCTCCGCATCGCCTGCTCGGGCGAGCCGATCCGCGTGTCGGTGTGCCACTGCCGCGAGTGCAAGGCGCGGAGCGGAAGCGCCTTTGCCGCGCAGGCGCGTTTTCCCGAGGAGCAGGTCCGCACCGAGGGCGAGGCGAAGATGTGGCAGTACACCGGCGAGAGCGGCAACACCGCCGATTTCTTCTTCTGCCCCGCCTGCGGCGGCCATGTCTGGTACCGCGCGCGGCCCCATCACGACGCCTATGCCGTGCCGATCGGCAATTTCGAGCCCGGCCACGGCTTCGTCCCCGAATATTCGGTCTATGAGGAACGCAAGGAGCCTTGGGTTTCGATCACCGGCGAGGCAATAGACCATTATGACTGAGCCGGCCCTCACCACCCCGCACCGCACCCCCGAGGACGCCGACGCCGCGCTGCGGCCGAAGTCGCTCGCCGAATTCGTTGGGCAGGCGGCGGCGCGCGAGAATTTGCGCATCTTCGTCGAGGCCGCGAAGGCGCGCGGCGATGCGCTCGACCATGTGCTTTTCTTCGGCCCGCCGGGGCTGGGCAAGACGACGCTGGCGCAGATCGTCGCGCGCGAGCTCGGGGTCGGTTTCCGCTCGACCAGCGGCCCGGTGATCGCCAAGGCCGGCGACCTCGCCGCGCTGCTCACCAATCTCGAGGACGGCGACGTCCTGTTCATCGACGAGATCCACCGGCTGTCGCCCGCGGTCGAGGAAATCCTCTATCCCGCGATGGAGGATCGCGCGCTCGACATCATGATCGGCGAGGGGCCGTCGGCACGCTCGGTGCGCATCGACCTCCCCAAATTCACCCTTGTCGGCGCGACGACGCGACAGGGCCTGCTGACGACCCCGCTGCGCGACCGATTCGGCATCCCGGTGCGGCTCAATTTCTACACTCATGCCGAGCTCGAGCAGGTGATCACGCGCGCCGCGCGGCTGCTAGGGCTGCCGATCGCCCCCGACGGTGCGCTCGAAATCGCGCGCCGCGCGCGCGGAACGCCGCGCATCGCCGGGCGGCTGCTGCGCCGGGTGCGCGACTTCGCGACGGTCGCGGGGCACACGATCGTCGACGCCAAGGCCGCCGATGCGGCGCTCAACCGGCTGGAAGTCGACGCGCTCGGGCTCGATGCGATGGACCGGCGCTACCTGACGATGATCGCCGACATCTATCGCGGCGGCCCGGTGGGGGTCGAGACGATGGCGGCGGGACTCAGCGAGCCGCGCGACACGATCGAGGACGTCATCGAACCCTATCTCCTCCAGATCGGCCTCATCGCGCGCACCGCGCGCGGGCGAACGCTCAACCCCAGCGCGTGGAAGCATCTGGGGCTCAATCCCCCCGCCGGATCGCAGAACGGACTTTTCGACCAAGGCAAATAGCCCGGATTTCTGCGGCTTTCTTTCCACCAACCGGCGCTGTCGTGCGACGAACCGTTGATCAGGGGTATGCGACGAGTCGAAGCATCGCTATCGGTTGACGCGATGAGCGACGCCCCGCCCCCCTTCGTCCCCGGCGCCTTTGTCGGGGCCGCGCATCATTACCGGGCGCGCGTCTATTTCGAGGACACCGACCTGTCGGGCATCGTCTATCACGCCAATTACCTGCGCTATATGGAACGCGCGCGCTCGGACATGCTGCGCCTCGCGGGCATCGACCAGCGCCGCGCGATGGAGGCCGGCGAAGGCGCCTGGGCGGTCACCGACCTCGCGATCAAATACAGGAGCCCCGCAAAGCTCGAAGACGACCTGCTCGTCGTCAGCACCGTCGAGGCGGTGCGCGGCGCGAGCGTGATCATCGCGCAGCGCATCCTTCGCTTATCGGATGCGTTCAGCTCCGAAACGCTTACTGAGAGCCGCGTCACCGCGGCCTTCCTGTCCCCCACCGGCCGTCCCCGCCGCCAACCGCTCGACTGGGTGCAGCGCTTCACCGCCGTCATGAATGGAGAGACTATCCCTTGCTAGACAATATCTCGCTGGCCGCCGACGCGGCGACGCTGTCGCCGATCGCGCTGTTCCTCCAGGCCGACTGGATCGTCAAAGGCGTGATGATCGGGCTGCTGCTTGCGTCCATCTATGTGTGGATGGTGATCTTCACCCACGGTCGCGGCGTCGGCAAGCTGATGCGCGATTCCGAACGCTTCGAGCGCGATTTCTGGCGCGCCGACAATATCGACAAATTCTATGACAAGAACAGCGCCGAGGAACTGCCGAGCGCCAAGGTGCTCGCCGCCGGGATCAGCGAATGGCGCCGTTCGACCAAGGGCAAGGCGATCGACCGCGAGGGCACGCGCGAGCGGCTGGGCATCGCGATGAACGCCGCGCTGGCGGGCGAGGTCGACCGGCTGGCCGAAAAGATCGGCACGCTCGCCACCATCGGTTCGGTCGCGCCCTTCGTCGGGCTGTTCGGCACCGTGTGGGGCATCATGCGCAGCTTCACCGCGATCGCGGCGGAAAATAACAGCAGCCTGGCGGTCGTCGCGCCGGGCATCGCCGAGGCGCTGTTCGCCACCGCGATCGGGCTGTTCGCGGCCATTCCCGCGGTGATCGCGTACAACAGCTTCTCGCAGCGGCTGAACCGCCTCGAATCGCGCCTCGGCCGCTTCGCCGACGGGCTGCACGCGACCTTTAGCCGCGAGCTCGAGGTCGAAGCCTGATGGCGATGTCGGGTCCTTCGGGCGGCGTGGGCGGGCGGCGACGCGGGCGCGGCGGGCGCCGTGCGCCGATGTCGGAGATCAACGTCACCCCGCTCGTCGACGTGATGCTGGTGCTGCTGATCATCTTCATGATCACCGCGCCCTTGCTCGCCTCGGCGGTGCCCGTCGACCTGCCAGAAAGCCGCGCCAAGCCCGTCGAGACCGAGGAGCAGGAGCCGGTGCAGCTGTCGATCAATGGCGACGACACCATCTATATCGGCGAGGAGGTCGTGCCCGAGGCCGAGCTTCCCGCGCGGCTCGACGCGATCGCCGCGGCGCAGAAGGCGGGCGAACGCCCGCAGCAGATCATGCTGCGCGCCGACAAGGGGCTCGATTACGGCCGCGTGATGCGCGTGATGGGCGAGCTCAACCGCGCCGGGCTGACGCGGATCGCGCTGGTCACCACAGGATCGGAAGGCGGACCCGACGGCGGCGCCGAAGCCGAAGCGCCTGCGGTCACCGGTGGTTCAGGCACGGCGCCATAGGCTGAGATCATGGCGGCAACACGGGCAGTCTCCGGCAACGAAGCACGCGGCATCGCCATCGCGGTGGTGGCGCACGTCCTGATCATCGGGCTGCTCTCGGTGCAATGGACTGCGGGCGAGCGGCGCTTCGACAATCCGCCGATGGAGGTCGACCTGGTCGCCGAAACCGCGGCGGAGTCGAGCGCGCCGGTGATCAGCGACACGCCCCCCGCGGCGCGGCTGGGCGAGGAGGATGCGGTCGATATCGCCGCGCCCGAGCCGCAGCCGACCCCGCCGCTGCCCGAACCCGTCGTGCGCCCGACCCCGGCGCCGACGCCCAAGCAGGTTGCGCGCCCGAAAACTCCGCCCCCGGCGAAAAAACTCCCGCCCGCGGTGCAGAAAGCCGCGCCAAAGGCCGCCCCCAAGACGCCGACCAAGAAGGCGGGCGTCCGCCCGACCGGACGGCTCGACGGCATCGTAGACGGGCTGGGGCGCGAACCGACCAAATCGCCGAGCAAGGGCGCCCCTGCGGCCAAGACCGCCGCCGAAGTCCGCCGCTCGATCGACGTCAGCATCAAGTCGGCGGTCGCGCCGCGCTGGAACGGCTGCCGCGTGTCGGGGGTCGATGTCGATCAGCTGAAGACCGTGGTCAAATTCCGCCTGACGCCCTCGGGCGCGCTCGCCGGTTTCACCAGCGTCGACACCACGGGCGAAAACGACAGCAACAAATTCCAGATCCAACGCCACCAGGAGTGCGCCAAACGCGCGGTCGAACTCGCCGCACCCTTCGACCTGCCCGAGGATAATTACAGCTTCTGGCAGAATTACACGCTCGATTTCATCAAGAGGTAGAGACAATGCTGCGCCCGATCACCCTTTCGCTCGTCCTGATGCTGACCGCCGCCCCGGCGCTGGCCCAGGAAAGCCCGGCGCCCGTCGCGCCGCCGGTTACGCAGACCGAGCCGCGCGAGACGATCGAGGGCACGTTGTCGCAGGACCGCACCGTCATCGCGGTGCCCGCGCTCGCCACGCCGGCGGTGACCACCGTCGCGGGGCTGCGCACCGATAGCCTCGGCCGCCAGATCGCCGAAGTCATCGCCGCCGACCTCGAGCGCAGCGGGCTCTACGCGCCGCTCGGCCCGGGCAGCGTCCGCGCGATCACGATGCCCGAGGTCACCGCGCCGCGCTTCGCCGACTGGCAGGCGCGCGACGCCGAAAATGTCGTCCACGGCTTCGTGCGGACCAACAGCACCGGCGGGCTGGTCGTCGGCTGCTACCTCTACGACACGCAGCTGGGCAGCGAGCTGGTGCGCCAGGGGTTCGAGATCCAGCCCGGCGATTGGCGCCGCGCCGCGCATAAATGCGCCGACGCCATCTATTCGCGCCTGTCGGGCGAATCGCCCTTCTTCGACAGCCGCGTCGCCTACATCGCCGAGAGCGGGCCCAAGGGGAATCGCATCAAGCGGCTGGCGATCATGGATTCGGACGGCGGCAACCACCGCTTCATCACCAACGGCCAGGCGCTCGCGCTGAGCCCGCGCTTCTCGCCCGATTACAAGAAGATCGTCTATGTCAGCTACCTGCAGGACCGCGTCCGCGTCTTCATCTACGACGTCGATGGCGGCTCGCAGAAACTGGTGACCGAAAGCCGAAACGCGACCTTCGCGCCGCGCTGGTCGCCCGACGGGACGCAGATCCTCTTCTCGATGGCGGTCGCGGGCAATACCGATATCTACCGCGTCTCGGCGTCGGGCGGCACCCCGGTGCGCCTGACGAACAACCCCGGTATCGACGTCGGGGGCAGCTTCTCGCCCGACGGCAAGAAGATCGTCTTCGAAAGCGACCGCTCGGGCGGCCAGCAAATCTATACGATGAACATCGACGGATCGAACCAGCAGCGGA
Organism: Sphingopyxis sp. QXT-31; assembly: GCF_001984035.1. NCBI lineage: Bacteria > Pseudomonadati > Pseudomonadota > Alphaproteobacteria > Sphingomonadales > Sphingopyxidaceae > Sphingopyxis > Sphingopyxis sp. QXT-31. The sequence goes on along the minus strand of NZ_CP019449.1, from coordinate 4,050,198 downwards.
TCAGCTTCGGCGGCGGACGCTATGCGACCCCCGAATGGTCGCCGCGCGGCGACCTGATCGCCTTCACCAAGATGGGCGGCGGCGAGTTCCGCGTCGGGGTGATGACGCCGTCGGGCGGCGGCGAGCGGTTGCTCACCAACGACTGGCAGGACGAGGCGCCGACCTGGTCGCCGAACGGCCGCGTGCTGCAATTCTTCCGCACCTCGCGCGGGCGCGAAGGCAAGTCGAGCCTGTGGCAGGTCGACCTGACCGGCGTGAACATGCGCCGCCTGCCGACGCCCGGCGACGGCTCGGACCCCAGCTGGGGCCCGATCCGGCCGTAAGCGGGAACCATTTCGCCCCCATGCCATTTCAACATGGGTTAATGTCTGAAGGTCGAACAAGAAAAGGACCAATGCCATGACGATCAAGAAAACCACCGCGACGCTCGCGGCCATCGCGATGTTGGCGGTCGGCGCTTGCTCCAAAAAAGCGCCCGAGGTGCTGCCCCCCAACCCCGACGGCGTCGATGACGGCAGCGGTACCGGCCCGGGCACCGGCACGGGCGTGGCCCCGGGCTCGCAGCAGGACTTCCTCAACAATGTCTCGTCGGACCGCATTTTCTTTGGCTTCGACCAATATAATGTCGATGCCGAGGATCAGGCGACTCTGGCGAGCCAGTCGCAGTGGCTGCAGCGCAACCCCGCGGTGCGCGTCCTGCTCGAGGGCCATGCCGACGAACGCGGCACGCGCGACTATAACCTCGCGCTCGGCGAGCGCCGCGCCAATGCCGCGAAAAACTATCTCGCCTCGCTCGGCGTCGATCCGTCGCGGATCGAGGTGATCAGCTATGGCAAGGAACGCCCGGCCGAACTCGGCTCGAACGAGGAAGCCTATGCCAAGAACCGCCGCGCGGTGACCGTCGTCATCCAGCGCTGATAAGCGGCCAGATCGGCACCGCGGCCCAGGCCGCGATCGCCAGAAAGGTACCGAAGGGGACCGATCGCAACGAAAGCGGCCGGTCCCCTTTTCCTTGGGTGAAGAGCGCCCAGAGCAGCCCGCCGAAGCTGGCGAGCAGCAGGGTCAGCGGCAGCGCCTGCCAGCCGAGCCAGGCGCCGAGCGCCGCCATCAATTTGGGGTCGCCGCCGCCCATGCCGTCGCGGCCGCGGAGGCGTTTGAAAGCGAAAGCGACCATTGCGAGCACCACGCCGCCGGCGAGCGCGCCGATCCAGCGATCGAGCATCTGGGTGCCCAGCATCGGTCCCGCGAGCAGCAGCCCCGTCACCGCGAGCAGCGCGTTGAGCCGATCGGGCAGCCACATATGGCGCGCGTCGAGCAAGGCGAGCGGCAGCAGCAGCCAGCCGAACAGCGCCCACAGCCAGCCGGCGGGGCCGGGCAGGATGGTCAGCGCCAGCGCGCCGATCAGCCCGGAGGCGAGCTCGACCTGCGTGTGAAAGGGATCGATGCTCGCGCCGCAGCTTCGGCAGCGCCCGCGCAGGACCAGTGCCGAGGCGAGCGGGACGAGGTCGAGGGGACCGAGCGGACGGTGGCACGCGTCGCACCGCGACCGCCCGAGCACCGAGCGCCCGTCGGGCCAGCGCAGCACCAAAGTCGCGATGAAGCTGCCGAGGACGAGACCGAGCAACGCAGCGATCCCGACCCCCGCGCCATAGGGTATGGCGTCCAGCAACGTGGCGGGAGAATCCAATCCGCCCACCTATCCCGCTCGCGTCGAGCGAAGTCGAGACGCCCCTAGGTCTGGCACGGCGTCTCGACTTCGCTCGACGCGAGCGGGGAAAATATATGGCATCCTATGCTTTAAAAGCGGCCCGTGCTGACCAGCACGAAGCCGCCGTTGCCGGCGCGAAAGCCGAGCGCCGACAGCAAAGACGCCATCGTCGGATCGTCGGCTGTGATCGCGAATTCGGCGCGGTACGCGCCGCTGCCGTCGAAGCCGAGCGTCAGCCGCTCCATCCCCGACTGGCTGGTCAGCACCGCCTGCGCGCGCCCGTCGGCGCAGCGCAGCGGCCCCGACAGCCCGCGCGACAGGTCGAGCCCGGCGATCGAGGTGCCGACGCTGAGCTGGAGCCGCCCGCTCGCCGCGGTACAGCGTCCGCGCTCATCGAAGCGGATCGTGGCGCCCTCGAAACGTAGACTATCCACGGGGACGAGCCCGAGCCCGCCCGACAGCGAGGTGGTGCCATTGAGGTCGGACACCCCGCGCGGATTGCTGCCGTGGAGCCGCCCCGCGAGTTCGCCCAGCCGCGCATCGGGCCGCGCGAAGGCGAGTTCGACATCGCCGCCGAGCAGCGCGAGCGGCGACAGGCGGGCCTGGACATTGCCGAGCGGCAGCGCGCCGAGCCGCGCCTCGATCAGCTCACCCGCCCACACCGAACCATTGACCTCGCGCGCGGTCAGCCCCGAGCGCTCGGCGCCCGCGAGCGACAGCGCGAGCCGCATTGGGAAGGTCGCGGCGATCACGATCAGCGCGATCAGCAGCGCGGCGAAAATCACGCGGCGGCGCATCACTGGCCTCCGCGGCGGAGTTCGGCGGTCATGCCGACAGTCCCGTCATTGCCCGGGGTGATTGTCAGCTGATCGACGACGAAGCCCTGCGCCTCGAGGCTGGCGAGCCAGTCGGCGAGCACGGGGGCCTTGGCGGTCGCGATCGCCACCGTCGCTTGCCCCTGCCCGCGCGCCTCGTTGCGATCGAGCGTCAGCCCGATCTCGCCCGCCGACTGCGTCAAATATTGGTCCACCGGGGTGGTATCGGCCGCGGTTGGCGCGGCCGCTGCGGGCTTGCGCGCGAGCAGTTGCAGCTTGGCCGCAACGCGCCCCTCGCGCTCGATCGCGGCGCGGTGCTGCGCCTCGAGATCGGCGAAGGCCGCGTAGGCCGGGCGGCCGAGTCCCCACAGGATGACGGCTAGCGCGAGCAGACCCGCGATGCCGACGAGCCAGCGCTCGCGGCGCGACAGGCCGGCCCACCAGGTCACGATGCGCTCGCTCATGGCACGGCCCTCACGGTGATATTCGCCATCTGCTGGCCGTCGGTGCCCGCCATCGGCTGCGCGGTGACCTTGTAGCCGCGCGCCTGCAGCGATAGCAGCACCGCGTTCAGATCCTCGGTGCGCGGCGCGGCGATCGTCGTCGTCAGCGTGCCGTCGGTGCGGTGCGACAGCGTCTTGAGCGCGACGCCGGGCGTATCGCGCATCGCATCGTAAAGCGCCGAGGCGGGCACCGAGAAGGCGAGCGGCCCGCCGCCCGCCGCCGCGAGCCGCCGATCGATCTCGGCTTCGGCCGCCGCCGCATCGGTGGCGGTTACGCCGGCTTTCTTGGCGCTCGCGACCACGGCTTCGTCGGCGCGCGATATGTCCGAATTGACGCGGATCGCGTAGATGATCGGGATCAGCAGGCTCACCACCAGCAGCGCGATCGCCAGCCGCTTGATCCATTGCACCATCGCCGGGTCGATCGCCCAGCTGCGTTTGGGCTGCCAGGCGCCGCTCAGCAGGTCGAGTGGCGGCGCCGACAGCGAGAGCAGCAGCGCCTCACGCATTCGCTCTGCATCGAGCGGCACGATCGGCCGCTCGGCGGCGATCAGCGGGTCGAGCTCGGGGTCCGAAGCAAAGGCGCGGTCGTCGGTGCGCAGCACCTGCTCGCGGCCGAGTTCGGCGGTCCACAGGCTGTCGGCGTCGGGCGGCGGCACCGTCGCCGCGGCGGGAATGATCGCCGCAGGAGCGAGCCCCTGCGCCTTCAGCCACTCGGTCCACGCGGTCATCGCGGCGTGCGTCGTGACCGCGACCGGCACCGCCTGCCCGGCATCGGCGGGCTGGCCCGCAACGATATGCAGCGCCGCGGCATCGCCGAGGCTGGTCCGCAGCGTGTCGAGCCGCGCGATCGCCGCGGCCTGCGCGGGCGCGGCGTCGGGATAATGGTGCCAGCGCAGCGGCACGTCGGCGACCGGCGCGAGCGCGACCAGCCGGTCGTCACCCCTATCGTCCTGGGGCCGCTCCCACGCATCGACCCAGCCGTCGTCCTGCCCCGAATCGACGATCACCCCGTCGTCGACGCGCAGCCACGAGGGCTCGCACGCGTCGCCGCGGTTCAGCGCCGCCTGCGTCGGCAGCCAGAGAAGCAATGTGCGCGCCATTTCAGTCGGATTCGCCCCAGTCGCGCCGAACGATCACCGGCGGCGCGGCGCCCGCCGCCTGCGCCCCGCCCCAGGCGTCGATGAGCGATTCTGCCGTCAAGAAACCATCCCCCATCGTCACCTGCGTGCGCAGCGCCAGCCAGCGGCTCGTCACCCCCGCCTGCTCGGCGACGTCGGTCGGCGGGTCGAGGCGGGCGAGCGGTCCGGACTCCCAGAATCGCACGCTGCTGCCATAGCCGCCCGCGGGACGCGCCGCCAGCACCGCGCGCGCGTCGGCGACGCTCAATTGTCCGGGCAGCAGCATCGCGACGAGCGGCGCCTGCGTCGGCGCCAGCGTGTTGATGTTGAGCTTCACCGGCTCGGTCGCGGGCAGCACGCAGATCCAGGGTTTGAGCCGCGCATAGATGGCGGGGGTCACCCCGCGCACCGCGCGAAACTCGCTGGCGTCGACCATCTTGCGATTGGCGGGCAGATAGCTGCCGGGCAGCGAGCGATAGACGCCGTCCTCGGCGCCGAGCGGGCCGTCGACGCTGTCGCTGTCGAGCCAGTCGGCGGTCGCCCCCGCGATCATCCGCGCCTCGTCGACATTGACCCCGACCAAGGTCATCAGCTCCGCGAACTGGCCCGTCGTGCCCGGCCGCTGGCTGAAGCGCCCCGGCGTGGTTTCGGCGACCAGGCTGTTGAGGTTGAAGCAATTATTGGCGTCGGTCAGCCGCGCGCTTCCTTGCCCGTTCGGAAGCGGCAGCGTGAAATCGCGCCCAAGCCAGTCGCCCGCGAGGGTCAGCTTCGCCTTGTCGCGCCCGACGAGGTCGGCGACGCGGCGCATCGCAATCTCCTCGGCGGCGAAGGCATAGGCCCGCCCCTGGTCGACCGTCGCGGCGCTGCCCGCGATGCGCGTCGCGAGCGTCAGCCGGTCGAGCGCGGTCGCGGCGATCACCGCCATCACCGACACCAGCAGCAGCACGCTGAGCAGCGCCGCGCCGCGTTCCTCGGGTGCGCGGCGGATCATGGCGCGGGCGTCCCGGTCAGCAGCGGTGGCGGCGGCGCGGGCGCGGTCAGGAACAGCATCACCAGCGGCGCGCCGCCGCGGCGCGTCAGCCGCACCTCGACCGCGCGCGGCAGGCGGTCGCCGGGCTCGCTGTTCCAGCTGCCGCCCCATTGCCCCCGGTCGTCGCGGTAACGGATCGCGACGCTCGTCACCTCGGCGACCAGCCGGTCGCCGTCGCCCAAGGGCGTGCCGTCGAGCATCGGCTGCACCGCGCGGCGCCACTCGCCGCCGGTGAAGGCATAAGCGACGCGCTCGACATTGGGCCGCGACCCGGCTTCGAGCGAGCCCGCGCCGCCGTGGACGAGCGCGAAGCCCGTCTCGGAGCCGGCAAAGGCGGGGATCGCCTCTCCCGAGGCCCCGCGCGTCGGGCGCGGCAGCGCCTGCGCGAGGTCGTTCGCCATCAGCGCGCGGACGCGGTTGACCCCGCTCATCGCCTTGAGCCGGTCCTGCACAGCATCCTGCGTATCGACACTACTGCGCAGCAGGCCGACGCCCATCGCCGCGATCGCCGCGAACAGCGACAGCGCCACGAGCATCTCGACGAGGGTGAAGCCGCGCTCGTTCGTCATCGGCTGGGCCGGATGATCGTCAGCGCCGCCTGCCCGCTGCCGTTTTCGGGGCGGACGAGCAGGTCGATGCGCAGCAGGCTGTCGTCGGCGGTCTTGCTGACGCGCTGCTCGACGCGCCAGTTGCGCCCGGCGTTCGCCACGCCCACCGCGCTATTGCCGATCGTCGGCGGCGCGGGGTCGGTCCATAGTTCGACCGCGCGGTTCTGCGCGACGATGCCCGCCATCGTGCTTTCGTCGAGGTCGCCCGCGGTGCGAATCGCAAAGGCGTCGAGCCGCACCAAGGTCAGCGCCGCAATGCTGATGATGCTGAGCGCCACCAGCATTTCGAGCAGGGTGAAGCCGCCTTCGGCCTTATTCGCCACGGATGATCTCCCCCGTGGCGGACACGCGCACGACTTCGCGCGCGTCGCCGCCGGCGAGCACCAGCGCCTGCGGCGTCGGGCTGGTGCCGACGCGGTCGAACAGCACGCGCGCCGCGCCCTGTCCGTTGCCCGCGACGAAACGCACGTCCGACGGCCAGTTGCGCTGTTCGAAGCTGCGCCCGGGCAGCGCCTGCCATTCGCCCGCGACGCGGCGTTCGAAGCCGTAACCCGAGGGCGCGAAATTCACCGACACGCTGCGCCCCTCGATCACCGCGACATCGCGCGCGGCGGCGAGCCGCGCGGCGAGGCGGTCGGCCTCGCTGCGCACGCTGCGTTCTTCCACCGGGATCGTCAGCACCACTGCGGTCGCGGCGAGCGCCATGATCGCGAGCACGACCATCAGTTCGACGAGAGTGAAGCCGTTGGCAGGGGGACGCGCCGGCGCGTCAGCCGTCGCTGCGGATGTCCGCATTTTCGTCGGTCCCGCCCGGCGCGCCGTCGGCGCCCATCGACCAGATCTCGAACGCCTTTCCGTTCGCACCCGGCGCCTGGTAATTATAGGGGCGGCCCCACGGATCCTGCGGCAGCGTCTTGATATAGCCGCCGCGGCGATAGCGTTCGGGCTGCGCGAGCGCGGGCGGCGCGACCTTCAAGGCATTGAGGCCGTCGCCCGAGGCGGGATAGGTCAGATTGTCGAGCCGATATTGTTCGAGCGCGGTTTCCAGCGTCGCGATATCGGCCTTGGCCTTGGTCACCATCGCCCTGTCCTGGCTGGGCAGGACGTTGATCATCACCACCGTCGCGAGCAGGCCGATGATGAAGATCACGACCATCAGTTCGGTGAGGGTGAAACCGCGCTCGCCCTTCTTGCGGGCGCGTTTGGACGACGGGCGGGCGGGATCGAGCATCAGGCGAAAGATTAGCTTCATCAGCGACATTTTTAAAGTCCGGCTAGGTTCTGCAACTGGAGGATCGGCAGCAGGATGGCGAGGATGATGAGGGCGACGCACGACCCCATAACGACAATTATGACAGGTTCGAGAAGCGCCATCGACGCGGCGGTGAAACGGTCGAACTCGCGTTCGAGATAGTCGGCGGCGCGCTCGAGCATCACCTCGAGCCGTCCCGCGCTTTCGCCGCTCGCGGTCATATAGACGAGCAGGGGCGGGAATACCCCGGCGTCGCGGAGCGCGGCCGAAAGCCCGCCGCCCGCCCGCACCTGATCGACGATCGTCGCGGTCGCGCCGGCGAGCGCGGCGTTGCGGATCGTCGGCACGGTGAGGCGGAGCCCCTCGACGAGCGGCAGGCGGCTCGACACCATCGTCGACAGCGTGCGCGCGAAACGCGCCGCATAGAGATCGCGCAGCAGGCGCCCGAGCAGCGGCAGGCGCAGCAGCCGCGCGTCGACGCGCGCCTTGAAAGCCGGGCGGCGCATCGCCGCGACCCAGCCGAAGGCGCCCGCGGCGAGCAGCAGCGCGATCAGCCACCACCAGTTGGCGGCGAAGTTCGAGATCGCGATCACCGCGCGCGTCAGGAAGGGCAGCTGCGCCCCGGTGTCGGTGAACTGCTCGACGACGCGCGGCACGACGAAGATCATCAGCGCCGCGACGACGCCGATCGCCACCACCGCGAGCACGATCGGGTAAGCGAGCGCGGCGATCAGCTTGCCGCGCACCTCGGCCTGGCGTTCGAGCAGGTCGGCGAGCCGCGCGAGGATGACGGTCAGGCTGCCCGTGGTCTCGCCCGCGGCGACCATCGCGCGATATAGCGGCGGGAAGCTCGCGGGCTGGCGCGCCATCGCGTCGGCGAGGCGGCGGCCTTCGAGCAGCCCGGCGTGGACGTCGCCGATCACCGCGCGCGCGCTTTCGGCCTCGCTCTGGCGCGTCAGCGTGCGCAGCGCTTCCTCGAGCGGCGCGACCTCGGCGAGCGTCGCGAGCTGCCGCGTGAAGAGCGCGAGTTCCTTGCTGCCGAGGCGCGTGCGGCGAAAGGCGAGCAGCGAGCGCCCCGCGGGCTTGGTCCCCGCGGGTTCGACCGCGACGATGTGGAAGCTGCGGCGGATCAGGTCGGCGCGCGCGGCATCGTCGTTCGCGGCGGTCAGCCGCCCCTTGCGCTCACGGCCCTGGCTGTCGATCGCCACATAGCGATAATCAGGCATCGACATCCTCGCGCCGCGCGATGCGGATCGCTTCCTCGGGCGTGGTCAGCCCCTTGGCGACCATCGCGCGCGCCGCGCTGGCGAGCGTAGGCGCCTTCAGGAAGGCATGTTTCGCGATCATCGATTCGTCGCCGCCCGCGTAGATGTAGCGGCGCACGGTCTCATCGACCTTGATCGCCTCGAACACCCCGACGCGGCCCTTGAAGCCGGTGCCGCCGCACGTCTCGCAGCCCTTGGGGCGCCAGACGACGGTGCCGATGTCGAGCCCCAGCATCGCGGCGATGCTGTTGTCGGCCTGCACCGGCTCGCGGCAATTATCGCAGAGCTTGCGCACCAGCCGCTGCGCGATCACCGCGCGCAGTGTCGAGGCGAGCAGGAAGGGTTCGACCTTCAGGTCTTTCAAGCGCGTGATCGCGCCCACCGCGTCGTTGGTATGCACGGTCGAGAGCACGAGGTGGCCGGTCAGCGACGCCTGCACCGCAATGTCGGCGGTCTCGCGGTCACGGATTTCCCCGACCATCACGACGTCGGGATCCTGGCGCAGGATCGCGCGGAGTCCCGCAGCGAAGTCGAGCCCGACCTTGGCGTTGACCTGCGTCTGGCCGACGCCGTCGACGGCATATTCGACCGGATCCTCGACGGTCAGGATGTTGCGCTGACCGTCGTTCAATTGCTTGAGAGCGGCGTAAAGCGTCGTCGTCTTGCCCGAACCCGTCGGGCCGGTGACGAGGATGATGCCATTGGGTTCGGCGAGCGCCTCGCGCAGGATTTGGTCGGCGGCGCCCGCCAGCCCGAGCACGTCGAAATCGATCCCCGCGCTATCCTTGTCGAGGATACGCATCACGACGCGCTCGCCCGCGCGGCTCGGCAATGTCGAGACGCGGACGTCGACCGCCTTGCCCGCCAGCGTCAGCCCGATACGCCCGTCCTGCGGAATGCGGCGTTCGGCGATGTCGAGCCGCGCCATCACCTTGATGCGGCTGACGACGACGGGGGCGACATGGGGCGGCATACGCAGATGCTCGCGCAGCACGCCGTCGGTGCGCATGCGCACGACGAGCCCGCTTTCATAGGGTTCGATATGGATATCGCTGACGCCCTGGCGCACCGCCTCGGCGATGATCGCGTTGATCAGGCGGATCGCGGGGGCATCGTCGGCGCTGTCGAGCAAATCCTCGGCGCTGGGGATGCCAAGCTCCAAATCGCTGCCGTCGAGCGAGCCCGCCATCGCCGCCGCCGAGCTGTCGACGGCATAATGATCGGAGAGCAGCCGGTCGAAATCGGCGACGCTCGCGGTCGCGACCTTGAGCGGCGCGGCGAGATAGCGCTTCACCTCGATCAGCACCGCGGGGTCGCTGCCGTCGCGCAAGGTGGCGAGCCACACGCCGCCCTCGCCGGGCGCGATCACGACGCCGTGGGTGCGCGCAAAGGCATAGGGGATGTCGACCGGCGCCGGAGGAGCGGCGATCGGTTCGGGATCGGTCACGGATAATCTCCGGGGGGCGGTGCGGGCGCGTTCGAGATCGAGGGCGGGACGTCGGTCGAGATCACCGTGCCGTCGGGACCGCGCAGCGCGGGCAAATCGACCGGGCCGACGGTGACGTCGGTCGGCGCCGCCGGTGCGGGCGGAGTGGTTCCCATATAGTCGCGCACCAACGTGTCGATCGCGGGCTCCTCGTCGGGATTGCGTCGCAGCTGGGTATCGCGGACATAGCCGTAGCGGCGCGCGGTGAGCGCGGCATTGTCCTCGCGGTTGCGCAGGATCGTCGGGCGGATGAAGACCATGAGGTTGGTCTTGGAGCGGCTGCGGCTGCGCGACTTGAACAGCTCGCCGATCAGCGGGATGTCGCTCAAAAGCGGGATGCGTTCGATCGTCTTGCGCTCATCGTCGTTGAGCAGCCCGCCGATCGCCAGGATCTCGCCGTCGTCGACCGTCAGCACGGTCTCGAACGAACGCTTGTTGAGGATCAGGTCGCTGTTGCGTGACGACACCGGCCCCGCGACGCTCGACACTTCCTGGCGCAGGAACAATTTCACCTCGCCGGCGCCGTTGACCTGCGGGGTGACCTCGAGCTTGATACCGACCTCTTCGCGCTGGACGGTGCGGAAGGCGTTGTCGAAATTGTCGCTGAGCGCTTCGCCGGTGGTGATCGGCACTTCCTGCCCGACGAGGAATTTCGCCGCCTGATTGTCGAGCGTCACGATATGCGGCGTCGCGAGCAGATTCGACGTCGTGTCCGACTTCACCGCGTTGATGATCGCGCCGAACACCGTGTTCTTGCCGATGTCGCCGGCGAAGCCCGCAAAACCACCGGTGGCGCTGAGCAGCGAGGCGGCGGCCGCTTCCTGCAGGCTGTTTCCGAACGAGCTGCCGGTGGTGGTGACCGTGGTGGTACCGTTGACCGTCGTCGTGTCCTGCGCCAGCTCGTTCGCGGCATAGGCGCCGCCCAGCGTCAGGATGTTAGGCGAGGCGTTGCTGTAGCTGGTCGCGGCGAAGGGGATGTTCTTGCCGCCGAGCAGGAATTGCACGCCGAGCTGTTTGGCCGCGCTGTCGCCGATCTCGACGACGATCGCCTCGACCAGCACCTGTTCGCGGCGGCTGTCGAGCTGGCGGATCAGCTCGCCGAGCATACGCTGCACCTCGCTGTTCGCGGCGACGATGATCGCGTTGGCGCCTTCGTAGCGGGTGACGATCGCGGGGCCGCGCGTCGCGATGCTGCCGCCCGAGCCGCTGACCGAGGTTGGCGTCGCCGCGGCGGGCGCGGCGGTCGGTGCCGAAGCGCCGCTCGACGACGATGAAGATGACGATGCCGGAGGCAGGCCAGCCTTCTGCGCCGGGTCGCTGCCGCCGCCGACGAGCTGCTGGATCGTCGGGAGCAAAGTCTCGGCATTGGCGTGCTGGAGCCAATAGACTCGCAGTTCGGTGCCGCCCGCCGCCTTGGCGTCGAGGTCGTTCGCCATCGCAACGAAGCGCGCGACGAGCGCCTGATCGCCGCGCAGCGCAATCGCGTTGCTGCTGTCGATGGGGACGATCGCCACCGGCGACTGCGATCCCTCGCCCGCGGCGGGGACGAGCGCCTGCAAGGCGGCGGCGATCTCGCGCGCGCCGGCATTCTTGAGCGTGACGATCTGGCTGGTCGTCGTGTCGCGGTCGATGCTGCTCGCAAGCGCGCGGATGCGGCGGATATTGTCGGCGAAGTCGGCGACGACCAGGCTGTTGGCGTTGCGGTTCGCGGTGAGCGAGCCCTGCGGGCTGACCAGCGGGCGCAGCGTCTCGACCGCGGCGACGGCGTCGATGTGGCGGAGGCGGATGATCTCGGTCACGAACTGGTTCTGCGCCGCACCGCGGCCGCCGATGCGGCCGGGCTGCGCCGCGGCGCCGTCGATCGGCTGGATGCGATAGGCGCCGTTCGGACCCGGCACCGCGACAAGGCCGTTCGAGCGCAGGGTCGCGAGGAAAATCTCGAAATATTCGCTGCGCGACAGCGGGCGGTCGGTGACGACCGAGACCTTGCCGTTGACGCGCCCGTCGATGACGAAGGTGCGCCCGGTGATCCGCGCCGCATCCTGGATGAAGGCGCGGATGTCGGCATCGCGGACGTTCAGCGAATATTGCGCGAGCGCCGGAAGCGGCGCGGCCGAGACCAGCGCGGCGGCAAGCATCAGGGAGAGTTTGAGGCGCATATACCCTTACTTCGACACAAAAATAGCGATCGGGATGACCTGCGCGCCGCGCTCGATTTCGAGCGAGATGCGTGCACCCGGTGTGATTTGATTGGCGAGCGCGGCGGCGTCGCTCGCCGAGCCGATGGCGCGACCGTTGATCCCGCGCACGACGTCGCCGGGGCGGAGACCCGCGGCGCGGAAGGTCGCGCCGTCGCCCTGCGGCTGGACGACGACGCCGGTGACCTTGCCGTTCTCGGTGCGCGGCGCGAAGCCGACCCCGGCCTTAAGCGCGGCGGGCGAGAGTTCGCCGGCAACGGCGTTGGGATCGGCCGCGGCGGGCGCGCCGACCTGCGTCGGGGCGGGCAGCGGGGTCGCGGGCGTGGCAACCGCGGCGTCGCCGCTCTGGTCGAGGAACAGGCTTTCGCGCGCACCGCCGCGGTCGAGCAGCACATGGTCGAAGGCGACCCCGACGAGCTTGACGCCGGGCGCGATTTCGTCGCCCACCGCATAGCTGTTCTGGATACCGTCCTCACCCGCGATGATCGCCGAGCCGCCGCCGGTGGCCTCGTTGATGTTCACGCCGAAGAGGGTGAGGCCGAGCGCGGTGACGGTGGCGCTGGCAGGTGCCTGCCCGCCGGTGCGGAAGAAGGGATCGAAGCTGGTGAAGAGCGCGCGGCGTTCGGCGGGCGAGGCGATCACCGCGGTCTGCGGCTGCCAGGCGCCGAGCGGCGACAGCGGCGTGATCAGCGTCCAAATGAGCCGCACCGCCTGCACCGCGAGCAGGAACGCCAGCAGACCGACGAGCAGCAGCGGTCCGATCGCGCGCGGCGAACGGCGAACGCGCAGCCATGCGGGCAGGCCGCGCGGCAGCCGAAGGGCCGATCCGGACATCAGCGTCGCCATGAAAGCTTGTTTATCCCCCGCTTGGAACCATGTCTCGCGAATCGCCTAGGGACGATTGGTGACGATCAGTTGACGGGAAGATTACAGTTTTTTGACAGTGGAGCGAGTCCGGCGGCGGCGGCGCTTCATGATCCTCCCTATGGCGAAGCCATGGGGAGGTGGCAGCCCGAAGGGCTGACGGAGGGGCCGTGACGCAATGTCGCTGCCCCTCCACCACCGCTTCGCGGTGGTCCCCCTCCCCATGGCCTGCGGCCCCAGGGAGGATTAACCTCAAAACTTCAGCGAGGCGCTCAGCGAGAAGGTGCGGCCAAGCTTGTAGCGGTTGAGGAAAATGCGGCTTTCGGCATTTTCCTGCACTTCCTGATATTTGCGCCCGGTCAGGTTGCGCGCCTCGAACTTCAGCTCGATATCCTTGCCGAAGACGGCAAAACCCTGCCGTGCGACGAAGTCGAGCTGGATGCCCGGCTTTTCGCGAATGTCGGGCTGGCCCGACGGACCGCGGCTGGTGACGCGCGGGCTGGCATAGGTCAACAGCAGAGTCTGTTGCGACAGATTGTCCTGATCCTCGAGCCCGATCTGGACGTTTACCAGATGGTCCGATTGCCCAGTGAGCGGCGAGCCGTCGAAGAAAAAGTCGCTCGCGTCGAGTTCGACCCCGTTGATCACCGTAGTGTCACCGTCGCCGACCTTAATTTCCGACTTCGTCCAGGTATAGTTGCCGATCAGCACCAGGCGACGGCTTTGCCAGAAAGGCGATTCGCCCAGCCCGTCGAGCGGGAAATATTTCTGCACCTCGACCTCGGCGCCGTAAAGCGTAGCCTCGGGCGCATTGGCGAAGCTGGTGTTGGCGACCGAGTCGGTGCTGATCGAGGTGTACGCCTCGATCGGATTGTCGATCTTCTTGTAGAAACCCGCAGCGGTGAATCGCTGATCCTTGGCAAAATACCATTCGTAGCGCAGCTCGGCGTTCATCAACTCGCTATCGGTCAGCGACGGATTACCGCGAAACTGGCGGTTCGACTCGGGGTCCTGATAGATTTGCGCGATCAGTTCGCGAAACTGCGGGCGCGCGATCGTCTTCGACCCGTTGAGCCGCAGCTGCATGTCGGGCGCGACTTCCCAGGTCAAAGTGACCGCTGGCAGCCAATAGTCGTTGTTGAGGTCGGTCACCGCGATCGCCGTGCCGCCCGTGTTGAACAAGTCGATCGGAGAGACCGTCTGCTTTGCATCCTCGTAGCGGACGCCGGCATTGACGTTCACCCCCGACGTCAGTTCGGCCTGCACCTGCGCATAGCCCGCATGGGTCGTGAGATTTGCGTCGAACGCGGCCGTTCCGTCCTGCGCCGAGGTTTCGACCAGCGTGATATCGTACAGCTGGATCGACGCATCGGAGAGAAGGAAATCGGGACGCAACTGCTGGACCGGAATCGGCAGGTTCGCCGCGCGGAACTGGAAGGCACGGCGCACCGCGACGCGGTGGGTGTCGCTATAGGCATAGCCGGCACTGGCGGTAATGCTGGGCGCCAGTTCATAGCTGAGATCAACGCCGCCCGACCACAGATCCTCGTTCAGGTCCGAAAAGGCGATCGTCGCGCTGCCGCGGTTGCCGCCGAGGTCGTTGACGAACTTGTCGCCGACCGGATCCTGCGCCAGCGGCAGGTTGGAGCGGATATAGGTGAAGCTGCGCTCATAGGGCGCCTCACGCTGCGAATTGGCATAGCCGCCGCGCAGATCGAGCTGGAGCTGGTCAAAGTCGAATTCGGCAACCAGCTGGGTGTTGATCAGCTGGCGTTCGTACCAGGCGGTGTCCTGGACCATCGTTTCGCGATCGGGAACATTCTGATCCCGGCCCAGCCCCAAGCGGGCCTGCTTCAGCGTGTCGCGGATATAGAGGCTGGTCCAGCGGAACTTGTGATCGCCGAGTTCGAGCCCGAAACCCAGCAGGCCGTTCACGACGATACGATTGTCGGTGATGACGCGCTGAAAGTCGGTCTGCGGCGGCCCTTCGAGATCGGGATCCAGCGAAGTCTGTTGCAGCGTGTCGCGGGTGCGCCACTTGTTGCTGATCCCGGCGGTGGCGATGATGCCGAGTTCGCCGTCGGGCAGCGCGAAATTCAGGCCGCCGGTGACACCGGCGGACCAGTTGACCGGAATATGGTTGTTTTGCTGGAGCAGGGTCGTCGGGGCGTTCGACAGCTCCATCGCCATCGCTTCAAGATCGGTCTGGCTGAAGTCGGCGCCTTCGAGGATGGGCTTGCCGCTGGCGAAGGCCGCACTCAGCAGCGGCGGAACGTCGCGCGTGCCGTCGTCGAAGCCGGTCCAGTCGGTGTCGCTGCCATAATAGGTATAGCCGAGCTCGTTGGTCGTCTCGCTGTCCCAGCCGATGCCACCCGAGAAGGTCAGGAAGCTTTCGCGCGGCGTGGATTTGGTGGTGAGGTTGATCACGCCGCCGCCGAATTCGCCGGGGAAGTTCACCGAATAGCTTTTCTGGACCAAAGTCGAATCGATGACGTTCGACGGGAAAATGTCGAGCGGCACGACGCGCTTCAGCGGTTCGGGGCTGGGCAGCGGCGAACCGTTGAGCAGCGCCAGCGAATAGCGGTCGCCGAGGCCGCGGACATAGACGAAACCGCCGCCGACGACCGACAGGCCGGTGACACGCTGCAGCGAGCCCGAGATATCGCCTTCACCGGTGCGCGCGATGTCGGCCGACGACAGCACCGACACCACCTCGGGCGTCGCGCGAACGATGTTCGGCGTATAGCGGCCGGTGACGACGATTTCGGCGTCCGCGCCGCCGGGGATCGAGACGTCGGGCTCTTCTTCGGCGGGGACGTCGCCGGGCGCCGCATCGGTCGCGGGCCGCGCGACATCCTCGGTCGGCGGCGTCGACTGGACGCTGTCGCCCGCAGGCCCGGCGTCCTGCGCCAGCGCCGCAGGGGACACCAGAGCCGACGAGATAAGCAGCAGGCTGGCGAAGAGCGGCCGCGTGGTCATGATCAGAAAACCCCTGTTTGCAGATGGGATAGGGGGCGGGGCGCTCCGCCGTCGGTGCGCCCCGCCCCAATATTCGAAACGTCGGCGCGTCAGACCGGGATGGCCGTGCAGGCACCGCTCGACGAACCGAAGTTCGCCGTCGCCGAATTGCAGGTCCAGCCTTGGAAGCGCGTGTCGGCGGCGTCGCGCACTGCGCCGACGTAACCCGCGTTCACGAAGAAGGCGTTGATCGGAACCGGGTTGAACGCCGGGCGCGCGGTTTCGGCCGAGCCGTTGATGAACACGCTGGCCAGCGTCGGGACGAAGGTCGAGCTGTTGTTCGTGCCCGCGTTGAAGATCGCCGCGACCTGGTCGTTGGTGACGCCGCCCGAGCCGGTGAAGGCGCTGGTACCGCCGCACTGCATGTTGACCGAGTCGAACTTCGGCGGGCCGGCTTCGTCGGGACCCGCGGTCTGCACCGTCGTCGCCGAGTTGATGCGGATGCACGAGATGCCCGGCGCCGCGATCACGCCGTTCATGAAGCGATAGTCGGCGCCGCCGCGGATCAGCACCGTCGCCGCGTTGCTGGCCGCATTGTTGCGGTGGATGAAGGTGAAGTTCGACAACGCGACATTCTGGCGCGGGGTCGTGTCTTCATTGCCGTTCGAGTCGATCTCGAGCATCGAGTCGCCGACCGCGCCGCCGGCGCGCTGCACCGCGAGCAGGAACTGAACGTTGCCCTTATAGCCAACGTCGGTGTCGAGGCCGTCATCTTCCGCGCCGGTGATGACGAGGTTGCGCATGTTTACGCGGCCGCCGAACACTTCGATGCCGTCGTCCGAGCTGTTGTGCACCTGGATATTTTCGATCACCGTGCCCGAACCGGTGCCCGAGGGCGTCAGGCCCTGCAGCTCGCTGTTTGGGGTCAGGTTGAAGCCCGAGTAGCGAATCTGGACGTACGACATGCGGCCCGAATTATCGGCCACGATTTCGCCGCCATAGAGCGCGCCCGACGCACCTTCGGTGTCGCGTTCGCAGGCGTTGGTGCCCGGCGTCGCGCCCGGCGCGAGGCAGTCGGTGACCGGCGCACGGCCGAGCAGCACGACGCCGCCCCACAGCTGCGAGATGTCGTCGGTCGCCGAGCCGACGACGTTGCCGCGGCCGGTGAAGACGATCGGCTGCGCCGGGGTGCCGACCGCGTCGATCTTGTTGCCGCGGTTGACGACGAGGAACGACACGCCGGTCGAACCGAAGATGGTGACGCCCGGATCGATCGTCAGCGTGACGTCGGCAGCATCGCCCGCATCCTCGGTCGGCCCCTGATCCGTGCCGACATCGACGCGGCCGGGCAGCGAATAGATCACGCCAGCGACCTTCGGGATCGCCGTGGTGGTGGTGAAGCGCGCGGGGAAGCCGCAATTGCGCCAGGTGCCCTGCGGGCCGGTGATGGTGCCGAGGTCGGTCAGCGCGGGGCCGGCGATCGTCGGGCAGGCGGCGGCGGGGGTGACGCCCGTCGGAGTCGGCGTGGGGGTCGGCGTCGGCGTGGGGGTCGGCGTCGGCGCCGGGATCACGATCACGCCTTCGCCGGGCGAGGCGACGCCGTCGGCGCCGCAGGCGGCCAGAATGGAACAGGCCACGCCGCTGAGCATGACCAAACGAACGCGCGCGAAAGCCGCCATGAAATTCTCCGTTATCCGCTGTGCGCCCCCAAATGGTCGAGCGGCGCCCCTGCTGAAAGTCACCGGCCGGAACGGCGAAACTATTCCGCCGCCCCCCGATTGGGCCGCCACTAGGGTGATTCGGTGACGGTCTGACGCCAGAGCGATGACATTCGCGTGACTCTTTGGAGTCGCTTCTATGACAAGCACGGCTGCGCGCCGCGCGGCTTCTTCGCAGCTGCAAAAATAAATGCGGCGTTGGTCGCTTGCATCGCCCGGAAAGCTTTGCTAGGCGCCCGCTCCTACCTGGTGCCGGACCCGTTCCGGACCATCATGATGTGCGGTCGTGGCGGAACTGGTAGACGCGCAACGTTGAGGTCGTTGTGGCCGAAAGGCCGTGGAAGTTCGAGTCTTCTCGACCGCACCATATTCCCCTACCACAGGCGCCGGACGTGGCGGCGGGGGCTTTTCGTGACAGACTGGGGATCGTGGATCGGGCGCAGCATCGTCCAGTGCGATATGCTGACGCCCGCCTCGCTGGCACGCTTCCGCGCGACCATCGACAGCGACATGGGCGGCGATGTTGCGGCGCAGGCCATTCACTGGTGCCTCTGCCTGCCCGACGCGCCGACCGCGACGCTCGGGCCCGACGGGCACCCGCTGCGCCAGGACGATTCGGGCAGCTTCATGCCGCCGATCCCGCTGCCGCGCCGGATGTGGGCAGCGAGCGACGTCCGCTTCCTCGCGCCGATCGTCGCGGGAGCGGCGATCGCGCGCACCTCGACCGTCGCCGCGATCAAGGAGAAGACCGGCGGCACCGGCCCGCTCGTCTTCGTCGAGGTCGCGCACGAGACGCGCGCCGACGAGGTGATCGCGGTGCAGGAGCGCCAGACGATCGTGTTCCGCGCGCCGGCCCCTGCTGTGCCTCCTGCCCAGGCACCGGCACCCGCAGGCGACCCCGATCTCTCCGATTGGAAATGGCGCCGCGATGTCGTGCCGACCGAGGCGATGCTGTTCCGCTATTCGGCGCTGACCTTCAACAGCCACCGCATCCATTACGACCTACCCTATACGACCGGCGAAGAGAGCTACCCTGGGCTGGTGGTGCACGGCCCGCTGACCGCTACCCTGCTGCTCGATCTCGCGCAGCGCGAACTCGGGGCCAATGCGTTGACGCGCTTCACGATGCGCGCGTTGGCCCCCGCCTTCGTCGGCGAGCCGATCCATCTCGTCGGCCGCGCGAAAGACGACGGCTGGGAGATGGCCGCCATCGGCCCCGACGGGCGAACCATCATGGCAGCGGAGGCAAAGGCATGAGCGAACTGGTCCTGCGCAGCGACGAAGGCGGCATCGCGACGCTGACGCTCAACCGCCCCGAAAAGCGCAACGCGCTGAACCTCGCGCTCTGGGCCGAACTCGATGCGCACGCCGACGCCATCGCCGCGGCGGGCGAGGCGATCGGCGTGGTGGTGCTGCGCGCGGGCGGCCCCGCCTTCTGTGCCGGCAACGACCTCAAGGAACGCGGGCTCGAAGCGCCGCGCAAACATTATCAAGGCTCGATCGTCACCAAGCTCGCCGAATTGCCGCAGCCGGTGATCGTCGCGGTCCAAGGGGGCTGCTTCACCGGCGGGCTCGAACTCGCGCTCGCGGGCGATATCATCGTCGCGGGCGAAAGCGCGCATTTCGCCGACACCCACGGCAAGTTCGGGCTGGTACCGATCTGGGGCATGAGCCAGCGCCTCCCCCGCCGCGTCGGCGAAGCCAAAGCGCGCGAGATGAGCTTTACTGGGTTGCCGGTGAGTGGGCGCGAGGCCGCGCGGATCGGCCTCGCCAATCATTGCGTGGCGGATGGCGAACTGGATGCGGCGGTGCGGAAATTGGCCGAGGCGATTGCCGCGCAATCGCGGCACAGCGTGTTCGCGTACAAGCGGCTCTACCGCGAACAGGCCGACCTGCCGCTGAACGCGGGGCTGGCGCATGAGGTGTTCGCCAGCGCGGGCGTTGCGCCGGACTTTGCCGAGCGGGTGGCGCGGGGGTTTTAGGAACTGGGCATCATGTCCGCTTGGGGTGGGAAGCGGACATCACCTCCCGCTGAGGCGCGCCTCTTCGATCTCGCCAGCCATCAGCTGCGCTATCTCAAGCTGGAATGCCGCTAAGTCTGGATAATTCGTTTGGAATGAAGTTTTGACGCAGTCGGTCGGGTCATCCTGATCTGCTATTTCAACACGGACTTTCAGGCCTCCGCGTGCATTGGCCGGGGCAATTTCAACTCCCAGAACCTTCTCATACTCGCCGTTTTCGCTGTAACCCCATTGCTCGGCAAGAGGAGCGTTCGGGTCAATTGGATACGCCGAGAGCTTTTCGCCAAACTCCTTTACATCTTGCCACTGGACCCAAAAACCGCCGACGCCCGAACGACTTTCGGTGACCACGCGCATCTCCAGCCAACCGAAGTCGTCAAGAACATGGGTGGGAGTGCCGTCATATCGGTATCGAAATGTCAAAATGCTCATTAGACGACTGTGGCTTGGAATTGGAACGCCCGCAATCGGTCGCTTCCGGTCATTAACCGATCGCCTTCCCCTCCGCGACCCCCGCCCACTGCTTCCCGTCATGCCCGAACAGAATTTGCACCCCCGCCGCACGCTGCCCCCGCAGATAAACCATCGTTCGCAATCCCGCCTCGCGGTCCACCACCGCCTTCTGCAGCACCATCAGATCGAGGTTGCGTTCGGTGTAGCAACAGTCCGCCGCGAGCAGCACCTCCCGCCCGCTCGGCAGCTTGACGATCACGCTCTGATGCCCCGGCGTATGGCCATAGGTCGGGACGATCCGCACGCTGCCGTCGCCGAACAGGTCGAGCTCGCCGTCGATCGCCTTCACCGGCTGCCCGGTCGCATAATCGACCGCCTCGTAGAGCCCCGCCTCTTCGCTCGCCTGCGCCGCCGCGAGCTCGCGCGACTGCACGATCATGGTCGCATTGGGCAGGCTCGCATTGCCGCCGCAATGGTCGATATGGAGGTGCGAGTTGATCACCCAGTCGATACCCCCGCGGTCGACGTCGATGCTCTTCAGCCGCGCCGCAATCTCCTGCCCCTCGAAAAATTGCAGCCCGAACTTGTTCGGCGGCAGCGCGGTTTCGAGCGTGCGACGGTAGCGAACCCCCATGCCGGTATCGAACAGCGCCCGGCCCTTCGGATGGTCGATCAGATAGGAAGGCACCGGACCTTTCAGATAATCGCCTTCCTCGCCCTCGATGAAATAGCCCGGGCGGCACTGGAACCAGCCGGTGTTGAAGGCATAGAGGCGCAGCATATCGGTCACCGCTCGCGATATTCGGGCGTGCGTTTGCCGAGGAAGGCGGCGAGCGCCTCCTTGTGATCCTCGGTCGCCGAGAGGATCACCTGCTGCCGGTCCTCGATCGCCATCGCCGCGTCGAGGCTCTGCGCATCGATGTTGAGATTGAGCGCCTGCTTCGACAGCCGCAGCCCCCAGGGCGCGGTCGCCAGCATCTCGTCGGCGAGTTCCAGCCCGCGACGCAGCAAGGCCTCCTCGTCGACGATTTCGCTGATCAGTCCCGCGCGCAGCGCGCGCTCGGCGTCGATGAAACGCCCGGTCAGGATCATTTCGGACGCCAGGCTCGCGCCGACGAGCCGCGGCAGGAAATAGCTCGACGCCATGTCGCAGCCGCCGAGCCCGATGCGGATATAGGCGGCGTTGCAGCGAAAGCTCGGCGTCCCGTATCGCACGTCCGACGCGAGCAGCAGCGACAGCCCGCCCCCCGCCGCGGCGCCATGCCCCAGCGCGACGATCGGCTGCGGACAGGCGCGCATCTTGCGATAGATATTGCCGATGCTCGTCTGGGTGCGCAGCGTGCGCAGCACCGGCGTCTCGTCGCTCGAGCGGTCCTCCTGGATGTCGAGCCCGGCGCAGAAACCGCGCCCCGCGCCACGCAGGATCACGACGCGCACCTCCTTGCGCTCGGCGAGCCCGCCGAAATAGGCGTTGAGTTCGTCGACCAGCCCTTCGCTCAGCGCATTCAGCCGTTCGGGCCGGTTGAGCGTCGCGATCTCGACCGGCCCGCGCGTCTCGACCAGCAGCTCGCTCACAGCGTCTGCCCGTCGTCGATGGTGAACACGCTGCCCGTGATCCCCTGCGCGGCGTCGGAGCAGAGCAAAAGCAGCGGCGCGTGTAGGTCGGTGGCGGGGCGCATCCGCTGGCGCGGAAAGCTCTTCACCATCGCGCTGCCGACATCGCTTTCGAGCATGACCGCGGTCATTTCGGATTCGAAATAGCCCGGCTGGATCACATTGACGCTGATCCCGCGCCGCGCCCATTCGCGCGCCAGCGCCTTGCCGAGGTGGCGCACCGCCGCCTTGGTCGCGCCATAGACTGCAGTCGCGGGAAAGACCTTCTCGGCGGTGATCGACCCGATCAGCACGATCCGCCCATGCTGCTTCTCGCGCGCGCCGTCCTTGTCGAGCCGCCTGGCGCCCTCGGTCGCGGTCAGGAAGACCCCGCGGACATTGGCGGCGTGGAGGAAATCGACGTCGTCGACGGTGAGCCCTAGCGCCATCTTCTCGGTCGCGACCCCCGCGTTGGCAACGATCGTGTCGACGGTGCCGAAGGCCGCCTCGGCGGCGTCATAGGCGGCCTTGGTCGAGAACTCGTCGGTTACGTCCATGCCGACCGCGATCGCCTGCCCGCCGGCTGCCTCGATTTCGGCGACCTGCTCGGCGAGCTTGTCGGCGCGGCGCGCGGCGAGCACGACCTTGGCCCCCGCCGCCGCAAGCGCCTTGGCGAAGCCCGCGCCGAGCCCCGAGGAGGCCCCGGTGACGAGCGCGACGCGCCCCGTCAGGTCGAACTTGGGTTGCTCCGCCATGGTCTCTCCCTTTCCCGCACGCTTTCCGCCATTGGCGCCGATTGACGTTTACGTCAACCTGTCACGCCGTACGCGGAAGGCAGGATAATGATAGGAGAACAAAAGGGGATTGACGCCGCAAATATGTTCCACTAATGTTCTTCCGGTGCACACACAACCTCATCCCCCGTCGCGGCTGCCGAGCGCGGCGGACGGGGGATAAAGGGTTGGCTCCCGATAGTCTTGCAGATGGCCTGTCCGGTTTCGGGCAGGAGGGGACGTTCGCAGGGTTATGCTCTCTCCCCTTGAGGGGAGAGATACGCAGGCTTGGCAGCCTGCTGCCTAGCCGGAGTTGAGAGGGGTTTCCGACCGCCAGAGGCGTCCAAGCACCCCTCTCCAAGCTTCGCTAGCTCCTGACGGAGCAAGCTGCGCTATCCTCTCCCCTCAAGGGGATAGTGCTTTACGTCAGCCTCCCGCCCCAAAGCAGACGCTGCAGCCCTTGGTTCGCGAAATGGCTCGACCGCCCCCGGGCATTGATCGCCACCGCAAAGCGCGCCAAGATGCCGCCGACTTTGGCGTCAATGAGGGGCTCAGCATGACATTGACCGGCATCACGCAGGACCGCAGCTGAGCCATGCACGCGGTCGAAGCCTTCGAACTCGTCCTCGCGCTGCTCGCGCTCGTCATCGCGCTCCACTGGCTCGCCATGAAGCTGCGCTGGCCGCCCGCGACCGCGCTGCTGGTGGGCGGCGGCGGGCTCGCCTTCATTCCCGGCCTGCCCTCGATCACGCTCGACCCCGAACTCGCGCTCGTGCTGTTCCTGCCGCCGCTGCTGATGGACGGCGCCTATTTCACCGCGCTCGGCCGCTTCCGCCGCCACCTGCCCGGCATCCTCTCACTCGCGGTCGGCGCGGTGGTTTTCACCACCCTAGTCGTCGGCGTCGTCGCGCATATGATTCTGCCTTCTTTGCCCTGGGCCGCCTGCTTCGCGCTCGGCGCGATCGTCTCGCCCCCCGACGCGGTGTCGGCGCGCGCGGTGCTCAAGGGCGTCCACCTCCCGCGCCGGCTCGAAGCTTTGCTCGAGGGCGAGAGCCTGCTCAACGACGCCACCGGCCTCATCCTCTTCCGCTTCGCCGTCGCCGCGACCTTGAGCGGCGTGTTCCACACCGGCGAGGCGGTGCAGAGCTTCGCCTTCGTCGCGATCGGCGGCGTGGTCGTCGGCGCGGTGGTCGCCAAGGTCTGGATCTTCGCGGCGAAGCGTCTGAACGATCAGATGCTCGTCATGCTGATCACCATATTGCTCTGCTGGGCCGCCTATCTCGCGGGCGAGGCGGTGCATGTGTCGGGCGTGATCGCGACGGTCACCGCAGGGCTCGCGATGGGCTGGTACCAGCACGAAATATTGCCCGCCGAGGTACGCCTGCGCGCCAATTCGGCGTGGTTCATCATGGTCTTCGTCCTGGAGGCGCTCGTCTTCATCCTGATCGGCTTTTCGCTGCGCGACGCGATCGAGCGGATCGGCGGGATCGCCGCGATTCCGAGCGCCTGGGTCGTCATGATGGCGGCGGTCGTGCTCACCATCACCGCGGCACGCTTCGTCTGGGTCTTCGCGTCGGAGGCGCTACTCGAAATCGCGGGCAAGCTGGGGCTCGAACGCGCGCGCCCGCTGGGCTGGCGGCAGGCGACGGTGCTCAGTTGGGCGGGCATGCGCGGCGTGGTGACGCTGGCGGTGCCGCTCACCCTGCCGACCGAGATGCCCGGCCGCGACCTGATGCTGATCTGCGCCTTCGCGGCGATCTTCGTGACCGTGGTGGTACAGGGGTCGAGCCTCGGCCTGCTCATCCGTCTGGTCAAACCCGTCGATGTCGACCCGCCGGCGCCGATGGCGCTGCCCGCCGCCGAGGCCGCAATGGCGCGCGCCCGCGCCGAGGTGGTCGAGCGGCTCGCCTATGACGAAAACGGCACGCTGATCCACCCGATGATGCTCGAGGAGCACAGAAAGCGCCTGCGCTTCATGGAGCGCTACATCGCCGAGCCGGCCGCCGCGATGGACGGCCTCCGCTCGCATTTCGACGTGCTGCTCCAGGCGATCGCCGCGGGCCGCGCCGAGCTCATCCGCCTCCACCGCGCCGGGCTGATCGAGGACGAGGTGCTCCACGAGCTCGAACGCGATCTCGACGTCGAGGAACTGGCGATGACGTTCCAGCGCGGCGACTGACGTGCCCGCTTGCGCTCACGAGCGGGTCGGGAATCAGCACCGGTGCACCGTCCTGCTACACTACCCTTAGCGCTGTCCGTCGTACCCGAGCGGTCCCCACCGGCATAAGTCTTTGTCCCGCAAGGCACATGTGCCCCCCCCCCCCCCGGGTTGGAGGGCGCCGCGGCGGTCGAAAAGCGGCTGCCACCACATCTTGTGCCGACCGGAAAAATTTTCGTGGCGGACCGCGTCGGGGAGCGCCTCGGCGAAGCCCGCGGAAAGCCGCCAGTTCGTCCCGCGAAGCGTGCCCGATTAGCGACGAAACGAATCGGAATAGCGACGAACCGAGTCCTCAATCTGTCATTTACCGTCTTGCGTCTCTCCGCCGACGTGGCACTATGGGTGGTGGGTCGACCGAGGGGGCACCCCAATAAATTGTATTTGGCCGAAAGTGGCGGATTTCCGCCGCCCATCCCATATGGGCGGAGGAAAGAGGCTGTTGCGCCCAAAAAACAATGCCCCTGGACGTCGATAAAATGCTAGGACTGGGGCTTCGTCCCGAGTCGAACAAGACAGGAACAAGGCGCGCCACAGGCGCGCCGAATCGGGGGCGAATTTGATGGATTTTCGAGAGACCGACCGGGTGGAGACGAGCGACGTGGCGACGATGGAATTGACGAAGAACGAGACCCCGGCAGCGACCGAATCACCCGCTGATTCGGCCCCGGCGGCGAAGCTCAACGACGGCGGCGAGGCCAAGGTCCATGCGCGTCGCTTCGCGATCGAAACCGACCGTAGCCGCGACGCGCTCCTCACCGATTTCGGCAAGGAAACGCTCGAGGACCGCTATCTCCTGCCCGGCGAATCCTATCAGGATCTCTTCGCGCGCGTCGCCGACGCCTATGCCGACGACCAGGACCACGCGCAGCGGCTCTACGACTATATCTCGAAGCTGTGGTTCATGCCCGCGACCCCCGTGCTCTCGAACGGCGGCACCGGCCGCGGCCTGCCGATCAGCTGCTATCTGAACTCGGTCGACGACAGCCTCGAGGGCATCGTCGGCACCTGGAACGAGAATGTCTGGCTCGCCAGCCGCGGCGGCGGCATCGGCACCTATTGGGGCGCGGTCCGCGGCATCGGCGAACCCGTCGGCCTCAACGGCAAGACCAGCGGCATCATTCCCTTCGTCCGCGTGATGGACAGCCTGACCCTCGCGATCTCGCAGGGCTCGCTCCGCCGCGGTTCGGCCGCCTGCTACCTCGACGTCTCGCATCCCGAGATCGAGGAGTTTCTCGAGGTCCGCAAACCGTCGGGCGACTTCAACCGTAAGGCGCTGAACCTCCACCACGGCGTGCTGATCACCGACGAGTTCATGGAGGCCGTCCGCGACGGCCGCGAATTCAACCTCCGCTCGCCCAAGGACCAGAGCGTCCGCGGCACCGTCGACGCGCGCGGGCTGTTCCAGAAGCTCGTCGAGACGCGCCTCGCGACCGGCGAGCCCTATATCATCTTCATCGACCAGGTGAACCGCATGATGCCCAAGCATCATCGCGACCTGGGGCTCAAGGTCACCACCTCGAACCTCTGCTCGGAAATCACCCTGCCGACCGGCCGCGACCATCTCGGCAACGATCGCACCGCGGTCTGCTGCCTTTCGTCCTTGAATCTCGAAACCTGGGACGAGTGGAACGGCGACAAGATGTTCATCGAGGATGTCATGCGCATGCTCGACAACGTCCTTCAGGACTATATCGACCGCGCCCCGCCCGAAATGGCGCGCGCCAAATATAGCGCGAGCCGCGAACGCTCGGTCGGCCTCGGCGTCATGGGCTTCCACAGCTTCCTCCAGGCGCGCGGCCTGCCCTTCGAGGGCGCGATGGCGAAATCGTCGAACCTGCGCGTCTTCAAGCATATCCGCGCGCAGGTCGACGCCGCCTCGATGCTGCTCGCCAACGAGCGCGGCCCCTGCCCCGACGCCGCCGACCAGGGCGTGATGGAGCGTTTCAGCTGCAAGATGGCGATCGCGCCGACCGCATCGATCTCGATCATCTGCGGCGGCACCAGCGCGTGCATCGAGCCGATCCCGGCGAACATCTACACGCACAAGACGCTCTCGGGCAGCTTCTCGATCCGCAACCCGCACCTCGAGGCCCTGCTCGTCGACAAGGCGAAGAACAGCGACGCGATCTGGAACTCGATCCTCGAGCGCGGCGGCAGCGTCCAGCACCTCGACTTCCTGACCCAGGACGAGAAGGACTGTTTCAAGACCAGCTTCGAGATCGACCAGCGCTGGCTGCTCGAACTCGCCGCCGACCGCACGCCCTATATCGACCAGGCCGCCTCGCTGAACCTGTTCATCCCCGCCGACGTCGAGAAATGGGACCTGCTCATGCTCCACTACCGCGCGTGGGAACTCGGCATCAAATCGCTCTATTATCTCCGCTCGAAATCGGTCCAGCGCGCCGGCTTCGCGGGCGGGGTCGAGGCCGACAACACCGCCGAAGCGCCGGTGTACGAGCTGCAGACCACCGACTACGACGAATGCCTCGCGTGCCAGTAAGGATTTGACGCGATGAACAAGAATGCCGGATGCACGCTCGCGGCGGTTGCCGCCGCGGTCGTCATCCTGCTGGTCGTCCTGATCGGCTATCCGCAATATCGCGTCTATTCGCAGCGCCTCGCCGGCGAGGCCGCGCTGGCCGAAGCGCAATCCTCGCGCCAGGTCGCGATCCTCGAGGCGCGCGCCAAGAAGGAAAGCGCCATCTCGCTCGCCGAGGCTGAGGTCATCCGTGCCAAGGGTGCGGCCGAGGCCAATGCGATCCTGCAGAACAGCCTCGGCGGTCCCGAGGGCTATCTGCGCTACCTCCAGATCCAGGCGCTCGAATCGTCGAAAGCCTCGCTCATCTACGTCCCGACCGAGGGCGGCCTTCCGGTCACCGAAGCCCGCCGCCTCGCCCCGCAATAACGCCCGTTCGCACCACCCAAGGAAACGCCCATGCCGCTGCTAGAAGCCCGCAAGACCTACAAGCCCTTCGAATATCCCTGGGCGTTCGATTTCTGGAAGCGCCAGCAGCAGATCCACTGGGTGCCCGAGGAAGTGCCGCTGGGCGAGGATTGCCGCGACTGGGCGCAGAAGATTTCGGACCACGAGCGCAACCTGCTCACCCAGATCTTCCGCTTCTTCACCCAGGCCGATATCGAGGTGCAGGATTGCTACCACGAAAAATACGGCCGCGTGTTCAAGCCGACCGAGATCAAGATGATGCTGACCGCGTTCAGCAACATGGAGACCGTGCACATCGCGGCCTACAGCCACCTGCTCGACACGATCGGCATGCCCGAGAGCGAATATGGCATGTTCCTCGAATATGACGAGATGCGCGCCAAGCACGACTATATGCAGCAGTTCGGGGTCGAGAATGACGAGGATATCGCGCGCACGCTCGCGATGTTCGGCGGCTTCACCGAAGGCTTGCAGCTCTTCGCCAGCTTCGCGATGCTGATGAACTTCCCGCGCTTCAACAAGATGAAGGGCATGGGCCAGATCGTCAGCTGGTCGATCCGCGACGAGAGCCTGCACTGCGAGGGCATCATCAAGCTGTTCCACACCTTCACCAAGGAACGCGGCTGCCTGACCAAGGCGGTGAAGGAAGACATCATCGACACCTGCCAGAAGACCGTGCGGCTCGAGGATGCGTTCATCGACCTGGCGTTCGAACAGGGCCCCGTCCCCGGCATGACGCCCAAGGAGATCAAGCGCTACATCCGCTACATCGCCGACTGGCGCCTGGGGCAGCTCGGTTTCCAGCCGATCTACATGATCGACGAGCACCCGCTCCCCTGGCTCGCCCCGCTCCTCAACGGCGTCGAGCACGCCAACTTCTTCGAAACCCGCGCCACCGAATACAGCAAGGGCGCGACCCGCGGCGACTGGAACACGGTGTGGTCCAGCTTCGACAACCGCAAGAAGGCGAAAGCCAACGACGACGGCGCCGCGAGCGAAGCCGACCCCGACGGCGAAGACATGTTCGCCAAGGCGGGGATTGCCGCCGAATAATGGCCTCGCCCTACCGCCCCGAGTTCGAAGCGGCCTTGCGCCTCTTCGCTCGGGTCAGCGAGGCGATGGTGGCGCGCGGCCTGTCGCGCCCTGTGCTGGTCGGCGGCGCGGCGGTCGAACTCTACTCGGTCAGCGCGATCAGCACCGGCGATTTCGATATCGCAACCCCCAGCCAGGACGAGTTCGAGGCCGAGCTTCGCGCCGAAGGTTTCGTCCGGCCATCGGGCGCGGGCGTCGCCACGCGCGGCTGGGTTCATCCGGACCTCGGGCTGGGGTTCGAGGTCGTCACTTCCACGCTGCTCGGCGGGCTTGCCGACCCCGACCGCGTGCGGTTGATCGAGGTCGGCGACGCCGGTCGCATCGCCCTCCTCGCGGTCGAAGACATCATCGCCGACCGCATGGGCCAATATGCATCGGGTACCGCGAACGACATGTTGGCTCAGGCGCAGGCGCTATTCCGCCTATATCCCGATGCCGACATGACCTATATGAACAGGCGGATCGAAGAGGAAAGCTGCGGCGACTATGACGTCGAAACGCTCCGTGAAGGATAGCCAGCAGGCGGTGTCGCTCGATGATTTCGGGCGCGAAGCGCTGCGCCGCCGCGCTGCGCTCGGCCCGGACTTCGCAATCCCGCGCAACGCCGGCCAGAACCGCACCGCCAGCAAGAAAGCCCTACTCAAAGCCATTGAGGCCGCCGGGGGCAAATGGTGAAACCCGCATACCCTATATGGTCGCGCCGCGACCCGACAACAGGACGATGACGAACTCAATGACCGACAAAAAACCCAAGCTCAAACTGCTGGTGCTCAGCCAGCCCCAGCGCGCGACCCTCGAAGGCATCTCGAACCGCCGCCCCCAACTCCCCAGCGATCCCGTGCGCGACGAACTCGCAGCCCTCGGCCTCGTGGCGCAGCAAGGCGCGAAATGGACCCTGACCCCGACGGGCAAGAAGGTGCTGGCGGCGGGGTCGAATAGGCGGAATTCCGGTGGGTTTTCGGTTTAAGAAAATCCTAAATTAAAGTACGAAAATCGCACTGCAATAGGGGGAAATTGTGAACGACCTGCTGCCGAAACCAATTGAAAAGATAGGATTTTCGCTCGGTGTTGGCAGCATATTCTTCGCTCCCAAAAACGGGGAAATTATAGACAAGAAAGATTACTTTGAGAGTATAAAAAAAGAACTTCTGAAAATAGAAAATATCTCAAAACTTAAGTTCTCACGCACGGACGGACAGTTCGGGTGCTACATAGAATACCAGCACGATGAGGATATACATGTTCCTCATATATATGATGCGGAGATATCTTTCAATCTTTTCGTTTCCAGAGAAAAGCAGAAAGAACTTGGATTTTGGTGCGGCGATGAGAATATTTCATTCATATTGTCTAATCATTATTATCACCCGGTTTGCTATGTATTTTCTCAAGAAAGAAAGAACGAATTTGATGCGTCTACGTCAGTTGCGATGGTAAGGCAGTACCTAAGAGAAAAACTGGAAGATTCAGACATATTGCTATGTTGTGTTGGCCCGAGCCCATTTCATGCAGAGTTCATATTTTTTGAAACGGAAGAACCAAAGAATGAGCTACAAGACGTTTCGGAAGGATTTGGTTACAAAGCTTATATCTCCGAAACGAAATCTCTTGATGAAGCGATATTGTACTTTTCAGAAAAATATGGATCAACCTTCTCTCTCTTTTATCACCTCCACAATCTTAGGTCAAAATGCCTAAATCTTCAGGCGGCAATAGTGAATGATACACAAGAAAAAATAGAAGAAATAAGTTCTGGTTCGAAGTTCTCAAAAACAAAAAACATCGTCTCATCAGAATCATTTGTTGACCATATAAATATGTCATCTCTTAGGGACATAATGGCAAGATCAGAAATGATATCTCTAATTGATGAGAACTTTAATGAAAGCCAAAACAAGGACATCAATGACGAACTAGAATTTCATTTCAGAGATTTAGTCAGGTTCTCTAAAGACGCATCCCATATGGCAGCAATGGACATTGTCCGTAACATCGAAACTAGGCGTCAAAGCTTTTTCCAGAATTTTTCAGTTTTGGTCGCCGGTTTAATGGGAGGTATATTGGGTGCGATTTTGGGATCTACACTAACCATAATGCTTTCAAAATAATAGCTGCGGTGACAGGCGCAACAACCCCTGACTAACCCGAGTCGCCACTCCACCCCAACACCCCACCAAATCCTATTTCGTACATCGCGTGCAAAAAACTTCTTTCCTAATTTATTTCGCTATGGTCCAAACTGGCAGATGAGCCACATAGCCCCCATCTCCTCGCCCGATCTCGCCGCCGACACCGCGCTCGACGCGCATGGTCACGACCCCGCCGCCTATCACTGGGTGCCGGTGCTGAAGAAGCGGCGCAAGGACGGATGGTCGCCCGACAAGCAGCGCGCCTTTATCGAGGCGCTGGCCGACTGCGGGTCGGTCGCCACCGCGGCGCAACAGGTCGGCATGTCCGAATCCTCCGCCTATCGCCTGCGCCGTTCGCCCGGCGCCGCGGCGTTCGACCGCGCCTGGTCCGCGGCGATCGACGCGGCGTCGAAGAAATTGCTCGACGCCGCCTTCGAACGCGCGCTGGTCGGCTCCGACGAGCCGGTGTTCGACCGCGACGGCCGCCGCGTCGGCCGCCGCCTGCGCCAGAGCGACCGCCTCCTCATGTTCCTGCTGCGCGCCTATGGCCCCGACTGTTTTCGCGACGCCGCCGCGCGCCGCAGCGATCCCGCCCCCACCGCCGTCCCGGTCGCCGAGGCGCTGGTCCACCTCCACCCCGAACCGCCCGCCGCGCCCGAGGCGCTGATGGCGCCCGACGATCTCGCGGTGTCGCTGGAGGTCGCCGACCTCTGCGACGGCGAGCTGCCGCCCTGGTATTGCGAAACCCGCAACGAGCCCGCGCCGGTGCCCGCGCCGCCGCCGGCCCCCTGGGACTGCGACGAGGCTGAACTTTCCTGAACTTTGGCCCGGAACTTCGACCGAACCGGCCCCGCCATTGGGCTGAACTTCGCTGAACTTTGGCAAGGACGGTGGCAACGAGCGGAATCGTAACCGCAACCCCGATCGTTCACCGCCCCTGCAGCGCGCCCGGCAGCGCCGGGGGCCGACGGTCATCGATGAAGGCAGCTGTCGCCATAGCACCACACGGCGCGGCCCGACCATTGGCCCGCGACCGGATTGCCCGCCGCGTCCGCCGCAGGGGTGAAGCGCGCGCGGCGCATCGCCTGTTCGCAGGTCAGCGCGCCGACGTCCCGGCCCAGCGCATCGCTGCCGTTGTGGGTGCAGCCGGTCGGGCGACCCGTCGCGCCGACCGCCAGCGTGAAGCGAATGTCCCGCCGCTGGCCGATCAGCCGGTCCTGCATCTCCTGCGGCGCGCCCATGATATCGATCCAGGTGTTGGGAATCCCTTTCGGGACCGGCGCCTGGGCCAGCGATTGCGCCGCACCGGGCGTCGCCATCAGCGCCAGCATCCCCGCCATCAGAATCGCTCCGCTTTTCATATCCTTCTCCCCACCAGCAGCCCGCAGGCTAATCGGGCATCGCAGCGGAGTCGAGCCGTCCCGCGCCGAAGGACGCGGCGTCAGTGCACCGCCGACGATCCCGCGAGGCTTTGGGCGCGCCCCGTCGCAAACAGGACCCCGCCCTTCACCGCCTCGACCGAGCCTTCGAGCAGCGGGAGTTTCACCAGCTCGCGCGTCACTTCGCTATCGTCGTCGACCACAAGCCGCAGCGTTTCGAGCCCCACGCCGCTCCGTGCCAGCACGACATCGCGCACCAGCGCCAGCGGCCAGCGCGCGCTGCCGCCGCGGTAGAGCATGCTGCCATCGTGCCGCACATAGGCGTGGCGCCAGCGCCACAGCCGCCGGAACCAGATAAGCCCCAGCAGCGCGAGCCCCATCAGCGCGGTCATCGCCGCGTCGCCGAAGACGACGCTCCGCACCACCTCGCCCGCCGAATCGCCCCGCGCCTGCTGGGCGATCAGCCCGGCCAGCGCCAGCGCGCACAGCAATTGCCCCGCGACCAGCGGCTTCGCCTTCAACCGCGCGATCACGATGACCGGCCGCGCGCCCGTCGCATATCTCGTCCCGTCGTCCATCGCCGCCTAAATAGGCAGCCCCGTGCCGCCGCGCCAGCCCGCCCAAGGACGCCGCGTGCCAACGCCGCTTCGCTTCGCGGCTTCGACCGGTTAATGCGATTGACGTCGGGCGCGATTCCTGATTGGCACGTCCCCATGCGGGCAGGGGGCCCGCATATCTTGGGGGTTTGCCTACATGAAATCGAAACCGCTTGCGGGTGCCGTTGCGCTCGCGCTTGTCCTGCCCGGCCTTTCGCCTGCCCTTGCGCAGGAGACGCCCGCTGCCACCGTCGAGGCGCCCGTCGTCGTCGCGACCTTGCCCACCGTGGCGCCGCCCGCGGTCACCCGCACGCTGCCGGGGAATACCGAAGTCCTGCTCAGCATGAACGAGGAACTGTCGACCAAGAAGAATGAGGAGGGCGAGACCTTCTACATGACCGTGGTCCACAATGTCGTCCACGACGGCTATATCGTGATCCCGAAGGGCGCGCGCGCCACCGGCGAGATCACTTGGAAAACCGGCAAGGGCGCTTTCGGCAAGTCGGGCAAGATGGAAGTCGAGCTGCGCTATGTCGAGGTCGGCGGCAAGCGCGTGCCGCTGATCGGCAGCTTCCGCCAGGAAGGCGAAGGCAATACTGTCGCGACCGTCGCCGGCGTGATCGCCGCGGGGGTGTTCGCCGCGTTCATCACCGGCAAGACCGGGCGCATTCCCGCGGGCCGCGAGCTCAGCGTGCGCACCAAGGAAGAACTGGCCTTCGCGATTCCTGCCGCCGCGCCCGCCGCGCAGCCCGCGGTGATGGCGGTCGCAGTCGAAGCACCCGCCGCCGATCCCGCCGCAGCCGCGACGCCCGCGTCGCTGCCTGCCCCGGCGCCGGCTGCCGAGCCGACCGAACCCGCCGCGCCCGTCACCGGCGGCTGATCGCCCGCACCGCCCCCCGTGTGCAAGCCGGGGGCGGTGCCGGTCCATTCTCTCGGCCGGGGCCAGCCACGGGGATCCCTCGGGACGTAAGGGATCTCGCCGCCTGGAGGGGCCGGGTGCGCCCGGCCCCTCGTCATTCCGCGTTGCCGGGAAAGTCGGACCCCGCCGTCACGCTCACCTCGCCGCCATCGCCCGTCGGGATCACACCGCGCCCGAACCACACATAGCGCGCGGTCGGGGCGTCGAGGTCGCGGTCGTATCGCGCCTCTACCGCGGCGCGGTCGTAGCCCATCCAACTCAATGTCGCGGGAAAGATCTGGCTCGTCGAATGCCCGGCGCGCGGCGCGCCGGAATAGCGCGCGGCGAGCGCATCGGGCAGGAAGGCGA
Organism: Sphingopyxis sp. QXT-31; assembly: GCF_001984035.1. Lineage (NCBI taxonomy): Bacteria > Pseudomonadati > Pseudomonadota > Alphaproteobacteria > Sphingomonadales > Sphingopyxidaceae > Sphingopyxis > Sphingopyxis sp. QXT-31. Next base: position 4,016,207 of record NZ_CP019449.1, on the reverse strand, counting down.
GCAACGGCACGCGAAACTCGTCGGCGACCGGCGCGCGGCTGCAATGCGGCAGCGCCCCGGGCGTCAGGTTCTGGCCATGGTCGGAGGTATAGACGATCGCGACCTGCTGCCGGTCGACTCCGGCCAGCAACGCGTCGAAAAAGTCGCGCTTCGACCAGGTCAGCGCGGTGTCATATTGCAGCGCCACCGGGCTGTCCGCCGCGATCGCGCCGGCGGGATAATGATCGCGATACTGGAAATGGACGCCGCGCAGCACGACCATCGTGAAGCTCTTGCCCGGCGTCTTCATCTGCTCGTTCAGCGCATTGGCGATGCGCAGGTCGGTGTCGATGCCCCCCGCCATCGCCCGCAGTTCGTCGATCAGCGCGGCTTCGGGTGCGAGCAGCAGATTCTGCGGAGCGCCCGCGGTCTGCCCGTCGATCAGCATCGTGCGGTATCCGGCGCGCTTCGCATAGCCCCAGATCGACGGCGTCCGCCGCAGATCCATGTCCTTCCGGGCCCTTCGCACATCGACCCCCGAGCGCAACGCGACCTGCGCCGGCGCGCTGCAGTGCCCCAGCGCCGCCGCGGTCCCGAAATCGCTGTGCGGCACCTTCGCCAAGACCGGCGCGACCAGTCGCGCGAACGGCCCCGCCGCGACGCTCTCGTCGATCAGCCACAGGATATGCCGCGGCGCCCCCGCGCTGTCGGGCACCAGGGTCACCTCACCGCGCCGCGGCGGCGGCGCGGCGGTCGCCAGTTCCCACGCCAGCCCGTACAGATTGCGCTCGGCCCCCTCGGGCCAGCGCTCGAGCGGACGGATCAGCAGCCCGGGTAGCAGCAGCAGCACCGCGCCCACCCAAAGGAAGCGCCGTCCCGACGGCACCAGCCCCGATCGCAGCAGCAGCGCGCGCGCCGCCGCGAAACAGGCCACCGCAGCGATCGTCTGCGCCCCCGCCAGCAGCAGCGGCCCGCCGAATTCGCCAGCGGCATTGCCCGCCTGCCGCGCCTCGGCGGCGATCCACGCCAGCGTCCCCGCGGTCAGCAGTTCGCGGACCAGCCCGCTATAACCCAGATTGACCAGGATCGACGCCCCCGCGAGGCCGAGCAGCAGCCTCGCCCAGCGCCGCGGCAACCAGACCAGCGCCGCGAGCAGCCCCGCCGCCTGCGCCGCGAGCACGGCAAAGGCGCTCGCGGCGCTCGCCGGGTCGCGTGCCGCGAGCCGGTAAACGACATCGTGGGTCAGCTGATATTGGTTGGCGAGCGCATAGCCGAGCGCGAATGCCAGCAGGCCGGCCGCCACCAACCAGCCCCTGCGCCCCGCATTTCGATCCGCTTCCGCCCCCATGACCGAACCGCCCTAGGGCAAAGACGTTGAAAAATCACAAAAACGCTTGTGCGGCCCCGCCCCAAAAGAAAACGGCCCACCCCGCGGTCACGGAATGGGCCGGCTTCGATGCCGCGGCGCCCGATGGCGCCGCCGGCCCGCTCTTGTCCTATTCGGCTTCCTCGAACAGGTCGACCGCGTTAGCGGCGTTCGCCGACAGCCGCACCGTGTCGCCCTCGACCGACGCCACGAGCCCGGCGGGCAGATAATGATGCTTGCCGCCCTGCCCGTCTTCGGTCTGCGGGCTGTCGGCGCGGGTCAGCTTGATCCGCTCGCCGTCGAGATGGTCGACGGTGCCGACATGGACGCCGTCGGCGCCGACGACTGTCATGTTTTCCTTGATCGCGCTATGGTCATGCTGTGCCATGGGGAGTCTCCTTGCTACGGCTGGAGGGTGAACGCGCCTTTGCTACGCCGGTTGCATCATCGCGTCCAGCCGCACCAAAGCCGCGTTCGCCTTATCCTTGAGCCAGTCCCGCGACGGAAAAATGACCACGCTATTTGGCCGTCTTGCTGCCGAATAGCGTCTTCTCGACATAGTCGGCGAAGTCCTTCGAATAGGCGTCGCGAAGCTCGGCAGCGACCCGCTTTCAAGCGCCGCCCGATCGCGCTAAGCATCGCGCGATGCGCTTCCTCCTCCTCCCGCTCGCCGCCCTCGCCTGCGTTGCCGCCCAGCCCGCCGCCGCCTGCTCGCCTGTGCCCGGCTACCGCGTGCCGACCAATATGGAACTGACCGCCGACGCCGACCTGATCCTGCTCGCCACCGTCACCGGCGGCACGCCGATGGATCCCTCGGCCGACGGCGGCCTCGACAGCATGCGGATCGACATCCAGCCGGTCGCTGCGCTGAAAGGCGATCTCGCATCGGCGCCGACCTCGCTCGATATCGCGCTCGCGACGCGCCGCTTCGCGCTTCTCAGCAACCCCTATGAACTGTTCGGCGCGCACCCGCTGGCCTACATCGGCGGCTGCATCCGCTATATGGTGCCGCAGGGATCGCGCCTGCTCTTCTTTCTCGACCGCCAAGAACAGCGTTGGGTTCCGGCGGGCGGCGCCTTCTCGCGCTGGGCCGAGGATGTGCTGGCCGACGACGCGCCCTGGCTCGCCGCGGTGAAATTCTACCTTGAAGTCCAGGCGCTACCCGAAAGCGAACGCTTCGCCGCGCTGGCCGCGCGCCGCGACGAGCTGCGCAAGCAGCCGCTCGACCCGGTCGCCCAACTCCTCGCCGACGACCTCGATCGTCAGCTCGCCGGTCCGAACGAGCCGCTGCGTCGAGAGTTTATGCCCGATGCGGATGCAGATGAAGATGAAGACGCCGACCCTGCGGAAGCCGCCGCACGGAAAGCGGTCGAAGCCGCCAAAGAAGCGGCGCGGAACCCCGACTAAATGCGCGTCAGCACCACGGCCGCCTTTTGCCCTCCCACGGCCGCGCCAGCCCCTCGCCGATCAGCGTGTCGGCCACGCTCGCTCCACCGCGCGTCACGATGCGCAGCTTGCGGCCGTAACGGTCGGCGTCGCGCCCCGCGCTTTCGAAGCTAAAGGCGCCCTCGTTCATCCATGCCCGCAGCCGTTCGGTCGCGGCATCGCCGAGCCGCGCTTCCTCGGCGCAGCGCGCGGGGTGCGTCTCGGGCGTGTCGATGTCGGCGATGCGATATTTAACGCCCCCGAACCAGAAGGTGTCGCCGTCGACGACGCAATTGGTCCCGCCGCCGCTGTGACAGAGGGCGAAGCTCGCCGCCAGCCGGTCGGTCGGTGCAGCGGTGTCGGCACCGCCGGGCCGCGCCGCCATTGCCAGCGCGGTCGCATCATCGAACGAGCCCGGCGGCGCCTGTAGCGCGGCGAGCGTCGCGACGAAACCCAGCGCCATCACCGCCGCGACCAGTCGGATCGCGCCGACGTTGCGCGATCGCACGGGGTTGCGGGATTGCCGCTGTCGGCGATGGGTCGAAAGAAAATCGGGACCGGACATGGCCCGATCCTGCCATCAGCGGTTTAGCAAACTGCCAACGCGCCTGATCCTTTATGGCAGCGATCGGCGCCAGATTGAACCGCGGCGGCGCCGGATGGGACCGAAGCCGCGGTCAGGGGGCGCCGCGCGGCTCGTCGTCCTCGATCCCGCCTGCGCCCAGTTCGCCATCCTCGTCGTCGTCGCTGCGCTCGCCGCGATAGGCGTCCATGTCGATCCGCCCCGAGCGCTCCATCTGGCGCATATGATCGACCAGGTCCTGAACATCTTCGCCGTCACCCGGCCCCTTGGCCTTGACGCTGTCGCCGAGCGGGCGCTCGCGCCGCGCCGCTTCGGCGACGCTCTGCGCCTGCGCTTCTTCATCGTCCTGTTCGCGGTTGAAGGCTTCGGGGGCTTCGTCGTCGCGGGGATCTTCGATCATGGCCGTTCCTTTCGTGGATGCCCAATCAACGCGCCCCGCGGCGCGAGCGTTCCTCAAGCCGCGTCGGCGAGGACCTTGCGCTCGATCACGCGGATGAACACCTCGGGGTCCTGCGCGCCGGGGACGAGCATCCGCCCGCCGAGGATGAAGGCCGGCACGCCGGTGATATTCTGATCGGCCCAATAGGCCTCCTCGACGCGCACCATCTCGGCAAACTCCTCGCTCGCGAGGATCGCCCGCGCGCGCGCCGCATCGAGCCCGACCGACGCCGCGACGTCGGCCAGCACATCGTGGTCGCTCACATCGCGATTGTCGGTGAAGTGCGCACGGAATAGCGCCAGCTTGAGCGCGGTCTGCACTCCCGTCGATTCCACTTGCTCGGGCTCCTCGAACGCCCCCGCCCAGCTCAGCAGCCGGTGCGCGTCGAAGCTGTTGCGCATGCGGAAATCGGGCCCGCGGTTGAAGGCAAAGCCGAGCTCGGCGGCGACTCCCGCCATCTTGCCGCTGTTCGCGCGGCTCTGTTCGGCGGTGATGCCATATTTGCGCATCACATGGCTCGCGGCATCCTCGCCCTCGCGCGGCATGTCGGGATTAAGCTCGAACGGATGCCACTGCACCCGGAAATCGAGCCGCCCCGCGAACTGCGCCATCACCGTTTCGAACTTCAGCCAGCCGATGATGCACCAGGGGCACATCACGTCGGACACGATATCGACGCTCAGGCGCGGCAGCGGGCTTTGGTTCATGGCGGGGCCTTTCTGCGGCCCAGCCTAATCGTCGCCGCACCCGGACGCCAGCCCGGATCGCCGCTTAGAGGACGATGCGGCGATCGGTCCCCGAGCGGCGGTCGCGGCCCGAACGGCGCTCGGGTCCGGCATAATTCGGATCCTGCGCCTTGCGGCGATCTTCGCTGCGGCGCCCCATGCCGCTGCGCTGGTCAATATCGGATGTCATGGTCGGTCCTCCCCCGCCCCACCGGCAGGAGATGAGATTATCGCGCAAAAGCAATGCAAAACGGTTAACGACCGATTAGCCAGGCTCGCCCGGCGCCGCGAACGCCGCCGGCCGCGACAGCACCCACCAGCTGCCGACGAGCAGCAGCACCGACAACGCCTCGACGATCATGCCCTGCACGATGCCGAAATTGGTCGGGTCGCCCATCGCCACCCCGATCAGCCGCCCGGTCAGCGCGGTGCCGAAAAGCGCCGCGGGCACCAGCAGCGCGCGCACCCACGCCGGCACCAGCGCACCGAGCGCTGCCGCTCCCGCCGACACCAGGAAGAAGGACGACAGGTCGGCGCGCAGCGTGTTGATCGCGACCCCGCTGATCGTGAAGCCGAAGGTCTCGCTATAGCTCGCCGGGTCGAGCAATCCGCGCGCGCCGATCATGAAGAAGAACAGCGCCCACAGCAGGACCGCACCGCGCAAGACCCAATTGACCATCATTCTTCTCCCCGTGTTGCCGCCAAGCTGCGGCATTGGTGGGGAAAAGGCAATCTCGGACGGCGGGGTTCGAGGTGTTAGCTGCAAAGCCAGCCGGTAATCCCGTTCGTGTCGAGCGAAGTCGAGACACGTGAAGGCGCGCACGAACTCGGCGTGTCTCGACTTCGCTCGACACGAACGGAAATAAAGGGCGCGTTATACCTCTTCCGCCGCAAAGGTCTCTTCGATCCACCCGCCGCCCAGCACGCGCGACGCATCCGCCGCGTCGTACAGCACCGCCGCCTGCCCCGGCGCGACGCCATATTCGGGGGCGGCAAAAACCAGCCGCTCGCCCTCGACACGCGCCGCGACCGGCTTCGCCATGCTGCGCACTTTTGCCAGCACCTCGCGCCCCTCGACATCGGCCAGCCAATTGGCCTCGCCCAGTCGCGCGCCCGACACCGCGAGCGCGCGCCGCGGCCCGACCACGACTTCCTTCTTCGCCGCATCGATCCGCACCACATAGAGCGGCTCGGCCTGCCCGCCGATCTCGATCCCGCGCCGCTGCCCGACGGTATAATGGATCAGCCCCTTGTGTTCGCCGAGCACGCTGCCATCGACATGGACGATCGCGCCCCGGTCGTCGGCCTCGGGGCGCAGCTTCTTCACCAGCGTCGCATAATCGCCGTCGGGCACGAAGCAGATGTCCTGGCTGTCGGGCTTGCCCGCGACGCCGAGGCCGAGGTCGCGCGCGATCTCGCGCACTACGCTCTTCTCAATCCCGCCCAATGGGAAGCGCAAAAAGTCGAGCTGCTCCTGCGTCGTCGCAAAGAGGAAATAGCTCTGGTCGCGCGCCGGATCGACCGCGCGGTGGAGCTCGGCGCCCGCGGGGCCCATCACCCGCCGCACATAATGGCCGGTCGCGAGGCAGTCGGCCCCCAGTTCCTTCGCCAGCTGGAACAGGTCGGTGAACTTCACCCCTATGTTGCAGCGCACGCACGGGATCGGCGTCCGCCCGGCGAGATATTCGTCGGCGAACTGGTCGATCACCGTGTCGCGAAAGCGGCTCTCATGGTCGTGGACATGATGCGCGAAGCCCAGCCGGTCGGCAACCGCACGCGCGTCGCGAATATCCTGCCCCGCGCAGCACGCCCCGACGCGCTTCGCCTTGGCGCCATGGTCGTAGAGCTGGAGCGTGACCCCGATCACCTCGGCGCCCGAGCGCGCGGCGAGCGCGGCGACCACGCTCGAATCGACTCCGCCCGACATCGCGACGACGATTCGCCGATTCTTGAGCGGCGAGTCGAGCTGGAAGTCGGCCCGGGCGAGCCCGGCAGGGGAGGAAATCAGCGTGGCCATGATCGCCGCCATCTAGGGACGATGCACCGAAAATGCCAGCTTTTCTGCGCCCCCTGTCAAGATATTGACGGGGGTTAAGCTTCGCTAACGAGCCATGAAATGGGCATTTACTGGACCTTAGTCGGTCTTGGGTAGACCGCTAGCCATGAACCTCGACCCGTCCGATCTTCCGCGCCTTGCCGGTGCCACCAGCCTGTCGAAGCCCGGCTTCGACATCATCCTGGCGGTGTCGGGCGCGCGCCAGGCGATGTTGCCGACCGCCGGTCTGCTGCAGACGCTGGACGCCCATGAGTCGCGGAGCGACCCCGCGTCGCAGCGCCGTGCGATGCTGTGCGGAACCATCGCGGGCGACGCCGGGTTCGGCCCCCGGCCGACGCGCTTTTTCGACTTGTCGGAAGAAGTGACCGGCCTGCCCGAAACTATGAACAGCCTGTTTACCAGAGGATTTCAGCCGATGTTGAACTCCTCCACCGTAGACCTTCTCCCGTCGGATGCCCCCCTGTCCGACGGCGAAAAAGTGGAATGACAATGATCGAAAATCAGAAAATCCGTCCGGCTCAGGTCATTGGCCCCCTCGGGGAGCCCCTGACGCTCGACTCGCTGCCGCCGCCGAACACCACGCGCTGGGTCGTTCGCCGCAAGGCCGAGGTCGTCGCGGCGGTTAACGGCGGCCTGCTGACCGTCGATGAGGTGTGCGAACGCTATTCGCTGACGCTCGAGGAATTCGCGAGCTGGCAGCGGTCGATCGATCGCAGCGGCATGCCGGGGCTGCGCGTCACGCGCATCCAGCATTACCGCGACCTCTACGAGCGCCAGCAGCGCTTCTGATCGCGGGAGCGGCAAAAAAGGGAAAAAGGGCGCCCGCGGGCGCCCTTTTTTTGAGGTCGACGGATCGTGGTGGACCTCAGGCGAGGTTGAGCTCGACCTCGATGTTGCCCGCGATCGCCTTCGAATAGGGGCACACCTTGTGCGCGGCTTCGATCAGCTCCTGCGCCAACTCGCGGTCGATCCCCGGGACGGCGACGTCCAGCCGCGCGCGCAGTTCAAAACCACCGCCGCGGTGCAAGAGGTCGATCGTCGCGTCGATCGAAGGGGTTTCGGGCAGCACGATCTTGCGCTGGCCGGCGACGAGCCCGAGCGCGCCGAGGAAGCACGCCGACCAGGCGGCGGCGAACAGATTTTCGGCGGCGGGGTGCGGTTCGGGCAGCTCGATCGCGAAATTGCCGTCGGCGCTGCGCGCATAGCCTTCGGCGCCGGCGACAGTGTGGGTCGAGCCGCTGAACAGGATCTTGTCGGTCATGGTCTTTTCCTTTCGAAGAGGTCTGGGTCATTTGTATCGTGTCCGATTCAATCGGATGCGATGTAAATAGCGAAACGCTTTTCGATGTCAACCCCCTTCCGATTTAATCGTATGCGATCTATATAGGGGCCAACCTCCATGGAGACCGCCATGATCGCCACCGCCCCATACCCCGCCAAAAAGCCGGGGCTCGCCGATTTCATCTGCTTCGCCGTCTATTCGGCGAACCTTGCCTTCGGCCGCGCCTACAAGCCGATCCTCGACGAACTCGGGCTGACCTACACCCAATATATCGCGCTCGTCGCGCTCGGCGACGGCGACGAACAGACCGTCGGCGAATTGGGCGAGAAGCTGTTCCTCGAATCGAACACGCTGACGCCCTTGCTCAAGAAGCTCGAATCGGCGGGCTACATCCTCCGCCGCCGCGACCCCGCCGACGAACGCCAGGTCCGCCTGAGCCTCACCCCCGCCGGGCGCGCGCTGATCGACCGAGACCCCGGCGCCGCGCTATTCGACGCCACCGGCCTCGGCGACGACTTCCGCGCCGTCCAGCAATCGGTAGTCCGCCTGCGCGACAATCTGGTGCGCGCGACGAAGGGCGGGGAGAGGGGCTGAGTCGAACGTCTGCTGTGGGGTGGAAACAAGACGATCCTCCCCACCTGTGGGGAGGTGGCAGCGCGAAGCGCTGACGGAGGGGGCTCTCGGCCTGAAGCGGCGTCTTAGACCGAGGGCCCCCTCCACCACCGCCTGCGACGGCGGTCCCCCTCCCCGCAAGCGGGGAGGATTAAGAACGGCCGCTCCCGCCCGCTTGCCGCCGTCGTTCCAAGGCCCAGCCTCGACCAACTTGCAGAGATCCTGACGTTTTCCGCCATTTGACATTTTCTTTGCAACCCAAGCGTTCACCCGGCGTTAAGCCCCCAGTCAACCTTGGGAGTCACTGATTATGCGTAAATTGTTCATCACCCTCGCCGCCACCTCGGCCCTCGCCCTCGGCGCCTGCCAGAGCCCCGCGGCCGACAAGGTCGAGGATCAGGCCGAGGCGCAGGCCGAAGCGATCGACGAGCAGGCCGACGCGATGCCCGAAGGCGCGGCGAAGGAAGCCATGGAGCAGAAGGCCGACGTCGTCGAGGAGCAGGGCGAAGAAAAGGCCAACGCCATGGACGACAATGGCGAGATCGCTCCGTCGGAAACCGGCGTCGGCGACACCCAGAAGAAGTAACTGGGCTGCCTCCCCTAAAGGGCAGGGTGAAGGGCGCCGGTCGATTCCGGCGCCCTTTATCGTGCGCGCAATATCTTCGCGCCTGTGATGCCTGTCACGGTGCCAGCCTCGCTGCGCGGCTAATCGGGTTTCCGTGGACGGGGGCTCTGCCGGTCCGGCCACGCTCCACCCTCCCGTCGCCGTCTGCGACCCACGGCGGCGGGAGGGACTAGCGCTCGCCGACAGGCCTAAGTGACCGCCGCCCGCACCCGATAGCCGGGCCGCTCCCACGCCCGCGCCGCGACCGCTGCGACCAGCGCTTCGCCAGCGTGCCAGACATCCTCATGGCTGAGCGTCAGCGGCGTCAGCCCGAAGCGCGCGATGTCGGGATCGCGGAAATCGCCGATCACCCCCGCGCCGATCAGCGCCTGCACCAGCCCATAGGCCTCGGCATGGCGAAAGCTTATATGGCTGCCGCGCAGCGGGGGATCGCGCGGCGTCACGCATGTGAGCCCCGCGCGCGCGCCCGCCGCCGCCATGATATCGAACAGCGCCGCCGCCTTCGCCTCGACCGCCGCCATGTCGATGCCCTGCCACAGCGCCAGCCCGGCCTCGAGCGCATCCATCGCCAGCATCGCCGGTGTGCCCGTCAGCCAGCGCTTCATGCCCGCCGCGGGCGCATAATCGTCGGCGAAACCGAAGGGCGCTTCATGCCCCATCCACCCCGACAGCGGATTGGCAAGCGCCGCCTGCCAGCGCTTCGCGACATACAGAAAAGCCGGCGCCCCCGGCCCGCCGTTCAGATATTTATAGCCGCAGCCGACCGCCAGATCGGCATTCGCACCCTTCAGGTCGACCGCTACGGCCCCCGCGCTATGGCTGAGGTCCCACAGCATCAGCGCCCCCCCCGCCTGCGCCCGCGCGGTCCAGCCCGCCATGTCGAAACGCGCGCCGCTCTTGTAGTGGACATGCGTCAGCAGCAGCAGCGCGACATCGTCCGTCAAAGCCTCCGCGAGCGCCTCGCGCGGCACGACGCGCAGCTCGGCCCCCGCCACGCAGCAGACCGCGCCCGATGCGATATGCAGGTCGGTCGGGAAATTGCCCGCCTCGCTCAGCACCACGCGCCGCGCGGCATCGCGTCGCCCGGCTTCGCGCAAACCGGCGACGATCAGCTTGAAGAGGTTCACGCTGGTCGAATCGCAGGCAATCACCTCGTCGGGCGCGGCCCCCACCAGCGGCGCGATCAGCCCGCCGATACGCGCCGGGGCGTCGATCCACCCCTCGTTCCAGCCGCGCACCAGCCGCTCGCCCCATTGCCGGCCCACCATGTCGGCCGCCGCCGCGACGCTCGTCTGCGGCAGCATGCCCAGCGAATTGCCGTCGAGATAGATCACGCCTTCGGGCCGCACGAAAAGCGCGCGGTAATCGGCCAGCGGATCGGCGGCGTCGCGCGCCTGCGCATCGGCGAGCGTCGTCATTTCGGCGATATTCCGAACGTCGTCAGGATCGCTGCGCGCTGTTTCGCCCAGCTCACGCTGTCCGGCGCGATCAGTTCGACATGACCCTCGCCCGGCGTCACCGCCAGGGTCACCGCACGCCCACGCTTCGCCATCGCCGCGCTATAAGCCTCGCCCGTCGCGGGCGGCGTCACCCGGTCGAGCGCGTTGTTGAACTGCATCTCGGTCGCATCGCCCAGCGGCATTTCGGGCGGCGCGGTTCGCGCGAACGCGCCCCCCGCCATCGCCGCGGGCGCCGCACTGCCGCAGGCATGGCCTTTGCTTGCCGCGCCCACGCGCAGATCGGGCAGCCCACCTTGGCTGATCGCGAGGTCGATCCGCACCGGATCCATCCCGCGCAGCGCATCGCCCGCCGCCAGCCCCGGCCGCCGTGCCAGCCACAGCGCCAGATGCCCGCCCGCGCTGTGCCCGATCGCGACACGCGGCGCGTCGGTCCTGAAACCATGTTTTGCGCCCTCGGCGACGAACAGATCGGCCGCCGCGCCGACATCTTCATAGGTTCCCGGATAACCGCCGCCGCGGTCGACCCCGCGATATTCGATGTTCCACACGCCCACGCCGTGCGACCGCAGGTCGTCGGCGATCCAGTTCATGATATCGCGCTCGGCGATCGCGGTCTGCCAGCAGCCGCCGTGGATCATGATCACCGCCGGAAACGGCCCTTCCCCCTTCGGTTTCCAGACATCGACCAGCTGCAACGCGTCCGCGCCATAGCGCAGCGTCGCATCGGGCTTCGGCTGCGCCCGCCCTAACAGGTCGCCCCACTGCATGATCGGCTTTTGCGGCACCGCGTTCTCCTTCGTTCCCGCGGGCGAGGCGCAGGCGGCGAGCGCCAACACCGCCCAGGCCAGATATCGCATCCTCATCCTCCTCGCGCTTCCAAAAGCTGACACGCTTTCAATTCCAATTCACCCCGAAAAGGCGTATGACGACTCGCGACACAGGGTGGGGCGACAGCGCGACCATGCGTCACGGCCTGACGCGGCGCGGTACGCGACCCAGCCGCGCGGCGGCAGGCCGTCTAGCCCCCCGTTCCGCCCCCAAGCGCCGCGAACACATCCTGCACCCCTTGCGCCTCCGTATCCGCGCGCAGCGCCGCCAGCGCCGCCGCCACGTCGATCCGGTAATCCGCCACCCCCGCGCTCGCCCCTGTCCATTCCGCGCCCAGCGCCTTGACCAGTCGCTTCGCCGCGGCATTCTCGGTCAGCATATGCACCTCCAGCGTGCCCAGCCCCTCGGCGCGGCACTGGATCAGCAGCGCCGCGGTCATCATCCGCGCCAGCCCCAGCCCCTGGAAATCGTCGAGCACCGCGACCGAATATTCGCCCACCGGCCCGTCGGGACGCGCGCGCACCGCATGCACCGCGCCGATCGCCGGCGTCCCCTCGCATTCGGTGCACAGCGCCCCCCACGCGATATGGTCGTGCCCGTCGACATCGACCAGCCGCGCGATCACCGGCTCGGGCAGCGCCGGCGCGGGCGAGAAAAAGCGCAGGTAGCGCGCCTCGGCCGACAAGGTCGCGATCCCCTGCCGCAGCAGCGGCGCATCGCCCGGCGTGATCGTGCGCAGGCACACCGCGGTGCCGTCGGCCAGCCGGCTGTGCACGGCAATATCGCCGAGCGCGCGCTGCCCTCGCTCCACCATCGCCGCCTCTCCTGCCGCGCCTTCGCCCGCAGGATAGGGCGCCGCAACCGCGCTGGCAATCGCGCCCACGCGCCCCGCCGCACCCACCGCTACGGAAAAACGCTTTCCTAAAATATTCCAATATGGTTCGCTGCAACGACTCGATGAACCAAAGGAGCCTTTATGAAGCAGGAAATCCTCCCGCCCCTCCCTGCACCCCCGGCAAACGAGCCCATCGACGATCCCGCGATCGACCCCGACAACCTCCCCGAAGAGCTCGAATTCACCCCCGTCGAACAGCTTACCAAGCGCTGGTCGGGCATTTCGGCGCACAAGCAGCGGCTGTTCATCGCGCATCTGCTCGGCACCGGCGCGGTGAGCATGGCGGCAAAGGCCGCGGGCCACACGACCTCGGCCTTTTACCAGCTGCGCAAGCGCGCCGGCGCCGCCAGCTTCGCCGCGGCGTGGGACAAGGCGGTCGAGGCGGGCGCGCGCCGCGTCGCCGACCTGCTCATGGAATATGCCATCTACGGCGTCCCCGAAACCTGGTCGAGCCAGGGCCGCGCCACCATGGAACGGCGGCGCCCGCATCTCCGCGCGATGCAGCATATCGTCGGCGCGCATCTGCCCGAAAGCCTCGCCGGCACGCTTGCCGACGGCGTGCCGTCGACCGCCGTCCCGCACGGCGTGCGCCGGCTCAAGGACCGCTGGCGCAAGGAATGGGAAGCCGAACGCCAGGCCGAGGAGCCCGAGCGCCGCCTCGAATACAACCGCAAGGAAGCGGCGCAGGCGACCGAGGCCGACGACAATCTTCGCAACATCCGCACCTTCTACCAGCGCGCGATTTCGCACGACCCCGTCAAGCGCGCCGCCTGGGACCTGCTCACCGGCCCCGGCACCGACTGGGACGCGGTCCGCGCCGCCGACGCCTATCGGAACCCGCAGAAGCACGAATGGCATATGTACCACCCCGACATCGTCATCCCGCTCGCCGCCGGCGCGGGCCTGATCGATATCGAGGACGAGGGAGGCGGCGACCTGACGCACGCCGAATGGCACCCGCCCGCGGACGACCCCGACGGCAGCCGCGGCGACAGCGACGAAATCTGGTTCGCCCGCTACGCCGATCATATCGTCGAGGGCGAGCTAGGCGAGAGCGACCCCGACGGCGAGGCGATCACCCACGGCGACGCCCGCCTCGCCGCCAAGACGCTGCGCGACCGCGCCGAGGCCTGGCAGCAGGCGCGCCCGCCGGTCCTCGACCGCCCCTGCGGCCTGCCCCGCGACGTCCATATGTGGGGCGGCCCCACCCTCACCGAACGCGACCGCACCCGCCGCCGAGCCGAGCGCGACATCGAACGCCTCGAACGCGAATATGCCGCCGCCTACAGCGAGGAAAGCTGGGCGGCGTGGAAGGGGGGAGAGGCTGGTGGCGAGGAGGACGCTTGAGCGGCGGCCGTAGCGGAAGCGTGAGCGAAGGGGTTTGGAGCGACGGGAGCAGCGACGGCGACCCCGGCGCTGCACCGCCTGGGCGGGCGTCGCCCCGAACCGGACCGATTTACACCTTGGTTTGACTCGCGGCCTTTGCCGAAACCACCGACGATCATCGCGCCCGATGTGGTCACTTTGCCGATTACCTTAACTGTGCAATGAACTGGGCTGTCTTTGGAAAGTGGGGTTCCGCAGATGCTGTTTGTCGACTCGGGTTCGTTTGTTCCGGCTGGATATATTCTTCCGGGAACCCCGTCATTCGCAACGATCGCGGGACTTCTGAAAGGGCTGATCAGCAAGATCGAGCTGGACAATAGCGGTGCGCAGAAAATATTCGATATCGTTGTCGAAGGCTTGCCTGACACCCCGGCATCGCGAGCACGCGTTCAGCTGGAATTCAATCCCGACGGCAGCCGAAGCGCCACGCTCACGGTCAACAATTCCAGCGTGACGCTGGTCGACAGATTTGTCGATGTTGCAAATGAAAATTTCGCCGATGCATTGATGGCGGCGCTGCTGCTGCCTCGCGTCGTGGCATTGTTTCCGGCTATCGGCGCGAGCTTCGCCGTCATCGAATTTATTCCCGCCGCGATCGCGATAACGGCTTTCGCAGTCGGCTTTCTAGTCGTCGGGAACACGCTCGTTGCGCAGGAATTCAGCCTGCTGTTGGACGAGCCCCGCCGGGCTGTCTTCTACCGCGACGGCGAGCCAACGGATTTTGGGGTGTATGTTCCTGACGGAAGCCGCGAGACCGACGCGAACATCATATCGTTCTTTCTCCGTCAGGCATCACTCGCCAATGGATTCGAATCGGGGTGGTTAAACGGCAATCGGATCGTGATCGGAAGCGTCTACACGCTTATTCCTGATCGCGCCGCCTATGATATCTACAACCTCGACCGGTTCGAGCATTTCCTGAACCTGACGGGATCGACGGTCGCCCAAATGAGCGCGCTTAACGGCGACAAAGAATTGCGCCTCGTCACGGTCAACGGCGTCGGAACGGCGGAGCCGCGGCACTATCTGTTTCAGGATGTCGATGCGTCGTTGACCTGGAATATTGCGGTCCCGTTCGGCGACAACCGGATTACGGTCCGAATCGACAATGCCTATGATGTCGATTCACAGGGCAGGCATCGTTATTTCGGCCGCGGCGACCTGCCCGGGGGCAACATGCCGGGGATGCCCAGCGGAGAGACGGTGCTGATCACCAGCCTGTCGGATTCGATAATCACCGGTTTTGAAAACAAGGCTAATGTAATCGTCGCCAACGATGTGGAAAGCTTCCTGTTCGGCGGAAATTACGCGGACATCCTTCTGGGCAGCCGGCATCGTGACCAAATCCATGGCGGCGCCGGCGCGGACCGGATCGACGGTGCCGGTGGGGATGACCTCATTCGCGGCGCCACGGACGGCGACGTGGTCTACGGGGGCGCAGGCTTCGACACGTGGGATTATGATACGACCTCGTCCGGGTTGACGTTCGGGATCGACACAGACAGGATCACGGTTACCCAACAATTTGACCCGGGCCGCAATTCAACCGGTTACCAGATAGAAAGACTGGTCGGCGGGGCGTCAGCCGATCATTTCATCGTGACTGGACCGCGGAGCACCGCGATCACAATTGCGGGCGTTGACGCGCAAGACACGCTCACGATCGACGGCCTTGCCATTACCGGAAGAGCTGTCGATGCCGTGACCGGTCGCGGCATTTACAATCTGGGCTCGATGCAATTGAGCCTCGGCGCCGACGGCGCGCTGACAATCGATGGCCGGGTCCGGATCGAACGTTTCCAAGATGGCATGTTCGGCCTTTCGCTGGGCACCGGGCCATTGCTTGCGCGTCCGGACACACGTCTCGACGCCTCCGATTTCACGCCCTATTATGGCCGATTGTTCGCCACTCCTGGCGGCGGCTTCGGTTTTGCCGCCGACGCGGCAGGTGCCGCCTATATCATGCATTTCGGTCCCAACGGTCTGGCGGATTCGCCGACGATCCGCATTCCGCAGATCGGCTCCATCATTCAAATCGTGCCCAGCGCCCTGGCGATGGCCGACGGCACCGTTTATGTTGTTTGGCAAGATATCGTGAACGCCAGCTGGGCGCTGATGGGCCAGCATGTCGCAGCGGACGGCAGCCCGATAGGGCAGGCGCAGCAGATCGGAACGGGCTATTATGCTATCCCTCCCGGTGTTGCGCAGTCATCGGATGGGCTTATCTTCATTGCAACGCGGGCGATGGGGGACACTACCGGCTATCTGCGGACATACGACCCCACAACAGACACACTCGGCGCCACGCAGACGATCAACAACAGCCGCGACGCAATTTCGCTGACGGCGCTGTCCAATGGCAATATTCTTGCCACTTGGGGTGACGCCGCAGTTTTTGGACAGATTTTCAGACCGAACGGACAATCGAACGGGGGGTGGTTCCAGCTGAATTCCCAGCCCTCAGGCCCTGCTTCTAACCCCGTGACCGCCGCCACTTCGACCGGTTTCGTCGTCGCTTGGCTCGACACGAACGCCGGATCGGGATCCAATGGAACGGGAATCCGCATTGGATGGTTCGGCGCCGACGGAACTCCGATAGGTGATACGAAAATAGCCAGCACTGGCAGTATCAACTGGGTCTTTTCGCCCCCGCCCGCCATCGCCGTTCTAGCGGATAGCACCGTCGTGGTCGCATGGACGCAGGCAACTTATATCGGCGACAATCCCGGCGGGGATATGTACGACTATAATTACGATATCGTGGCACGCCTCTATTCCGCAAGCGGTGTCGCGATCGGCAGCGAGTTCGTCGTCAACCATAATGTGGATGGCTCGCAGGCGGGTCCTACGATCGCGGCTTTGGCGAACGGAGGTTTCGCGATCGGGTGGGGTCACCAAATACTCGGTGGCATTCACGGTGCAGGGAGTGGATTGCCATCGGGTCATTATGTGCGCATTTTCGACGGGAACGGAAATGCCGTCGCCGCCGGAACGGAAATCAACGGGACGCCCTTGGCTGACCGCCTCTTCGGCACCGATGGGGGTGACGTCATTAACGGAAGAGCCGGTGCAGATCATATGCTCGGCGGTCTTGGCGATGACCGCTATGTGATCGATGGCCAAGCCGATCTCGTTTTTGAAAAGCCCGGCGAAGGGGTCGATACAATCATCTCCTCGTCAGGATTTTACCTTTACGCCAATGTCGAAAATCTAAGTCTCGCAAGCAGGTCCGGCGACATCTTCGGCGTCGGCAACGAGCTCGCCAATGTCATGACCGGCAATGAAGGCGCCAATCTTTTGCTGGGGGGCAAAGGGGACGACAGCATTCGGGGCGGCGCTGGCATCGATATCCTTTATGGCGAAATGGGCGACGACCAGCTGTTTGGCGATGCAGACAACGACTTTCTTGCCGGCGGCGCGGGTAATGACATGCTCGACGGCGGCGCAGGGGGAGATAGTCTGTACGGCGAAGCCGGGGACGACCACCTGATTGGCGGTTCCGATTTTGTGTTCGACCGGCTGGTCGGCGGTGACGGCAACGACATTCTTCGGGGTGACAGCGGGCTGGGCGACTATGATCATCTTTATGGCGACGCCGGAGACGACGCCTTCTACGTCGATACCGGGGACGATCTGACCTTCGAGCAGCCTGGAGGGGGCAACGACACCGTCTATGCGGACGTGGCAGGTGCGAACAATGGCGTCTATCTCTACGCCAATATCGAAAATCTCGTCCTGCTGGGCTCGACCAGCTTCGGCGTTGGCAACGGTCTCGGCAACCGCATGACCGGGAACGCGGCCCCCAATTGGCTGCTGGGCGGCGCGGGAGACGACATCATCAACGGCAGACAGGGCAATGACGTACTATTTGGAGAAGCTGGCCGGGACGTCTTCATATTCGAACAAGGAACCGGCGGGGACGTAATTGGCGATTTCCTTGTGGGCACCGACCGGATCGATCTCAGCAGCCTGGGCTTCACGACATTTTCCGGTGTGCAGGCCGCTATGCATCAGCATGGCAATGATCTTGCGATTGATCTCGGCAGAGGCGATCTGATCATCTTGCTGGGCGTGTCCTCAGGACAATTGCGCGCGGGCGATTTCATTCTCGCGGCTTCGGCCTCGTTGGCCGACCACCTCGACTCGAGCTCGAAAATGCTGGATGCGATCACGAATCCGCTCGCACCGCTCCCGCTCGACCAAAATGCGTGGCCACCCGATCCCGACCTCATCCAAGGCAGTTCGAAGGGAGAAACCTCGCTCTATTTCTAAACCACGTGGCGCGGGCGGCGTCTGCGCGCGTCAGGCATCATCCCCCATCCGCAGCGCCGCGATGAACGCCTCCTGCGGGATGTTCACATTGCCATATTCGCGCATCCGCTTCTTGCCCTCTTTCTGCTTTTCGAGGAGCTTCTTCTTGCGGGTCGCGTCGCCGCCGTAGCATTTGGCGGTCACGTCCTTGCGCAGCGCCGCGATGGTTTCGCGGGCGATCACCTTGCCGCCGATCGCGGCCTGGATCGGGATCTTGAACATGTGGCGCGGGATCAGGTCCTTCAGCCGCTCGCACATGCCGCGGCCGCGGGTTTCGGCGGTGCCGCGGTGGACGATCATGCTCAGCGCGTCGACCGGCTCGTTGTTGACGAGGATGCTCATCTTGACGAGGTCGCCGGGGCGGTGGCCGATCTGGTGATAATCGAAGCTCGCATAACCGCGGCTGATGCTCTTCAACCGGTCGTAGAAATCGAACACCACCTCGTTGAGCGGCAGTTCATAGGTGATCTGCGCGCGGCCGCCCACATAGGTCAGGTTCTTCTGGATGCCGCGGCGGTCCTGGCACAGCTTCAGGATCGGGCCGAGATAATCGTCGGGCACATAAATCACCGCCTCGATCCACGGCTCCTGGATCTCGTCGATGCGGTTGGGGTCGGGCATGTCGGCGGGGTTGTGGAGCTCGATCTCCTTCGCCGCTTCATTCTTGGTGTGGCCGAGCTTGAGCTTATACACCACCGACGGTGCGGTGGTGATCAGGTCGAGGTCGTACTCGCGGGAGAGCCGCTCTTGGATGATCTCGAGGTGCAAGAGGCCGAGGAAGCCGCAGCGGAAGCCGAAACCGAGCGCCGCGCTGCTCTCCATCTCGAAGCTGAAGCTCGCGTCGTTGAGCCGCAGCTTCTGGATGCTCTCACGGAGCTTCTCGAAGTCATTGGCGTCGGTCGGGAAAAGGCCGCAGAAGACGACCGGCTGGACCTCCTTGAACCCGGGCAGCGCCGCCGCGGCGGGTTTCTTGGCGTCGGTGACGGTGTCGCCGACGCGCGCCTGCGCGACGTCCTTGATCTGCGCGGTGATGAAGCCGATCTCGCCCGCGCCGAGCTCGGTCAATTCTTCGCGCTTCGGCGTGAAACAGCCGACGCGGTCGATCAGATGGGTGGTGCCCGCCTGCATGAACTTGATCTGCTGGCCCTTTTTCAGCGTGCCGTCGACGACGCGGATCAGGATGACGACACCGAGATAGGGGTCGTACCAACTGTCGACGAGCATTGCGACGAGCGGCGCGGTCGCGTCGCCCTTCGGCGGCGGGATGCGCGTGACGATCGCCTCGAGCGCTTCCTCGATCCCGATGCCGGCCTTCGCCGATGCGAGCACCGCGTCGTCGGCGGGCAGGCCGATGATGTCCTCGATCTCGGCCTTCACCTTGTCGACGTCGGCCGCGGGCAGGTCGATCTTGTTGATCACCGGCACGATCTCATGGTCGTGCTCGATCGACTGATAGACGTTGGCGAGCGTCTGCGCCTCGACCCCCTGCGCCGCGTCGACGACGAGCAGCGCGCCCTCGCACGCCGCGAGCGACCGCGACACTTCATAGGCGAAGTCGACATGCCCGGGCGTGTCCATCAGGTTGAGCTGATAGGTCTCGCCGTCATGCGCCTTGTAGGAGAGGCGCACGGTCTGCGCCTTGATGGTGATCCCGCGCTCCTTCTCGATGTCCATGTTATCGAGCACCTGCGCCGACATCTCGCGCGCGGTGAGGCCGCCGGTGAACTGGATCAGCCGGTCGGCGAGCGTGGATTTCCCGTGATCGATGTGCGCGATGATGGAGAAGTTACGGATATGCGAGAGAGGCGTTGTCATGCGGGGCGCGTTAGCAGCCGAAAGCCACGCTGTCAGCAAGGCTCTTAAAGCCTCAAAAGCCCCGCATGCGCGTGCCGGATTTGTGTCCCCTTCGACCAGCTCAGGACAGGCTTTGTGGCTTTAGCGAGCCAAAGTTCAGGAAAGTTCAGCCTTGTGACGCCTGTTATTTGCGGTGCTTTTTCCGTGTCGGTCGGTTGAGGGGCGGGTTTTGTCGGCGGCGACGGTCAGCAATGGTCGGCCCCGCGATGGCGGGACGGAGGGCGGGATCGACAGACTCAAAGAACGAAAGAGGAACATGGCATAGCAGAACTTATTAGGAAAGGGGTTTTTGCGCTGTTCAGGCCATCGCCTGCCCCAATTTCGTTCTCCAGTCGGCCTCCTGCATCAGCATGCGGAAGCGAATGCTGTCCGCCGCATCGTCGAGCAGATCGACTTCGCCCGGCGCGGGCTTCACATAGGCATCTTCGAGCAAGGCCATCAAGTCGCGCTTGAACGCCGTGTCGAGATTATCGAGTTGCTTGCCCTTGGTTTCCAATACCATCAGTCGTTGCCGGTCCCCATCGAGCCGGAGAAGGAAATCGGGATAGACTTTGTGCCGGCGCCACCCCTGCACGCCCCATGCGCCGCGCGAGGCAAGACGCCACCACCAGGCAATCGCGTCGCTGCCGTCGAGGTAGAGCGCGACGTCGCGTTCAAAACCGTTGAGTTCGCCCTGCTTAATGCCGTCTAGATAGAGCGTCCGGCCAAGAATGTGGCCGTCGTCATCGACCTCGTATAAATCCTTGCCTCGCCGGAACTCGACATCCACCCACGACGGCATATCCCAGTCGGCCTTGCTACCCGTCAACTTGAACGCGATCGTGCCGTCAGCCAGTTTCGCTTCGAACGCAGTGCGCGCCAGGCCATCGATCTTGGCTTCGAGTTCGGTGCGCATCGAATCGAGCAGGTCGAGCCGGCCCTTGGCAATCTCGCCCTCTTCGATACCGCGCGCCCGCAATGCTGCGAGCCCCTCATCCAGGAGGCGAATACCGATCCACGGATTGGGAACGAGACCGAGAAGACGCCGCGCGAGGTCGGGCCGGTCGATCGTGTTCGCAAGCTCTTCGCGCACGACGGCGCCGTGCCGTTCGATCGTTTCGGCGGTGCCATAATCGAAGCTCGCGTGCGCGCGCCGCGAGCCGGCGGCGTCGAGGTCGAGCGCCGCACCGCCGTCGTAATGCAGGGCATCCCAATCCAGCGCACCGAGAATATCGGCGTCGAAATCGAGCGCCCGGCGTCCGCCCTTGCCGTCGTCGTGCGTGACGCTCGGGATCAGGATGCGGTCGTCCCTGAAGGCATCGCGCCGGTCGGCGCGGCGGATTTCGGCCACCACCTCGTCGCCTGCGCGGACGGAGGATTTGATATCGCCCATGCCCTCTTCGTCGAGGCCCTTGCGCACGCCCTCGACGGCATCCTTCACCGACAGGTCGGAACAGAAGACCCACGCGCTGTCGAGATCGTCGACCCCGGTGCGCTTCGCGCCCGGCTGGCGCAAGACGCGCCCGATCATCTGGGTGAGCGCGGTTTTCGCCTGCGTCTTCGACAAGAGCGCGAGCACATAGGCAAAGGGACAGTCCCAGCCTTCGCGCAGCGCATCCTTGGTGATGATGACGCGCACCTGACTGGTTTCGTCCATCAGCGTGTCGTCGAGTTCCTTTTCGCTCGCGGTCTGAACCTTGATCCAGTCGGCCTGTACACCGGGCAGGCCGAGCAGTTCCTGCCGCACATCCTCGGTGTGGATATGGACGCCGTCGCGCTGGTCCTTGCCGGTGCGTTCGACACGGATGAGCAGGATCGGGCGAATGAAGCGGTCGGTGCGGTCGTGATGCTCGCGCGCCTCTGCCTCCAGTTCTGCGCGCTTGTCGAGCGCGGCCTTGAGCGTGTCCTTCCACTGCGCCTTTTCGTCGGAGACAAGCTGGATCGGCAGCTTGATCATTTCGGCGTCGCGCAGCCGCCGTCCACCGACCTTGACGAGAATGTTCGACTGTTCGCGGTCGGGCGTCGCGGTGAGTTCGAGCAGAAAGCGCGGGTTCATGCCGCCGAGCGTCCGGCGCGCCGTCTCGCTATAGGCCCGGTGGCCTTCGTCGAGGACGATCAGCGGACGCACCAGACGGAGCGTATTGCCGAGGCTCTGTTTGATCGAACCGGGCGTTCCGTCGGCAAGGTCGTTGGTTTCGAGATTGGGAATGCGCGCAAGCAAGACCTGCGTCGCAGTCAGATCGTCGGCGTCGGGATAGAAGGTCGCATAATTGCCGCTGTCACGGAACACCTTCAGCGTTTCCTTGTCACGGCGGCCCGCCGACTGGAGCATCAGCGTCATGACGACAAGGCCATGTTCGACGTCGGCACGGGTGAAGTCGTTCGCCTTTTCGGCGAGCTTGACCCGTCCGCCGCTCGCGACCTCGAGCGCCTGCCGCACCGCGCTGCCGCGGTCGCGGAGCTGCGCGCGCGTCTGTTTGTAGATCGCGTCGGACGGCATGACCCAGAGGACGAAGCCGGTCATCGCCCCGTCAAGCCTTGACAGGATGCGGCCGACAGCGTGGCCGGCGATCAGCGTCTTGCCCGACCCGGTGGGCAGATTGAGACAGACGTGCGGCACCTGCGCGCCGTGCCCGTCGGGCAGGTCGCGCCATGGGTCGGGCGAGACGGCGACATTCTGTTCCTGCGCCTTTTTCCATGCCGACACGGCGGGGTCGACCTGTCCCTCCATCAGCTTCTCGCGCAGCGCCTCCGGCGCGTTGGCGATGAAGGCGCGCGTGGCGGCATCTTCAGCGCGCTCGGCCGCAAGCAGCGCGACGAAGGCGTCGAGCTTGCCCAGCGTTTCGAGCTGATACGCCTTAAGCCGCATCGACGCCCGCCACGCCCTCGGTCCCGTCGCCCAATATGCGATGCACCGAATAGGGCAATTGGCAGAAGGTGATGCCGAGATCGGTCAGCGCGCGCTGACCCATCAGCTTGCCCGCAGCGAAGACCAGCACGGGCCTGTCCCCGTCCGCCTTTGCGGCTTCCGCGATATGTTCGGCGGTGGTGAGGTCGAGCATCGCGTCGTTCGAGCGCATCCATTTGGGATCGGCGCGATAGAGGAGGTGGAGGCGGTAGGGGCCGGCATGGCCAGCAAAACCGTCGCCCCCCTCTCCGCCCGCATCGGCGGCACGTGCAAGCGTTTCGCCGGTCGCGGTGTAGGCGACATAGCGCGCGACCTGGTCCCACGACGGCGCCTTGCCGTCCTCGGCAAAGAAGCGTTCCATGTCCATCGGCTCGCCTAGCTCGCAATAAGTGAAACTGCCGCCCAGCCCTTCCTTGAGCGCGTTATCCTTCGCGCCGGGCACGCCCCTGATCACGCGGCGGACGCGCTCGGCGGTCAGCGTGTCGGCATAATCCTCGGTCTCGACGAGAATGAATTTGCGGGTGCCACCATCAGCCTTGTTGAGCGCTAGGACAGCGTGCGCGGTGGTGCCAGAGCCCGCGAATGAGTCGAGAACCACAGATTGTTTGCTTCCCGCCTGCTCTAGCAGCGTTGCTACCAGCCGGCTGGGTTTAGGAAAATCGAACGAACGATCTGGAATAATCAGTCTCGATTCCGCGGTCCCGTCCGAGGTAAAGATGCTATCAATAATTGACGGAAACGTCGAGAATTCCCTGCTCATTTCGTTTCGAAACTTCTTTTCGCGCGGTCGCCCTTCGGGGGTTGACGGAAACAGAACACGACCTTCCACGATCATTTGAGCCATGCGTTCTGAATTGTAACGCCAACCAGTTTGTATAGGCGGACTGAAGGCATTACCTGTGGCGGGGTCGCGAATATCGAAATGAAGATTGGGCCGCTGTTCAGGTGTAGCAAGTCCGAGCAAACTTCGGCTCATCCAAGCACCACGAGGATCACGGTCCGGATTTGAGAATTTAGTCTCATCCCGTTCGACTCCCCGCAGTTCGGCAACGTCTGCCGATCCAAACACCAGAATATACTCGTGGTCGTTCGACACACCCGATTTGGCGCGTGCATCGACAAACTTCCTACTTTTCCAAACGAGCTCTACAACAAGGTGGAATCCTATCTCCTCCGCAATGCATCGCAATCTGTGGACTTCTTTGTCATCAATGCTGACAAAAATCATGCCGCCTGTGCTCAACAACTCCCGTAACAACTGCAACCGCGGCCACATCATGCACAGCCATTTGTCGTGGCGTTCCATATCATCGGCGTCGACGGTCTTGCCGAGCCACGCTTTGAGCTGTGGCGCGTTTACATTGTCGTTATAGGCCCAGCCTTCGTTGCCGGTGTTGTACGGCGGGTCTATATAGATGACGTCGACCTTGCCCGCGTAACGCGGGAGCAGCGCCTTCAGCGCCTCCAGATTGTCGCCGTGGATGATCAGGTTGCCGTCGAGGCCCGGCGCCTGTCCGTCCGCCGCCACGCTCTTGCCCGCATCGACGACTAGCTCGCGGAAGGGCACCGATAGATGGTGCGAATAGACAAATGGCTTACCCTTGAAATCAAGCGTGGGCACGCTTCACTCCTCCCGCGACATGGTCCGCATCCTTGGCGGATGCCGCGGCGGGGTGCAACAGGGGGGCACCGCTAAATCGCCAGCCACCTCCCGCAATCATCCCTGACCCGCGCATCGCTATCGCATAGCCCGCGTTCCAGCACCGCCGCCCGGCCCGCGCCCTGTTCCACCGCCGCCAGCGCCGCAATCGCGTTGGCGCGGACGCGGGGGACCGGGTGGGCCTTCGCGAAATGGTCGGCGACGTCCTTGCCCTCTTCGGTCAGGTGGACGGCGCAGCGGAGGAGCATTTCGGTCGGGGTGATCGTCGGGCGGCGGGCGATCGTGCCGCTGTCCAGGTCGACGATATATTGGTCGCGCCAAGGGAGGTGCTCGCCCTCGTCCATGATGTTGAGGCTGACCGAGAGGCTTTCCGGCGGGCGCTGGCTGTGGATGTCGCGGTGGGCGCGGTAGAGCATCGTCTTGCCTTCGCCGAGCTGGCTGCGCTCGACGAATTTCAGATTTAACGACTCTTCGACGCGGCCGTCGACGGCTTCGGGGTCATAGTCGTAATAGTCGCTGACATAGCCCGGACCCCAATAGCCGGTGGTGAGGAAGCTGAAATTATGATCGTGCGGCAGGCCGTAGGCGAAGGCCGCGCCGCCGCTGGCCATATAGGACGCGTCAGTGGCGGCGGGCCAGAGGTTGGCGCGAAGGAAATGGCCGCGCGGGCTGCCGTGGAGGAGGAATACCTGTGCCGAATAGCGGCTGAGGACGAGCTGGTTGGCGAAGCTGGCCTTGAGTTCGGCGACGATATGGTCGGCGAGGAAGTCGCGGTTCTGCGCGAGCCCGGCGAGGAGCGCGGCAGCGTGGGCGAGGCTGGCTTCGTCGGAGAGGTCGACGGCGCTTTCGTCGAGGCGCGCGATGACTTCCTCGAGGTCGAGCGCGGGCCCGGGGGGCGGGTCGATCAGGCGGGGCATGGCTCGGCCTTCGGCGCGGCGAAGAGCGCCAGCGTCGCGGCGGCGGCGGCGCGGACCTCGGGGTGCGGGTCGTGCGCCGCCATCCGGACGAGGCGCGGGTGCGCAGCGGCGGGGTCGAGCGCGATGAGGTCGCGCATCGCGGCCCAGCGGGCGGCGAAATCCTCGCCATGCGTGGCGGTGAGGAAGAGCGGCGCGGCGGTGCGGCGCTCCATCGCGGCGAGCAGCGCGAGCGCCATCTGGCGAAAGCTGCTGTCGCGGCGCGACGCGGCGACATGGATCAGGCGCCCGCTCGCGATATCGTGCGCGCGCACCGGCAGCGGCGACGGCGGGCGGACCGAAAGGTCGAGGAGCAGGACGTCGCCGCGCGCGCGAGAGAGGGTGAAGGCGGTGCGCGTGGTGTCGAGGTCGAGGAGCTCGCGGTCACGCAGCGGGCGCGGCGGGTCGCTGGTGCAAGGTGCGGCGCCGGCCGCGGTGAAGGCGCCAGCTTCCTCGGCGTCCGAGAGCGCGACATGGTGAAGCGCGAAGCTGGCGCTGCCGGCGGCGAGGACGCGGATCGCGGCGCGGCCGGGGACGAAGAGCGCGGTCGTCGGCGGCGCGCCTGCGACCTCGAAGGGCCAGAGCTGAAGCGAGAGGCGGACTGTGCCGCGCTCGGCGAGGATCAGCCCGCCGGGTGCTCCGCCGCTGCCGACGAGGGGCAGCGGCGGGCGCGCGAAGGGGTCGGCGGCGAGCAAGGCGAGCGCGGCGGCGAGGCGCGCATCGAGCCAGCGCGTGTCGGCGAGCCAGGAGCGCAGATGCGCGATCGCGTGGGCGGGATCGACGGCGGCGATCGCATCGGCGGCGGCCATTGCGGCGGCGAGGCCCGCGGGGCGCTTATCCTCGCTGCGCCAGCGCGCCGCGAGGCCGGCCTCGGCGGCGCGCATCGCACGGCAGCGCGCGGCGTCGGTGCGCGGATAATGGTCGTGCCGGGATCGCATCGCTGGCGCGCGGCGCGGGCACGGCGCCGGGCCGCACCCGCGCGGCGGATCAGTCGTTGATGATCAGAATGACGGTGACCGATATCTCGAAGATCGAGGGGCCCTGCGTCGCGCTGGGCGCGACGAGCGAGCCGAACAGCCCGACTGCCGTGTCGAGCAAGGGCAAGGCGTCGAGGTCGATGGACGGCAAATTCATGTTTCCCTCCCCAGGGTAGCGCGGCGCGCATCGGCCGCGGGGAGAGCGTGCGGAGCGCGGGGCGCCGATACCAATGAACTTATCGTAATCTTGCCATGTCGCTCGTCGAACGGCGGTTGCCCTGGCGAGGGCGTCCCATAAACTGCGCGCCTGTTCCCAGGAGACGATCATGAACCGCGCCGCCACCTTCCTGTCGATCCTGCTGCTCGCCGTGCCGCCGGTCGCGGCCGAGACCTTGCTGATCGGCAACAAGGGCGAGGATACGCTGAGCCTGGTCGCGCTCGACACCGGCGCCGAGGTCGCGCGGCTGCCGACGGGCAAGATGCCGCACGAGATCGCGGTGTCGCCCGACGGCAGGCAGGCCGCGGTAGTCGCTTATGGCGGGACGACGATCGACGTGTTCGATGTGGCGGCCAAGACCAAGCTGAAGACGATCGACATCAGCCCCAACCAGCGGCCGCACGGGTTGCTCTGGCTCAGCGACGGGCGGCTGGTCGCGACCGCCGAGGGCAGCCAGTCGGTCGCGGTGATCGCGCCGGGCGGCGCGGTGACCTCGATCGCGACGGGGCAGCAGGGCACGCATATGGTCGTCGTCGCGCCCGACAACCGCACCGCCTACACCGCCAATATCGGATCGGGCACGGTGAGCGTGCTCGACCTGAAAGACGCGAAGAAGCTGCGTGACATCACTATCGGCGGCAAGCCCGAGGGGCTGGCGCTGGCGAAGGGCGGGCGCGAATTGTGGGTCGGCGACCTCGCGGCGCCGCGCGTGTCGGTGTGGGACACCGCGAGCGGCGAGAAGCTAGCAGAACATGCCGTCGACCCCGTGGCGATCCGCGTGCTCGCGAGCCCCGACGGCAAGCTGATCGCGGCGAGCAATATCGCGGCGGGGACGATCGGCCTGTTCAACGCCGAGACGCGCGCGCCGCTGAAGACGATCACCGTCTCGGGCGAGCAGGCGAAGGGACAGGTGACCCTGTTGTTCAGCGCCGATTCGAAGCTTCTCTATGCCGCCGAGACGGGGCACGACAAGGTCGCCGAGATCGACGTCGCGAGCGGCAGGGTGCTGCGCCGCCTGCCCGCGGGCAAGAATGGCGACGGGCTGGCGATCGCGCCCTAGAGCGTATCGCGAAAGGCGGCGAGACGCGCGACGGCTTCGTCGAGGGTTGCGTGGTCCTTGGCGAAGCAGAGGCGCAGGATGTGGCGCGGGGCGTCGCCTTCGAACAGCGCCGACACCGGGATCGACGCGACCCCGGCCTCGCGCACCGCACGCTCAGCGAAGTCGCGGTCGGCGAGCGTAATCCCCGAGGCAGCGAGATCGATGCAGAGGAACCAGGTCGCGGCGTTCGGAAGCACGACGAAGCCGGCGCGTTCGAGCGCCTGGGCGAGGTGCTGGCGTGCCGCGGCCCAGCCCGCGCGCTGGTCGGCGAACCAGGCGTCGGGTTTGGCGAGGCCTTCGGCGACCGCCCATTGCAGCGCGGGGGGCGTGGTGAAGGTCAGGAACTGGTGCGCGCGACCGAGCGCCTGTGCCATGTCGGGCGCGGCGGCGAACCAGCCGACCTTCCAGCCGGAGAGGCCGAAGATCTTGCCCGCCGAGCCGATCTTGACTGTGCGGCGTTCCATGCCGGGCATCGCGAGCAGCGAGCGATGCGCCACGCCGTCGAAGCGGACATCCTCCCACACCTCGTCGCAGATCGCGATGAGGTCGTGGCGCTGGCAGAGGTCGGCGAGCATCGCCAGTTCGGTCTCGCTCGCCACCGTGCCCGCGGGGTTGAGCGGGTCGTTGAGCATCAGCAGCCGCGTGCGCGGGGTGATCGCGGCGGCGATCCGGTCGGCGTCGTAGCGCCAGCCGGGCGGGCTCAGCGGTACCGAGACCGGGACCCCGCCGGCGCGGCGTATCATCGGGGCGTAGCTGTCGTAGGCGGGCTGGAAGAGGGGCACCTCGTCGCCCGGATGGACGAGCGCGAGGATCGCCGCGGCGAGTGCCTCGGTCGCGCCCGAGGTGACCACCACCTGCTCGCGCGTCAGGACCAGCCCCTGCCGCCGCGCATAGAAGCCGGCGATGGCATCGCGCAGTTCGGGCAGGCCGAGAGCCGGCGGATATTGGTGCGACTTTTCGGCGAGCGCGCGCGTGGCGGCCGCGACCATGTCGGGGTGCGGCGGGCCGTCGGGGAAGCCCTGCCCGAGGTTGATCGCGCCATGCGCGCGGGCGAGCCCCGACATATGCTCGAAGATCGTCGGCGCCATCGCCGCGTAGATGGGATGGACCCGGGTCATGCCGCGGGCGGTGCGAGCCAGAGCGACAGGCCCGGCGGCGGATCGGCGGGCGGCGCGTCGGCGCGGTGGCGCATGGCGTCGGCGCGCGCGCGGTCGAGGATCGCCGCGGGGATCGACGCCGGGTGGAAGACGTGGTCGGCCTCGCCTAGCAGCCGCGCGGCGCGGAGGGTGAGATCGTCGGGGTCGAAGCTCGCCAGCGCGATCGTTTCGAGGCGCGAGGGCCGGGTCGCGGCATCGGCGGCGAGCCAGTCGCTCACGCGATCGGGCGCGCCGTCGTCGAGCGGGTCGAGCGTGCCCCCGAAGGCCAGCGCGGCATCGATCGCGCGGCGGCGGTCGGCGGCCGCGGGCCAGCGCGCCTTCATCGCCGCGCGCGCCGCGTAGAGCGCCGACGCCAGCGCGCCGAGCCGCGCGGGGAGCAGCGCCTCGATGCGCTGGCGCACCGCCTTGGCGAGCCCCGCCGACGCGCCGCCGGTGCCGATCGCGATGGTGACCGGCGCGCGGTCGACGATCGCCGGGGTGGTGAAATCGCAGAGGTCGGGGCGGTCGACGACGTTGACGAGCAGGCCGCGGGCGCGAAGGTCGGCGGCCGCCGCCTCGGCGCCGTCATCGAGCGCGACGAAGGCGAGGCTCGCGCCTTCCTCCCATACGGGGACGATGCGCCCGCCTGCGCGTTCGATCAGCCGCGCCTTGGCCTCGGCGGCTTCCCCCTCCCCGACCAGCACGACCGTGCGGCCGGCGAGGTTCAGGAAGATGGGAAGCTGCTCCATCGTCAGTCGATCCAGTCGGGCACACGCTCGGCGGCCATGATCGTGCCCGCGGCGATGCGGTCGGCGACGACGGCATAGCGGTCGCCGTCGACGAGCACCTCGGGGACCAGGCTGCGGCTGTTGTAGGTCGACGCCATCGTCGCGCCATAGGCGCCCGCGGTGCGGAACACCGCGAGGTCGCCGGGCATGACCTTGTCGGTCACCCGGTCGCGCGCGAAGGTATCGCCGGTCTCGCACACCGGGCCGACGATCGACGCGGTCATCGTCTCGCCCGTCGGGGTCACCGACACAAAGTCGTGGTACGCATCGTAGAGCGCCGGGCGCGCGAGGTCGTTCATCGCGGCATCGACGATCACGAAGGGGTTGGCCGCGCCGGGCTTGACCCACAGCACCTCGGTCAGGAGCACGCCGGTGTTGCCCGCGATCACGC
Source organism: Sphingopyxis sp. QXT-31 (assembly GCF_001984035.1). Classification (NCBI taxonomy): domain Bacteria; kingdom Pseudomonadati; phylum Pseudomonadota; class Alphaproteobacteria; order Sphingomonadales; family Sphingopyxidaceae; genus Sphingopyxis; species Sphingopyxis sp. QXT-31. Next base: position 3,986,273 of record NZ_CP019449.1, on the reverse strand, counting down.
GGCCGGGCTCGAACATCAAGGTGACGTCCCACTCCTTGGTGACCCGCGCCACCATCGCGCCATATTCGGCGGGCGACGGCGGATTGTCCTCGGCCTTGTACGGCACGCCGAGCCCGCCGCCGAGATCGACATGGGTGATGCTGTGCCCCGCCGCGCGCAGGTCGGCGACAAGCTGGCCTACGCGCTCGAACGCCGCCTCGAGCGGATCGAGGCTGGTGAGCTGGCTGCCGATGTGCACCGCGATGCCGCGCATGTTGAGACCCGGCAGCGCCGCAAGGCGGCCGAAGATTTCGGGTGCGACGTCGATGCCGACGCCGAACTTGTTCTCGGCCTTGCCGGTCGAAATCTTGGCGTGAGTGCCCGCATCGACGTCGGGATTGACGCGCAGCACCGCAGGCGCGGTCATTTCCTTGCGCAGCGCGATTTCGGCGAGCGCGACGCCCTCGGGCTCATGCTCGATGTTGAACTGGCCGATGCCGCGGTCGAGCCCCTGCGCGAGTTCGGCGCGCGTCTTGCCGACCCCCGAAAAGACGACGTCCTCGGCCGCCATGCCCGCGGCGAGCGCGCGTTCGAGCTCGCCACCCGAGACGACGTCGGCGCCATAGCCCTGCCGCGCGAGCACGCGCAGCACGCCGAGATTGGGGTTGCACTTGATCGCGAAGGCGAGGTGCTTCTTCGGCACATCCTTCAGCCCGTCGCGGAACGCCTGCGCATGGCGCTCGAGCGCCCTGCGCGAATAGACATAGACGGGGGTGCCGATGTCCTCGGCGATACGGGGCAGCGGAATATCTTCGGCGTGCATGACGCCGTCACGAATGTCGAAATGATTCACAATCAAATCCTAGTCTCTTTAAAGCCGTTCGCCCTGAGCCTGTCGAAGGGCCGCCCTTTCCTTTTGCCGGTTCAAGAAGAACGGTGCTTCGACAAGCTCAGCACGAACGGAAAAGAGGGGCCGCTTCGAGCCCGATCAGCCCGGAGGCGGCAGGTCGAAGTCGTCGGGTTCGCGTTGCTCGGAGCGTTTGAGAAGTTCGTCGCTGCGCGCTGGCTTGGCCTGCGCGTCAGGCGTCGTAAGCTCCTCCGTGGTCGGCGCGCGCTTGGCGCCGAGGGGCAATGGCGCGGGCGGGTCGCCCGCGATCGGCTTCAAATCTTCCTTCTTGCCGCACGCGCCGAGCGCGCCGGTGAGCAGCGCGCCGCCGAGGGCGATCAGGACAAGGTGGCGCGTCGCGTTCATCGTTCCTCCAGCGCGGCGCGGGCCGCGGCAATGGCCTGCCTTACCCGTTCGGGCGCGGTGCCGCCATAGCTTGTTCGGCTGGCGACCGATGCCTCGACGGTCAGCGCAGCGAGCGCCGCGGGGGTCACCGCGGCGTGGATCGCGGCGGCTTCCGCCGGCGGCAGCGCCGACAGCTCAACGCCGAGCTCTTCGGATCGTTTCACGCAGGCGCCGACGATATGATGCGCGTCGCGGAACGGCACCCCCGCCTCGCGCACCAGCCAGTCGGCGAGGTCGGTCGCGGTCGAGAAGCCCGAGGCGGCGAGCGCGCGCATGCGGTCGGTGCGGAAGACCAAAGTTTCGACCATGCCGGTCATCGCGGCGAGCGATAGCGCGAGCGCGTCGAAGGCGCCGAAGACCGTTTCCTTGTCGTCCTGCAGATCCTTCGAGTAAGTAAGCGGCAGGCCCTTCACGATCACGGCGAGGCGCTGGAAGGCGCCGAGCAGCAGACCCGCGCGCCCGCGCACCAGTTCGGCGGCGTCGGGGTTGCGCTTTTGCGGCATGATCGAGCTGCCGGTCGACCAGGCGTCGGGCAATTGCACGAAGCCGAAGGGCTGGCTGGCCCAGATCACCACTTCCTCGGCGAGGCGCGACAGGTGGATCGCGGCGATCGACGCCGAGGCACAAAATTCGAGCGCGAAGTCGCGGTCCGACACCGCGTCGATGCTGTTCGCCATCGGGCGGTCGAAACCCAGCGCCGCGGCGGTGGCGGCGCGGTCGAGCGGGAAGCTGGTTCCCGCGAGCGCCGCGGCGCCGAGCGGCGATTCGTTGAGGCGCTTCGCCGCATCGGCAAAGCGGCCGCGGTCGCGCGCGAACATCTCGACATAGGCGAGTAGGTGATGCCCGAGCGTCACCGGCTGCGCGACCTGGAGATGCGTGAAGCCGGGCATGATGCTGTCCGCATGCTCCTCGGCGCGCGCGAGCAAGGCGGTCTGGATCGCCTTCAGCCCCCCGTCGATGCGGGTGCAGGCGGTGCGCACCCACAGGCGGAAATCGGTCGCGACCTGGTCGTTGCGCGAGCGCGCGGTGTGGAGCCGCCCGGCAGGCTCGCCGATGATCTCCTTGAGCCGCGATTCGACGGTCATGTGGATGTCTTCGAGCGCGAGGTCGACCGGCACGCCGTTCGCCGCGAACTCCTCGGCGATCTGCGCGAGGCCGGCGTCGATCTTCGCGGCGTCGTCGGCGGAGATGATCCCCGCGGCGCCGATCATCGCGGCATGCGCGCGGCTCGCGGCGATATCTTCTTCCCACAGGCGCTTATCGACCGGGATCGACGCGTTTATCTCTTGCATGATCGCCGCGGGACCGGCACCGAAGCGGCCGCCCCACATGCTGTTGCTGTTCGGAGAATCCGCCATCCGCCGCGTCCCAAGCCTCTATTCGTTGATTCCGGCGCTGCTGCTGGCCGGATCGATCGCGGGCTGCGATAGGCAAAAGGCTGGCGGGGAGCAACCCGGGGCCGGCCAAGCAAATATTTCGGCTTCCGAAGCCAAGGCGGGGGTCGAGACCTTCAAGCATCAGGTGATCCGCACCGAAGCGGGCAAGCCCGTGCCCACGGCAAGCTTCACTGGACCCGACGATGCGCCGGTGACGCTGGCGGCGTTTCGCGGCAAGGCGTTGCTGGTCAATCTGTGGGCGACCTGGTGCGCGCCGTGCGTCGCCGAGATGCCGACGCTCGACAAGCTGGCTGCGGCGCAGAAGGACAGACTGGCGGTGGTCGCGGTCGCGCAGGATTTGCAGGGCGCGGCGGTGGTCGATCCGTGGTTCGCCAAGGCGAAGCTCGCGGCGCTCGAGCCCTATCTCGATCCCGACAACCACCTGCTCGACGTCTATAACAGCGCGCTGCCGACGAGCATCCTCTACGACGCCGAAGGGCGCGAAGTGTGGCGCGTGATCGGCGCGATCGACTGGGAGGGCGCGGAAGCGAAGGCGCTGCTGGGCGAAGCGGGGTTCTAACCCTCGACCGACGCCGCCAGCTCGACGAGCGCCCGGCCGAGTGCCGCGACCTCGGCGGCGCCGCGCGATCCCGCGAAGAAGCTCGCCGAGGCGCAATATTCGGCGCCGCGGCCCGGCACCACCGCGGCGAGCGTCCAGATGCCGATATGGGTATGCCCCTCGTCGAGCGCATAGCCCGCCTGCGCGGCGAGCCCAACCTGCGCGGCATAATCGGCGAAGCTGACCGGCTTCTCCCAGCGCACGCCGGCAAAGCGTCGCGCTATCTCCGCCTCGTCCACTGTCTGCGCCGCGGCGATCGCGCGCCCGACCGCGCCTCCGCCGAGCGGCTGGCGCTGCCCCTGCGCGAGGTGGATGCGCAGCACCGCATTGCTCTCGGCGTGCGCGACGAGTTGCAGCCGGTCCTTCGCAGCGACCTGCCACAGCCCCGCGGTCACGCCATGCTCCTGCGCAAAGCGCGTCATCAGCGGACGCAGCCGGTCGATCATCCGCCGCGCATCGCCGTCGCGCAGCAGCCCCGAGCGCGCCCAGCCGTCGGCGAGGCGGTAACGCTTGCCCGGCGCCTCGCGCACCACCGCGCCCTCGGCGACGAGCGTGCCGAGCAGGTTGAAGCATGAGGAGGCGCCGAGCCCGAGCGCGCGGCCGATGTCGGACAAGCTCATCGGGTCGCGCTCGGCGAGCAGGCGCAGCACCGCAAAGGCCTGCGATACCGATCTCACTTCCCCCGCCATGCGCGACCTTTTCACAAATATAAAAACGATATTCTTTATATTGAATATCGCGAAAAGCTCAACTAGCCGGATCGCAATTCATCCGAGGGAGAGTCGCATGGGCATGCTGGACGGCAAGGTGGTCGCGGTGACGGGCGCGGGACGCGGCGTCGGGCGCGAAATCGCATTGCTCTGCGCCAGGGAAGGCGCGGCGGTCGTCGTCAACGATCTGGGCGGCAGCGCCGAGGGCGAAGGCGCCGATCTCAGCCCCGCACAGGAAACCGTGAACGACATCAAGGCCGCCGGCGGCAAGGCGCTGGCGAACGGCGCCAGCGTCTCGGACCCCAAGGGCGCGGCGAGCATCATCGAGGATGCGGTGCAGAGCTTCGGCCGCATCGACGCGGTGGTTAACAACGCCGGCATCCTGCGCGACCGCATCTGGCACAAGATGAGCCACGAGGATTGGAACGCGGTGATCGACGTGCACCTCAACGGCTGCTTCAACGTGTCGAAGGCGGCGACGCCCTATTTTCGCGACCAGCAGTCGGGCAGCTTCATCCATTTCACCTCGACCAGCGGGCTGATCGGCAATTTCGGGCAGGCCAATTATTCGGCGGCGAAGCTGGGCATCGTCGGGCTGTCGCAGTCGATCGCGCTCGACATGGCGCGCGCCGGGGTGCGCTCGAACTGCATCGCGCCCTTCGCATGGAGCCGCCTGATCGCGACGATCCCCGCGACCAACGAGGCCGAAGCGCTGCGCATCGAGCGCATGAAGACGATGACCGCCGACAAGATTGCGCCTTTGGTGGCCTTCCTTGCGAGCGACGCGTCGCAGGAAGTGTCGAACCAGGTGTTCGGGGTGCGCAAGAACGAGATTTTCCTGTTTTCCAAGCCGCGGCCGATCCGGTCGATGCAGAAGAGCGAAGGCTGGACTGCGCAGGCGATCGCCGAGGAGATGCTGCCGGCATTTCGGGGGAGCTTTGCCGATCCGGCCGAACGGTCGGGGGATGTGTTCGGTTATGATCCGATTTGAGAAAATCCTCCCCGCTTGCGGGGAGGTGGCAGACGCGAAGCGGCTGACGGAGGGGGCTGTCGTGGCCCGCCAACGTCGCTCAAGGACGCAGCCCCCCCCCACCACCGCTTCGCGGCGGTCCCCCTCCCCGCAAGCGGGGAGGATTTGATGGCGATCGACGCGGCTAAACTCCTCTCCATGCCGCCGATCGTCACGCGGCAGACGCTCACCCGCCGCGATACGATTCTCTACGCGCTCGGCATCGGGGCGAGCGAGCTCGAGTTCCTGTTCGAGGAGCGGCTGAAGGCGCTGCCGACCATGGCGGTGACGCTGGGCTATCCTGGCTTCATCTGGCGCGATCCGGCGCTCGGCGCCAATTGGCAGAAAGTGCTCCACGGCGAACAGTCGACGATCCTCCACGCCCCGCTGCCGGTCGAGGGCGAGATCGTCGGGTCGACGGTAATCGAGGCGCTTTACGACAAAGGCGCCGACAAGGGCGCGCTCGCGATGGTCACGCGCGATATCCACGACGGTGCGGGCACGCATCTCGCCACCTCGCGCTCGATGACCTTCCTGCGCGGCGACGGCGGCTTCGGCGGCCCGGCCGAGGGCGCACCGGTTCCCCACGCCGTCCCCGACCGCGCCCCCGATACGGTGGTGACGCTGGAGACGGCGACGAATCAGGCGCAGATTTACCGCCTGTCGGGCGACCTCAACCCGCTGCACATCGACCCCGATGTCGCCAGGACGGGAGGCTTCGAGGCGCCGATCCTGCACGGGCTCGCGACCTATGGCGTGATCGGCCGCGCGCTGCTCGCGGCGCGCTGCGGCAATGAGCCCGCGCGGTTGAAGCGCATCGACGGCCGCTTTTCGTCGCCGGTCTATCCCGGCGAAACGATCGAGACCTCGATCTGGGATGAGGAAGGTGGCAAGCTCGCCTTCCGCGCCCGCGTCGTCGAGCGCGACAAGATTGTCTTTACCAACGGCTATGCGGAGACGGCATGAGCGAGTTCGGAATCCTGTCCTTTGGCGCCTATGTGCCGATCACCCGGCTGCAGCGCAGCGCCATCCATGCGACGAACGGCTGGTTCGCGGGCGGCCTGCGCGGGCTCGCCAAGGGCGAGAAGGCGGTCGCCAATTGGGACGAGGACAGCGTCACCATGGCGCTCGAAGCCGCGCGCGATGCGCTCGACGGCATCGACCGCACGCGCGTGCAGCGCGTCGCCATCGCCTCGACCACGCTGCCCTTCGCCGACCGCCAGAATGCCGGCATCGTCAAGGAGGCGCTGAACCTGCCCGATGCGGTCGGCGCGCTCGATGTGGCGGGATCGCAACGCGCCGCGACCTCGGCACTGCTCGCCGCGCTGGGCGGAAACGAGACGACGCTGGTCACGGCGACGGAAATCACCACGCCCAAGCCCGCATCCGAACGCGAGATGACGAGCGGCGATGCCGCCGCAGCGATCCTGGTCGGCACCGGCACACCGATCGCGACGCTCGTCGCCAGCCACAGCGTCACGCTCGATTTCGTCGACCATTTCCGCGAGGCGGGCGAAGCGCACGACTATGACTGGGAAGCTCGCTGGGTGCGCGACGAGGGCTTCGCGCGCATCATGAACCCCGCGATCGCGGAGCTGCTCAAGAAGGCGGGCATCGAGGGCGGCGCGATCGACCATTTGCTCGTCCCCGTCGCGGTCAAGGGCGTGCCCGAGATGCTCGCGAAAAAGGCGGGGATCGGCGAGGGCGCGGTTGCCGACACGCTGGGTGCGAGTCTCGGCCATGCGGGTGCGGCGCATGCGCTGGTGATGCTCGCCGCGGCGCTCGAAAAGGCGAAGGCGGGCGAGCGCATCCTGCTCGCGAGCTTCGGCCAGGGCTGCGACCTGCTGCTGTTCGAGGTCACCGGCGCGATCGGGTCGGTGAAACCTCGGCTCGGCGTCTCGGGCTGGCTCGCGCGGCGGATCGAATCGAGCAATTACGCCAAATATCTCTTCCACCGCGGGCTGCTCGAGCTCGACCGCGGCGCGCGCGCCGAGCATGACAGCAAGACCGCGCTGACCGCGCTGTGGCGCAACCGCAAGGCGGTGCTCGGCCTCGTCGGCGGGCGCTGCACCAAGACCGGCACGGTGCAATTTCCGAAGAGCGAGGTCAGCGTCAACGCCAACGACCATGCGGTCGGCACGCAGGAGGATCATCCGCTCGCCGAGGTGCCGGCGAAGGTGATGACCTGGACCGCCGACGCGCTCACCTACTCGCCCGACCCGCCGAGCTATTATGGCAATATCGACTTTGTCGGCGGCGGGCGGATGATGGCCGAATTCACCGATTTCGCGGGCGACGCGCTCGACGTCGGCGCCGATTTGCGGATGATGTTCCGGATCAAGGCGTTTGACGAGAATCGCGGGTTTCGGCGCTATTTCTGGAAAGCCGCGCCGGCTTTCTAATATACCCCTCTCCCCTTGCGGGAGAGGGTTGCGAAGGCTTGGCAGCTTGCTGCCTAGTCGAAGCTGGGTGAGGGGTTGCGGTCGCACGCGACCGCGCGAGCCAAGGGCTCGCAGGCCCCCTCATCCAACTGCGCCTAGCGCCTTCGGCGCAAGGCTCCGTATCCTTCTCCCGCAAGGGGAGAAGGGAGGAATGGAGGTAAAGATGGCCAAGGGTATCCGCGACAAGGTCGCCATTTTGGGCATGGGCTGCGCCAAGTTCGGCGAACGCTGGGACAAGGACGAGGACCAGCTGATGCTCGAGGCCTATGAGGAGGCGATGGCCGACGCCGGGATCGAGGCGAGCCAGATCGACGCCGCCTGGCTCGGCGCCGCGTTCGACGCGCAGAATATCGGGCCGAGCGGCATCCCGCTCGCGGTCGCGCTGCGGCTGCCCGACATCGGCGTCACCAAGGTCGAAAATTATTGCGCCAGCGGCACCGAAAGCTTTCGCGGCGCGGTCTATGCCGTCGCCTCGGGCGCCTGCGACATCGCGCTCGCGATGGGGGCGGAGAAGCTCAAGGACACCGGCTATGGCGGCCTGCCCGTCCGCACGCGCGGCACGACGCACGACATGGTCGGGATCACCGGGTCGGCGCCGGGCAATTTCGCCCAGCTCGCCAGCGCCTATCGTGGCGTGCACGGCGTCGGAAAGGACGACCTGAAACGCGCGATGGCGCATGTCTCGGTCAAGAGCCACGCCAATGGCGCGAAGAACCCCAAGGCGCATCTGCAGAAAGCGGTGACGATGGATCAGGTGCTGAACGCGCCGATGATCGCCGAGCCGCTCGGGCTGTTCGATTGCTGCGGGGTCAGCGACGGCGCCGCCTGCGCGATCGTCACCACGCCCGAAATCGCCCGCGCATTGGGCAAGACCGACATCGTGACGGTCAAAGCGCTGCAACTCGCGACCTCGAACGGCTGGGAAATGCAAGCGCAGGGGTGGAATGGCAGCTATTTCCACACAACGCGTGTCGCCGCGACCAAGGCCTATGACGAAGCGGGGATTACCGATCCGCGCGCGCAACTGAGCCTGATCGAGGTGCATGATTGCTTCTCGGTCACCGAACTGGTGACGATGGAGGATCTCCATATCTCGAAGGAAGGCGAGGGCTGGCGCGACGTGCTCGACGGCTTCTACGATAGCGACGGGGCGATCCCGTGCCAGATCGACGGCGGGCTCAAATGTTTCGGCCACCCGATCGGCGCGTCGGGGCTGCGCATGATTTACGAAAATTATCTCCAGATTTTGGGCCGTGCGGGCGAGCGCCAGCGGCAGGACAATCCGGTGTTCGCGCTCAGCCACAATCTGGGCGGCATGCCGAACCAGAATGTCTCGTCGATCGCGATCATCGGCCGCGCGGATGCCTGATGTATAACCTCCTCCCCGATCTGTCGGTCATAGAGGCCTCTTCGTTCGTCGCGTCGCCGACCGCGGGGCTTTATCTCGCGCAGATGGGGGCGGAGGTGATCCGCGTCGACCAGATCGGCGGTGGTCCCGATTTCCGGCGCTGGCCGGTGACCGACAACAATGATTCCCTCTATTGGGAAAATCTCAACCGCGCGAAAAAGTCGGTCGCGCTCGACCTCGGCCGACCCGAGGGGCGCGAACTGCTGCAGGCGCTGGTGCGCGCGACGGGCCAGTTCGTCACCAACTTCCCCGTCGGCGGCTTCCTGTCGCATGAGGTGCTCGCGGAGGGTCGCCCCGACCTGGTCACCATACGCGTGATGGGCTGGGCCGACGGCTCGCCCGCGCTCGATTATACGGTGAACAATGCGGTCGGTTATCCGATGCTCACCGGCAATGGCCCCGAGCCGGTCAACCATGTCCTGCCCGCCTGGGACCTGCTGACCGGGGCCTATGCCGCCTTCGCGCTGATGGCGGCGATCCAGCGCCGCGCCGCGACCGGCGAAGGCGGCGAGATACGCCTGCCGCTGTCCGACATCGCGATCGGCACCGTCGCCAATCTGGGCGGCATCGCCGAGGTGATGTACGGCGGAGCGAACCGCCCGCGGCTGGGCAACGCCGTCTATGGCCTGTTCGGGCGCGACTTCGTGACGCGCGACGGGGAACGCACGATGATCGTCGTGGTCACGCCGCGCCAATGGGCGAACCTCATTACCGCATTGGACCTTGGTCAGGCAGTCGCCACGATCGAGGCGGCGCGCGGCGTGTCCTTCGCCAAGGACGACGGGCTGCGTTTCGATCATCGCGACGCGCTCTATCCGTTGTTCGAGAAGGCGATCGCCGCGCGCGATCATGCCGACCTTGCCGCCGCCTTCGACGCGGGCGGAATCGTCCATTCGCCCTATCGCACGATGCTCGACGCCGCGAACGACCCCGCGCTGGTCGCGGACAACCCGATCTTTGGCGCGGCGGATAACCCCAGCGGCTTCGCCTATCCCGCCGCGGGCGCCTTTGCGACCATCCCGCAGGCCGACCGCCAGCCGCCCGCCCCCGCCCCGCGCAACGGCGCGCATAGCGAGGCGGTGCTCGCCGAGCGGCTGGGGCTTTCCAGCGGTGCGATCGCCGCGCTCATCGACAAGGGACTAGTTCACCAGGCATGACCCAGGATTATACCGCCATCCGCGAAGAAGTCGCCAAGCTCTGCACGCAGTTTCCGGGCCCCTATTGGCAGGCCAAGGACCGGGCGCGCGAATATCCGAGCGAGTTCGTCGCCGCACTCGGCGAGGCGGGCTATCTCGCCGCCTTGATCCCCGAGGAATATGGCGGCGCCGGCCTGCCCCTCTCGGCCGCCGCCGCGATCCTTGAGGAAATCCAGCGCCAGGGCTGCAACGGCGGCGCGGTGCACGCACAAATGTATGTGATGGGCACGGTGCTGCGCCACGGCTCGGAGGAGCAGAAGGCGCGCTACCTGCCGCGCGTCGCGACCGGCGAGCTGCGGCTGCAGGCCTTCGGGGTCACCGAACCGACGAGCGGGACCGATACGCTGAGCCTGAAGACCGTCGCGAAAATGGACGGCGACGAATATGTCGTCAACGGCCAGAAGCTGTGGACCAGCCGCGCCGAGCATAGCGACCTGATGATCCTGCTCGCGCGCACCACGCCGCGCGAGCAGGCGGCGAGCCGCACCGAGGGCCTGTCGGTCTTCCTCGTCGACATGAAGGAAGCGCTCGCCGCGGGCACGCTGTCGATCCGGCCGATCGACACGATGATGAACCATGCGACGACCGAAATCTTCTTCGACAATATGCGCATCCCCGCCGCGAATTTGATAGGCGAGGAGGGCAAGGGTTTCCGCTACATTTTGTCGGGCATGAACGCCGAACGGCTGCTGATCGCCGCCGAATGCATCGGCGATGCCAAGTGGTTCATCGAGAAGGCGAGTGCATACGCCAAGGAACGCGTGCTGTTCGGGCGCCCCATCGGGCAGAACCAAGGCGTGCAATTCCCGATCGCGCGCGCTTATGCCCAGATGCGTGCGGCCGAATTGCTCGTCCATGACGGAATCGCCAAATATGAAGCGGGCGACAATGCGGGAGCCGAGGCCAATATGGCGAAGATGCTCGCCGCCGAGGCGAGCTGGGCCGCGGGCGAGGCGTGCATCCAGACGCACGGCGGTTTCGGCTTCGCCGCCGAGTACGACATCGAACGCAAATTCCGCGAAACGCGCCTCTATCAGGTCGCGCCGATCAGCACGAACATGATCCTCTCCTACGTGGCGGAGCATGTGCTGGGCATGCCGCGGAGTTATTGACACAACGAGAAAGGGCGGGCGCCCCATGTGACACCCGCCCTTCCCTTGCGACCCGGAAGTGTCCTCCGGGGAACTTGTGGAACGGCTCAGCCGCCGACCGTCACGCGGCCGCTGCGGTAGCCCTTCTTGCGCATTTCCTTCACATAATCCTTGTCGGCGTCGACGACCTCGACGGTCCATTCGTCCCACGCGTCCCAGCGGTCTTCGCGGTCGGTCGCGTGGCGAAGGTCACTGATCAGCTCCTTCTCGGCCTCCAGAATGTCGGTTTTATAATTATACCAATATTGGTTGTAGACGCCCGCGATCGGCTTGGCGCGGACAGGCGGCGCGTCGAAGCCCGGCGGCATCGAACCATAAGGAACTGCGGCAAGGGCGCTGGCGGGGAGAGCCAGGCAGACTGCCAGGATGGTCCACTTTTTCATCGTCCATCTCCTGATAAACACGCCCGGATGATGCGGGTCGCAGGGAAGAACGAGCCAGCGGACCGATTTCTTCCCGGTTCGACGGAGATTCGGAACGTCTGGCGGCGGAATCGCCTCAACCGGGGTGCGCTTCGTCCCCGACCGACGAGCGGAGCAGCCCGCGGAACACTTCCTGCGCGTCGCGCTTGCCTTGCGTCACGTCATAGACGTCCTGCGCGATCGGCATCGCTAGCCCGTGTTTTTCGGCGAGCGCGATCACCGTCGGCGCGCTCTTCACCCCCTCGGCGACCATGTTCATGCCCGCGATGATGTCGTCGATCTTGCGCCCCTTGCCGAGTTCGACCCCGACGTGGCGGTTGCGCGAGAGCGGACTGGTGCAGGTCGCGATGAGGTCGCCCATGCCGGTGAGCCCCGCGAAGGTCTCGGCGCGCCCGCCCATGGCCACCCCAAGCCGCGTGATTTCGGCGAGCCCGCGCGTCATCAGCGCCGAGCGGGTGTTGTCGCCCGCGCCGAGCCCGTCGCCCATGCCGACCGCGATCGCGATGATATTCTTGAGCACGCCGCCGAGTTCGCAGCCGAGCAGGTCGGTGTTGGTGTAGACGCGGAACAGGCCGGAGTGGAACACCGGCTGGAGCGCGCGGACGACGATCTCGTCCTCCATCGACAGCACGCTCGCCGCCGCCTGCCCCGTCATGATCTCGCGCGCCAAGTTCGGGCCGGTGAGCACGCCGACGGGATGGCCGGGCAGCACTTCCTCGATCAGCTCGGTCATGCGCTTGCCCGAGGAAAGTTCGAGGCCCTTGGTCAGGCTGATGACGGGGACCCAGGGGCGGAGATGCGCCTTCGCCTCCTCGAGCACGCCGCGGAAGCTGTGCGAGGGGACGCCCATGACGAGGACGTCGGCGCCGGCGACGACCGCGGCCATGTCGTTGGTGGCGCGCAGCGCCGACGGCAATGTGATGCCGGGGAGATATTTCTTGTTCTCGCGCGCGCCGTTGATGCCCTCGACGGTCTCGGCATCGCGCGCCCACAGGGTGATCGGCGCGTTGCGCGACACCACCGCCGCCACCGTCGTACCCCAGCTGCCCCCGCCGAGCAGGCCGACCTTCAGACGCATGAACCTCTCCCGTGTTTTGGGGGAGAGTGGCGGCACAATCAGTGCTTGGCAAGTTTACGATCCTCCCTGTGGCGAAGCCATGGGGAGGTGGCAGCCCGCAGGGCTGACGGAGGGGCTATGCCGCAACGTCGCTGGCCCCTCCGCCACCCTTCGGGCGGTCCCCCCCCCCATCGCTACGCGACAGGGAGGATTTAGTGCTTGGCAAGAAAGCCCTTCATCACCGCGGCGGTCGCCTTGGGGTCCTCGATCATCGGGACGTGGCCGACATGTTCGAAGATATGGCTCTGGCTCCCCGCGATGCCGGCTTCGAGCACGGGGACGCAGCTGACGTCGAGCAACCGGTCGTGGCGGCCCCAGATGATCAGGGTCGGCGCCTTGACCTCACCCAACCGGTCGTTGAGCGGATGATCGCGGCCTTCGTTCGCGATGATCCAGAAGATGGCGTCGAGCTGGTCGCGATATTTGAGCGCATCGGCGTAAAAGACGGGCTTCAGCCGCTTGGGCAGATAGGGCGGCTTGTGCACGACCATCGCGACCAGCCGGTCGGCATCCTCGAGGTTCGCCAGCACCAACGGATTATAATCCTCGTTCGCGGCCTGCTTCTGGAGGTCGCTCTCGTTCGCGCCATTGACCCCGGCGTTGTTGAGCAGGGTCAGGCTGGCGAGCGCATCGGGATAGTCGAGCGCGTAGCGCAGCGCGATCCAGCCGCCCATCGAATTGCCCGCGACGTGCGGGCGTTCCAGCCTTAGCGCGTCGGCGAACTGCTTGAGCCGCGCGGTCTGCGCCGCGATGTCATAGGCGAGCTCGGGGTTGCGCTCGTTCTGCCCGAAGCCCGGCAGGTCGGGCGCGATGACATGATAGTCGCGCGTGAGATAGGGCGCGATCATCGACCAATTATCCTTGTCGCCCGCAAAGCCGTGGACAAGCAGCAGCAAGGGTTTCGAAGGATCGCCGCCCTCGAGGTAGGGCCAGTCGCGGCCGTCGACGGTGACGCTTTTCTGCACGGTGCCGCCGCGCTTGCGCAGCATCCAGCGGCCCAGCGCGACGAGGCGGCCGGGGAAGAGGAAATAGAGCAGCGCCAGCGAGATTAGCGGCGCAAAGATCAGGACGAGGAGGATACGCATGAGTTTAAGACTGTCCTCTCAATCCGCTCGACACGAACGGGATTTGGGGTGGGCTCACCGCCCGACATGCGCGTCAAACCAGGCGACCAGATCGCCCAGCACCGCATCCTGTTCGGGCTCGTTGTATATTTCGTGGAACAGGCCGGGATAGATTTTGAGAATCTTGTCGGCCGATCCGACATGGTCGAACAGATATTGCGACCCCGCGACCGCAGCGAGGCTGTCCTTTTCGCCGTGCTGGAGCAGGATCGGCAGCGTGATCCGCGGGGCGCCCGCCTGCGCGGCGGCCATGGCGTCCATGAACTCCTTGCCGAGCCGCGCGCCGATCTTGCCGGTGTAGACGAGCGGGTCGGCGAGATAGGCGGCGACCACCGCGGGATCGCGGCTCACCCCGTTGGCGTCGAGCGCGAGCACGCCGAGGCGCGGGAAGAAGCGCGAGAGGAAGCGACTGATCCAGATTGTGAAGCGCGAGGGCGGAGCGCCGGGTACGATCGCGGGGCCCGACATCGCCGCGGCAACGAAGGCCGACTGGCGCTCGATCAGGAACAAAGTCGAAATCAGCCCGCCCATGCTGTGCCCAAGCAGCAGCCGCGGGGTGTCGCCATGATTGACCTCGACGAGCGTCAAGAGCTCGGCCAGGCCGTCGGTGAAGGCGGTAAAGCGCGGCACGAAACCCGGCGTGCCGTCGGACCTGCCATGCCCCCAATGGTCGATCGCATAGACGGCATAGCCCGCGTCGGTCAGCCGTTTGGCGACATGGGTGTAGCGCCCGGCATGTTCGGCATAGCCGTGGGCGAGCAGGACGACCGCCTTGGGCAGTCCTTCGGGCAGCCAATGCGTCACGTGTAGCGCGGCGCCCGCCGCCGCCGAACCCTGCGGCAGCACGAGCACGCCGGTCGCCATCGTCAGCGCACCGCCTTTTTGAGCGCGGCGCTGCGATGCCCCGGGCCGTCGTCGCCGGCCTTGTCGAGCTTCGCCAATATGCCTTCGAGCGCGCGGCTGATCGCGGTCTGGGTGCGCACCATCTCGACCCTGGGCCAGGCGGTGCGCTGGCCGGTGTCGATCAGCTCGTCGATATCTTCCTGCGCCAGGTCCGACAATATCTTGGTCGGCGACCAGAATTTGGGCGGGCGGATGATGTTGATGTCGCCGGTATATTCCTGGTTGATCACCGAGCGCGCCAGATTGGCAATGCTGTTGATCGGGGGAACCCATTCGAGCGGCTTCTGGAAGATGACCATATTGGCGTTGAGCCACGCCTTGAAGGTCGCCATGGACGCGTGTTGAATGGCCTCGATCGGTGCCATCTGCTTGCGCGTGTCGCTCGCGAAGGGCAGCGCGATCGGGTTCGCCTGGCTGACGATATGGTGGTTGACGCCGTACAGGCGTTCGAGCCTTTTGGTCGGGATATCGTGCGTCACCGACCCGTCGACCCAGCGCCGGTCGGGCTGGTAGGGCACGCGCGCGCCGCTGTCGTCGCGCGCCATCAGCATGACCGGCGGGAAGACCCCGGGCACCGCGCAGGAGGCGAGCACCGCCTCGCGGATCAGCACATTGGGCGCGGTGATCGCATTGAGCAGCCGACCGTTCTGATGCTTTTCGGCGGGCGCGACCGAGACGTTCAGATGGCGGCCGCTGACCTCATAGGCCTCCTGGAAGGTCAGGTCGGGGATCAGGTCGGCGAGCCGGTCGCGCACTTCGTCGGGGGCGAGGCGCCGCGTGTCGGGGCTGCGCGCCGGGTTGGCGAGGCGGTCGCTGGCAAGGAAGGCGCCGATGTCGGCATTCTTGCGCGTGCACACCACCGCGGCGACGATCGATCCGCCGCTGGCGCCCGACATGATCGCGGGCAGGACGCCCTCTTCCCACAAGGCTTTTACGACGCCGATGTGGAAGAAAAGGAAGCTGCCCGAGCCCGAGAGCAGCAGCGCCGAGCGGCCGTAGCAATGCTGGGCGCGGCGGAAGAAGTCGCGCTTTTCCTCGCGGCCGATGCTGCGCGACGTCGCGATCCTGTCGAGCGCCGCCACCACCTCGGCGACATAATCCTCGATCAGCGTCTTGGTGCCGAAGCGCGCCTTCGCATAGAGGCGCTCGTGCCCCATGCCGTCGATGTTGCCGTGGATGCCCTCGTTGAGCACGAAGAGCAGCCCCTTGACGTCGCCCGCCGCCGACAGCGCGCGCAGCCGCTCCAGCCGGGCGCGGATCGCCTTATAATCGAAATGCTTGCTCTCGTCGGCGTCGCGCCACGCCTGCATCCCCGATTTCCGGTCATGCTCGCGCGCGGCCTTCGACCAGGCGGCGTAATCGGACGCGGTCACGAGATCGCGGTCGGCGCTGAGCGTCGGGGTGAAGAGCATGCGGTCGTCCTGCAAGACATGGTTTATTTTTTCTGAGTCTTGCGGGTTGCGTTGCCTTTGGCAACCGGTTTCCGTTTGGTTTTGCTCGCCGGCGCCGTCCCGCTTTTGGCCGGAGCCATCGCCGCAGGCTTCGGCTTCGCGGCGGTTTTCGGCTTTGCCGTAGCGGCTTTGGGCTTGGGTGCGAGCTTTTCGGGCTTGGGCTCGGCGGCCATCAGGTCGGCGAAACTTTCGTCGATACACTCGCGGAAAAAGGCGATGTCGGGCATGATCGCGCGCTCGCCGATGATCGAGAAGGCGATGCGGCCGTTATAGCTCGGCGTCGCGATGAACAGCCCCATATTGTTCGCGAGCGGCGCCATGCCGTGCTGCTGCACCAACTGCGCCCCCGCGAGATAGAGCGGCACTTGCGCCCCCGGCACGTTGGAGATGAAGAGATTGGTGCCGCGCACCGCGAAACGCTCGCTGGTCAGGATGCGCGCGACCGCGGCCATCGTCGCGCCCGGGATATGCTGCGACAGGTCGGTCATGATCCGCGCGCTGACGCCCGCCTTGGCCTCCTTCGCCTCGACCGTATAGTCGCGGATCGCCGCGAGCCGGTCGAGCGGATCGGCGATGTCGGTGCGGATCGGCACGCTCATCGCCGACACCTGGTTGCCCGGCGTACTCGCCTTGCCCGCGCCTTTCTCTTTGCCGCGGAGGTTGATCGGCGCGACCGCGACCAGGCTCTCCTTCGGCAGCTCCTTGTGTTTCTCCAGATATTTGCGCAGCGCGCCGCCGACGGTGGTCAGCACGACGTCGTTGACCGTCGCGCCTGCCACCTTCTTACGGATCGCGGCGACGTCGGCGAGCGCGACCGTCGTCGCGTCGAACATCTTGTGCGGGCCGACGGGCGCGTTGAAGCGCGTTTCGGGGACGCCGGCGGTCATCCCGCCCTCGGCCATCGACTTGCGCGCCGAGGCGACGATCGCGGGCGAGACCTTGAGCAGCGCGTTGACGAATTTCACCGGCGACTGCATCGACGCCGACCAGGCGCGGGTCAACGTCTCGGCGCTCGACGGCGCGCGACCGAGGTCTTCGGACGGCGGCGGCTCGGGGATCGCAGGCGTGCCCTGCGCATCGATGTCGCTCATCGCGATGAAGGCGTGCGCGCCCGAGGCGCCGTCGACCGCGGCGTGGTGGACGCGGTGGAGCATCGCGAAGCTGCCCTTGGGAATCCCCGGAATGCGGTCGAGCCCCTCGATGATATAGATGTCCCACAGCGGGCGGTTCATATCCATCGGCTTCGAGAAATAGCGCGCGACCGCGATGCAGAACTGCCGCCAGTCGCCGGGCTCCGGCAGCCGCGCATGGCTCATATGCGCCTCGATATCGAAATGCTCGTCCTCGACCCAATAGGGATGGTCCATGTCGAAAGGCAGGCGGTGGAGGCGGCGCTTGAACAAAGGCGAGGTGTCGACCCGGCTCTCGACGTGGCGAATGATGTCCTTGAAGCGCACGAAGCCGCCCGGCGCGGTCGAGGGATCGTAGATATAGACCCCCATGATATGCGTCAGATTGTTCGCGGTCTGGGT
This sequence comes from Sphingopyxis sp. QXT-31, assembly GCF_001984035.1. Lineage (NCBI taxonomy): Bacteria > Pseudomonadati > Pseudomonadota > Alphaproteobacteria > Sphingomonadales > Sphingopyxidaceae > Sphingopyxis > Sphingopyxis sp. QXT-31. Next base: position 3,968,544 of record NZ_CP019449.1, on the reverse strand, counting down.
GTAGAGGAACTGGGCGTCCTGCGCGCTGAGCTGTTTAAGCATGTCACTCTCCCGGTGGCGGCAATCGGTCCGCGAGCGCCAATGTCGACAGGCGCATCGATTCCATGACGTTGGCGAGGCCGCGCAGTTCCATCAGCAGCGCGCGGCGCGCGGCGAGGATGTCAGGAGTCGCGGGCTCGGCGAGGCCCATATGGCGCATCAGCGACAGGCCGTTGGCAAAGAGCAATTTGCCGATCGCCGCCTCGCTGCTGATCCGGCGCAGCAGATAGGCCTGCTTGCCCTCGACCAGCGCGGCGGCCTCGAGCGCCTTTTCGTCGACCGCCTCGCCCGGCCGCGCGCGCGACAATAGGTCGGCGACCACCGAATAGGCCTCGGCAAAGGAGAGCAGCACCGCATGGCCGACGAGCGGCTGGCAGCGGCGGATGAGCTGCGCGACGCCGCGGTCGCCGCTCGCGAGCCGCTTTTCCCAGGCCGGGTCGATGCGCGCGAGTTCGGCCGCGATCGCTTCATGATGTTCGTCGCGCGGCGGGTAGAAAAATTCGAATTTGAACAGATCTCGGAGGCGATCGACATGCGCCCAGAAGGCGGCGGTCGCATCGCCGCTGTCGGCATCGCGCAGCTGGAACAACGCGATCTCGATCATCGCCCGGTCGAGGAAGTGATGGACGATGATGTTGCGATAATAGCTCGCCATCGGGTGACGCGCGGGCTCGATCGAATAGACATTCTCGCTGCCCGCTTCGTAGCGGGTGAGCAGGCCGCTCTCGACGAGCGTATCGACGGTCACGGACAAGGCGGCATCGTCGCCGCTTTCGAGTTCCTTGCTGAGGCGGATGCCGCGCGCCCGCGCCCACTCCTTGAGCGCACCGATCGTCATCAGCAGTTCGGCGGCGGTGGCGCCGCGTGGCGCGGTGCCGAGCAGGATCAGGCACATCACCGACGACACGGTCAAAGGCGTGACGCGATTGGCCTCGACCGCGACCGAGAAGGCGATCTTTTCGAGCGCGCGCTTGTCCTCGGGGCCCGGCGCATCCTCGATCACCACCGGCTTGCCGATGTCGAGCCGTATGCGCCCCGACGGCTTCTTGAGGTTGCGCATATAGCCGACGAACCAGCCGAGGCTTTCGGCCTTTTTCACGCGACCGGTCTGTTCGGCGGCATATTCCTCGACATCGAGGATCAGGTCGAAGCTGGTGACGAAGGGCACGAAATGCACGCCCTTGGTCCCCGTCGCATGCGCGGCGTCGAGGACATATTTCATCAGGCCATATTTGGGCGGCATCAGCTTGCCGAGGCGCGAGCGCGTCCCCTCGAACGCCCAGCTCAAGGGAAAGCGTTTGGCGAGCAGCCAGGCGATATAATGGCGCAGCACCAGTTTATAGACCGGCTGGTCCTGGAAACTGCGGCGGATGAAGATCATCCCCGAGCGGCGGAAGAACTCGCCCATGACCGCGAAATCGAGATTGGCGCCGCCGAAGCTGTGCAGCATCGGCATGTCGTTCTCATAGGTCAGGCGGCTTGGGGTCGCCCCGTCGATATAGGTCTTGTGCGTAAACAGGATCGCGGTCGGATGCTCGCGCAGGATCGCGCGCAGCCGCGCGAGTTCGGCGGCGTCGACCTCCATTTCAGGCGCGTAACCGCCGAACATCATGCGGTCGAGCCGGGCGCGGAGATCGAGGAAGAGCGCCGAGGGGCGCGCGATGACCTCTTTCATCAACGGGCGCGCTTCGCGGAACAAATCGGCGACGGGGCGGCCCGTCGCTTCGGCGAGGTCGGCGAGCGCGGCGCGGAATTTCGGACTGGTGCGCAGGCCGTCGGCGACGAAGCGCGGCACCTTGTAGCGCGTCCCGCGGATGCCGCGTTCGGCGACGTCGAGCGCGAGCGCCGCCTGTCGCGCGACGAAGCCGGCGAATTCGGGGCTGTCGCTCCCCTCGCCGTCACCGCCGCCGGTCTGCGCGCAATAGCGCTCGCGCAGCGAATCGAGCGAGGCCGCCTCGCCGACGAGGATCTGCGCGCGGCGGCGGTCGCGGAGCAGGATCAGCCGCGAGCGGAGCGGGCCGGGGTGGCGCGGGTCGCCGAAGATCAGGTGGCGGAATTTGAGCGCGCGGTCGCGTTCGAAGCCCGGGATGCGCCACGCGACGCGCAGCGGCACGACCTGCCGCGACGGCGCCCCGGCGAGCCGCGCGCGCAGCATCTCGACCGGCAAAGCATGGTCGTCGTCCTCGATCGCGAGGCTCGCCCATTGCGGCGTATCGTCGCCCGCTGTGGCGTGGATCCAGTCGAGAAGCAGCTGCCGCTCGACACTGTGGCGCGCGTCGATGATGTAAAGCCGCTCGGCCGCGTCCTCCGCCACAATTGGGGTGCGGGGCGTACCGTCGGCCACCGTCTAGCTGGTCTTTCCCTTGCGGGCCGCGGGCTTCTTCGCAGGCGGCTTTTTCTTGGCAGCGGATTTCTTGGGCGCAGCCTTCTTCGGCGCTGCTTCGGGTTTCGCCTCGGGTGTGGGTTCGGTGGCGACCGCCTCCGCCACGCTCTCCTCGGGCTGGCCGAGCGTGCGCAGGAAGCTGTTGCGCACGTCGCGGACATGATTGTTGATCGTCCGCGGCGACCACCCCGATGTGTCGACCGGCGGCAGGACGGTGACGCGCACCGTCGCGGGGCGCATCACGAACTCGTTCTTGGGCGCGACGTCGGTGGCGTTGTGGATCACGATCGGGACGATCGGCACCCCCGCCTGCATCGCGAGGTGGAACGCGCCTTTCTTGAACGGCTCCAGCTTTGGCGTCAGGCTGCGCGTACCCTCGGGCGAGATGCAGATCGACTTGCCCTCTTGCCTGATCGCATCGACCAGCGGCTCCATCGCCTTGATCGCGCTCTTGCCGTCGGCGCGGTCGACGAAGACGGTGCCGCCCCATTCCATCAGCTTTCCCAGGATGGGGATGTCCTTGATCTCCTTCTTGCCCACCCCGCCCATGTCGCGGCGGATGAGCTTGGCGAGGATCATCACGTCGGCCTTGCTCTGATGGTTGAAGATGAAGACGCACGGGCGCGACGACCAGAGATGCTTCTCGCCCTCGACCTCCAGCTCTACCCCGGTGATCGCGGTCGCGAAATCGCCGAACAGCCCGATCGAAAAATTCGCCGCTTCGCGCTGCGAACGCGTCAGCGCCCAGATCGGCAGCCCCGCGGCAAAGGCGCCGACGAGCGAGCCGGTCGCGTAAATGGTGCGCGTATAGTCGACCCATGACGGCGTGCCGCGGCTCGCGAAACGCTGCACCGGCCAGCCCCGCTCGTCGGCGATGCCCTTGAGCTTCATATTGGGGTTGAGCGGGCGCGGCTTGCCGACGCGTTCGAGCAACTCGATATCGTCGTCGCTGTCCGAGTAGAAAAAGCTCTGGTCGAGATCGAGGCCGTACTCGGCGGCAAGTTCCTCCGCTGCCAGCACCTTGCCCTCGCCGAAGCACAAGGGGCGAATGATGTCGCCGGTGAAGACGCCATCCTCGATTTCATAGGCGGAGCATTTGATGTCGCTGATGCCGAGGTCGCGGGCGGTGGGTTCGATCTGGTAGATCGTCGCCGACGAGATGATCGCGACGCGGTGGCCCTTCGCCTGATGCGCCTCGATGATCGCGCGGGTTTCGGGATAAATCTTGCGCGCGATATGCTTTTTGTAGAGCTCCTCGCCGAATTCGATGAAGCTTTGCTCCTCGACGCCCTTCATGAATTTGGCGGCGCCCGACATCAGCCCCGAAAAGCCGATCGTGCCCAGGCTGTGCTGCGCGACGACCTGCGCGGTCTCGGCGATTTCCTCGACCGACATTTCGCGGCGCTGGAATTTCTCGCGCAGCATCGCGGTGGCGGAATAACCCGAAATGATCGTGCCGTCGAAATCGAAGAGCGCGGCGATATGCGGTCCGGGTTCGGACGCGAGAACTTCTTCCAGATGCGGCTGCGGTCGTGGCACAGCGATCTCCCCACCGACGGCTATATTGCCGCTTATCCCTGCACGATGGCAGGTAAAATGGGGTTAATCAATGGCGCGAAAGCCCCGCCGCCTCGCGCGCCAATGTCTCGATCCGGGCCGGGTCGAGCGGGCCCGAGGGGACCACCCAGCTGCCGCCGACGCAGAGCACCGCGTCGAGCGCGAGCCACTCGGGCGCACTCGCCAGCGTGATGCCGCCGGTCGGGCAGAAGCGCGCCTGTCCAAAGGGTCCCGCGAGCGCCTTCAAGGCTGGGATGCCGCCGCTGGTCATCGCGGGGAAGAATTTGAAGCGATCGAGGCCCAGGTCCATGCCGCGCATGATGTCGCCGGCGTTGGCGGTGCCGGGCAGGAAGGGAATGCCGCTCGCGACAGCGGCCTTGCCGAGATTGTCGGTGAGGCCGGGCGAGACGATGAATTCGGCGCCGGCATGGATCGCCGCGCCGAGCATCGCGGGGTTGAGCACGGTGCCCGCGCCGACGACGGCACCCTTGACCGCCTTCATGGCGGTGAGCGCATCGAGCGCGGCGGGGGTGCGCAGCGTGACCTCGAGCACCGGCAGGCCGCCCGCGACGAGCGCCTCGGCCATCGGCACCGCATCCTCGACGCGGTCGATCACGATCACCGGGATGACGGGCGCGAGCGCCATGATCTGGTCGATGCTGTTGTCGGTCATAGTCTCAGTCTTTTTCCTTCGTCATCCCGGCGAAGGCCGGGATCTCACGCTATCGTTACGACGCACCGTCGAGATCCCGGCCTTCGCCGGGATGACGGAAATTAGATGACGCTTTCCATCGCCGCCAGGATCGCCGAGCCGCCCTTTTCGGCTTCGTCGGCATGGTGGCGGAACAGCGCGAACAGTTCGCGGCCGACACCGAGTGCGGGCGGCGGCGCGACGGCAGGCGGGCGCGCCGCCCATATGGCTTCGTCGACGAGCGCAATCGCCTCGCCGTTGCGCGCGCAGACGCGAACGATGTCGCCATCCTGCAAATAGGCGAGCGGGCCGCTGACGCCGTTGGGACCGGGCAAGGCTTCGGGCGAGAGGTGGATCACCGCGGGCACCTTGCCGCTGGCGCCCGACATGCGGCCGTCGGTGAGCAAGGCGACGCGGAAGCCCTTGTCCTGCAGCACGCCCAATGCCGGGGTCAGCTTGTGCAGTTCGGGCATGCCGTTGGCACGCGGGCCCTGGAAGCGCACGACGACGACGACGTCACGGTCGAGTTCGCCCGCCTTGAATGCGGTCAGCACCTGGTTCTGGTCGTCGAAGATCCGGCACGGCGCCTCGATCGTCCAGCGATCCTCGGCGACCGCGCTCGTCTTGATGATCGCGCGGCCGAGATTGCCCGCGAGCAGGCGCATGCCGCCGTCGGGCGAGAAGGGGGTGGCGACGGGGCGCAGCATCGTGTCGTCGCGGCTTTCCTCGGGAGCGGCTTGCCAATGGAGTTCGTCGTCCACCAGCACGGGTTCGGCGGCATAATCCGCCATCGTGCCGCCGACCGTCAGCACGTCGCCGTGGAGCAATCCCGCATCGAGCAGTTCGCGGACGACAAAGCCGATCCCGCCCGCGGCATGGAAATTGTTCACGTCGCCCGCACCATTCGGATAGACGCGCGCGAGCAAAGGCACCGCGTGGCTGAGCTCGTCGAAATCCTGCCAGTCGATGACGATCCCCGCGGCGCGCGCGATCGCGGGCAGGTGGATCGCATGATTGGTCGAGCCGCCCGTCGCGAGCAGGCCGATCGCGGCGTTGACGATCGCCTTTTCGTCGATGCAGCGCGCGAGCGGGCGATAGTCATCGCCGTCCCAGCCGATTTCGGCGATCCGGTGTGTCGCGGCACGCGTCAGTTCCTGCCGCAGCTTGGTGCCCGGGTTGGTGAAGGCGCTGCCGGGGATGTGCAGCCCCATCAGCTCCATCATCATCTGGTTCGAGTTCGCGGTGCCGTAGAAGGTGCAGGTGCCCGCGCCGTGATAGCTCGCCGCTTCGGCCTCGAGCAGTTCGTCGCGGGTCGCCTTGCCCTCGGCATAGAGCTGGCGGATGCGCTGCTTTTCCTTGTTCGCGAGGCCCGAGGGCATCGGTCCGGCGGGGATCAGGATTTGCGGCAGATGGCCGAAGCGCAGCGCACCGATCAGCAGGCCCGGGACGATCTTGTCGCAGATGCCGAGGAGCAAGGCGCTCTCGAACATCGCGTGGCTGAGCGCGATCACCGTGCCCTGCGCGATATTGTCGCGGCTGAACAGCGACAGGTCCATGCCCGCCTGCCCCTGCGTCACCCCATCGCACATGGCCGGAACGCCGCCCGCGACCTGCGCCGTGACGCCCACCTCGCGCGCGAAGAGTTTGATCTGCTCGGGGTAGCGGCCGTAGGGCTGATGCGCCGAGAGCATGTCGTTGTAGCTGGTGACGATGCCGATGTTCATCGCGCCGCCGGTACGGATTGCGGGCTTGTCGTCGCCCGCCGCGGCGAAACCGTGCGCGAGATTGCCGCACGACAGATTGCCGCGGTTGGTGCCGGCCTCGCGCTGGCGGTCCATTAGGTCGAGATAGCCAGCGCGGCGCCGTGCGCTGCGGGCGATGATCCGGTCGGTGACGGCGGCGATGGTGGGGTGGAGATCAGTCATAACTCAAAACCGTTTGTCCTGAGCTTGTCGAAGGACCGTTCTTCCTTGCGACGCCCACGGAAAAAGGACGGCCCTTCGACAAGCTCAGGGCGAACGGAGTTTTGGAACGCGATACGTGATCAATCATGCCAGCTCGCCCCGTCGCGCTCGATCAGCGCGATCGATGCGCTCGGCCCCCAGCTGCCCGCGGTGTAGCTCTGCGGCGTCAGGTCGACCGCGGCCCAGGCGTCGCGGATCGAATCGATCCACTGCCATTGCGCTTCCACTTCATCGCGGCGCACGAACAGGGTCTGGTCGCCCTCGATGAAGTCGAGCAGCAGCCTTTCATAGGCGATGCGGCGGCGCTCGCCGGCGAAGCTGTGCGAGAGCGAGACGTCCATCGTCACTTCCTTGAGCTTCACCCCGTCGCGGTCGAGCCCGGGCTGCTTCGCCATCACCTTGACCCGGATATTCTCCTCGGGCTGCAGGTTGATGATCATGCTGTTCGCGTCGAGCTTCGGCGCGCCGACGCGCGCGAAGATATTGTGCGGCACCGGCTTGAACTGGATCAGCACCTCGGACTTGCGCTCGGGCATGCGCTTGCCGGTGCGGAGGTAAAAGGGCACGCCCTTCCAGCGCCAATTGTCGATGAAGGCCTTGATCGCCACGAACGTCTCGGTGTTCGCCGGCTGGCCGAGCTCGTCGGCATAGCCGGTCACCGCCGCGCCGCCGACGGCGCCGCTGGTATATTGGCCCTTCACGCTGTGTGTCTTCACATCCTCAGCCTTCATGCGGCGAAGGCTGCGCAGCAATTTGACCTTTTCGTCGCGCACTGCGGTCGAGGTGACGCTGGCGGGCGGCTCCATCGCGATGATCGCGAGCAGCTGCAGCATATGGTTCTGGACCATGTCCTTGAGTGCGCCGACACCGTCATAATAGGAGACGCGACCTTCCAGCCCGACGGTCTCGGCGACGGTGATCTGGACATGGTCGATCGCCTGCGCGTTCCACAGCGGCTCGAAGAGCATATTGGCGAAGCGCAGCGCGAGCAGGTTCTGGACGGTTTCCTTGCCCAGATAATGGTCGATGCGGAACACATGGTCTTCGGCAAAGGCATCGCCGACCTCGGCATTCACATCGCGCGACGAGGCGAGGTCGTGGCCGATCGGTTTTTCCATCGCGATGCGGCATTCGGTGCAGGCGATGCCCGCGCTTTTCAGACCCTGCGCGATAGGCCCGAACATCGAGGGCGGGGTCGAGAGATAGGCGCCGATCGGGCGGCCGAGCCGGTCGCCGAGCTGCGCCGCAAGATCGTCATAACCCGTGCCCGCACCGGCATCGATGGAGCAATAGTCGATGCGATCGAGGAAGGCGGCGACGGCGGCATCGTCGAGGCGGTCGGCGGGCAGATGGTCGGAGAGCGCCGCGCGCACCAGCTTGTGCGCGGCATCGCGTTCCATCTTCGAGCGGCCCGAGGCGACTATGGTCAGCTCATCGGCGAGCAGCCCGTCGAGGTGCAGATTGTAGAGCGAGGGAAAGAGCATGCGCTGCGCAAGGTCGCCCGTCGCCCCGAACAGGATCAATGTCTCGACTTTGACGCTCACGATCGTCCCCTTGGATATCCATGATGGGAATGGAGGACGGGCGGTCCGATTGCAACGCGCATACGTACGCGCGGCGCGTACCACCACGCGACGCAAGATCATTACCTGGCGGGTAATCGCAATGGTTCAGCAGGGGGCGTAGTCCGCTCGGCGAGACGAAGCCGAGGAGGACCCCATGCACAGACGCGAAGCCTTCAAACTGGTCGTCGGCGCGGGTGCGCTCGGGCTGACGATGGGCGGCACCAGCAGCGCGGCGGCTGCGCCCAAGGGCAAGGCCGACCACGTCACCGCCGCCGACGGCACGCGGCTGTTCGTGCGCGACTGGGGCAGCGGCAAGCCCGTGCTGTTCCTCGCCGGCTGGACGCTCCCTTCGGATTTCTGGGGCTATCAGATGGCGGCGATCGCCGAGGCCGGGATGCGTGCGGTCGCCTATGACCGGCGCGGGCATGGGCGCTCGTCCGATCCGGGGCGGAACTACGGCCATGACACGCTCGCCGACGATCTCGCGCGCGTCATCGCGGCTCTGGGGCTCGAGGATGTGACGCTCGTCGCGCATTCGATGGGCGGGACCGAGGTCGCGCGCTATTTCGCGCGGCACGGCGGCGGCGTCGCGAAGGTGGTGCTCGTGGGGACGATCACGCCCTTCCTGATGAAGGCCGCCGACAATCCCTATGGCATCGACCCCGCGATGCTCGCCGCATTGCGCGCGCCGCTGGCGACCGATTTCCCCGGCTGGATCGCCGCCAATGCCAGACCCTTCTTCGTGCCCGAGACCTCGGCCGCAATGATCGAATGGGGCAAGGAGCTGATGCTCCAGACCTCGCTGCTCGCCGCGATGGCGATGGCGCGCGCCAATGCCGAGACCGACTTTCGCGCCGATATGCGCCGGATCGCCGTGCCGACTTTGCTGGTGCATGGCGACAAGGACGCCTCGGCGCCGCTGCCGCTGACCGCAGAGGCGACGGCTGCGCTGATCCCGCACACGCAGCTCGAGATTTTCGAGGACGCGCCGCACGGGCTGCCGCTGACGCATGTCGCGCGGCTCAACAAGACGCTGCTGGAATTCGTAGCCAAGGCATGACGCGCGCCACGTAGCGGGTTGGCAAAGCCCCGCGCACTCGCTTAGGGAAGCGCGCGATGAGCGACGCGCCGCCCCCCTATGATGTCATCGTGATCGGCGGCGGCGTGAACGGTGCCGGGGTCGCGCGCGATGCCGCGGGGCGCGGCGCGCGGGTGCTGCTGATCGAGGCCGGCGACCTGGCGCAGGGCACCTCCTCGGCCTCGACCAAGCTGATCCACGGCGGGCTGCGCTATCTCGAACATTATGAGTTCGGCTTGGTGCGCGAGGCGCTGAAGGAACGCGAAACCCTGTGGGGCATCGCGCCGCATATCATCTGGCCGCTGCGCTTCGTGCTGCCGCACCGGCCGGGGCTGCGGCCGCGCTGGCTGCTGCGGCTGGGACTGTTCCTCTACGACCATATCGGCGGGCGCAAGAAGCTGCCCGCGACGCGCTCGATCGATTTGCGCAAACATGAGGCGGGCGCGCCGCTGCAGCCGCAATATGTCCGCGGCTTCGAATATTCGGACGGCTGGGTCGACGATGCGCGGCTGGTGATGCTCAATGCGCGGGGCGCCGCAGAGCATGGCGCGAAGGTCCGCACCGGCACGCGCGCCGAGCAATTACGCTGCGAGGATGGGCTGTGGGTCGTCGAGGCGAGCTGCGACAACGGCCACCGTTACCGCTTCACCGGGCGCAGCGTCGTCAACGCCGCGGGGCCGGCGGTGCTCGACCTGCTGCGCCGCGCCGATGCCGAGCCCGACCACAGGATGCGGCTGGTGCGCGGCTCGCACATCGTCGTGCGCAAGAAATTCGATCATGACTATGCGTATTTTTTCCAGCTCCCCGACGGGCGCATCTTCTTTGCGATCCCCTATGAGCGCGACTTCACGCTGATCGGCACAACCGACCTCGACCATGACGGGCCGCTGGGCGAGGTGAAGGCAAGCGACGAAGAGATCGAATATCTCTGCGAGGGGGCGAGCCTCTATTTCCGCGAGCCGGTCGTGCCCGCCGATGTCGTGTGGACCTATTCGGGGGTGCGCCCGCTGATCGAGGACGGATCGGGACGGCCCGAGGCGGCGACGCGCGGCTATCGCATCGACCTCGACCGCGACGAGGGTGCGCCGCTGCTCACCATCTATGGCGGCAAGATCACCAGCTATCGCCATGTTGCCGAGGCGGCGGTCGATGCGCTGGCGGGCGAGATCGCTGCGCTGACGGGCAAGCCCTGGACCGGAAAAAAACCCCTGCCCGGCGGCGATTTCCCGACCGACGGCGCCGCGGCGCTGAAGGCCGAGATCAAGCTCGCGCACCCTTTCCTGCCCGCCGCGACCGTCGACCGCATCGTCAGGGCCTATGGCACGGACGCGCGCGCCTGGCTCGGCGCGGCGCAGGGCTGGGACGCGCTCGGCGGCGAGATCGCGCACGGGCTGAGCCTCGCTGAACTGCGCTGGATGGTAACGCACGAATGGGTGCGGACCACCGACGATGTCTTGTGGCGGCGAAGCAAGCTGGGGCTGCATTTCACCCCGGGGGAGAGCGCTGCCCTCGCCGAACATGTCGAGCGCCTCGTCGCCGAAGCGCGGCTCGCCGATCCCGAATATTTCGAGGGGCGTGTGAACGGCTGACCGATGCGGCAGGCGGCGAGCGTGCCCTCACCTGCGGGGAAGCGGCTCGCCGGTCGGGTCGTGGACCGCGGCTGCGCGATGCGACGCGAACCGCGGTCTTCGCGGGAATGGGATTCGATTACGCCGCCTCGGCTTCCACCTCGGCGGGCAGGCGGATCATGTAATCGAACGCCGACAGCGCGGCTTTCGAACCTTCGCCCATGGCGATGACGATCTGCTTGTACGGCACCGTCGTGCAGTCGCCGGCGGCGAAGATGCCCGCCTGGCTCGTCTCGCCGCGATGGTCGACCTCGATCTCGCCGTGGCGCGACAAGGCGACCGCTTCCTTCAGCCATTCGGTGTTGGGGACGAGGCCGATCTGCACGAACACGCCTTCGAGTTCGATCTGGTGCAGTTCGTCCTTGTTGCGGTCCTTGTACGACAGGCCCGTCACCTTTTCGCCGTCGCCGAGCACTTCGGTGGTCAGCGCCGAGGTGACGATCTTGACGTTGGGCAGGCTCGCCAGTTTCCGCTGGAGCACCGCGTCGGCACGCAGTTCGCTGTCATATTCGATCAGCGTAACGTGCGCGACGAGGCCCGCGAGGTCGATCGCGGCCTCGACGCCGCTGTTGCCGCCGCCGATCACCGCGACGCGCTTGCCCTTGTAGAGCGGGCCGTCGCAGTGCGGGCAATAGGCCACGCCCTTGTTGCGATACTTGTCCTCGCCCGGCACGCCGAGCTGGCGCCAGCGCGCGCCGGTCGAGAGGATCACCGTGCGTGCCTTGAGCGACGCGCCGCTTGCGAGCTTGACTTCGTGCAGGCCGCCTTCGACCTTCGCCGGGATCAGTTTCTCGGCGCGCTGGAGGTTCATGATGTCGACGTCATAGTCTTTGACGTGGCTCTCGAGCTGCGCGACGAGCTTGGGCCCTTCGGTGTGCTGGACCGAGATGAAATTCTCGATTCCCATCGTGTCGAGCACCTGCCCGCCGAAGCGTTCGGCGGCGATGCCGGTGCGGATGCCCTTGCGCGCGGCATAGATGGCGGCCGCAGCGCCCGCAGGACCGCCGCCGACGACGAGCACGTCGAACGCGTCCTTGGCGGCGATCTTCTCGGCCGCCTTGGCTTCGGCGCCGCTGTCGAGCCTGGCGACGATCTGTTCGAGCTCCATGCGGCCCTGGCCGAACGTCTCGCCGTTCAGGAAGATCGTCGGCACGGCCATGATCTTGCGATCCTCGACCTCGGCCTGGAACAGCCCGCCGTCGATCGCGGTGTGGGTGATGCGCGGATTGACGACGCTCATCAGGTTGAGCGCCTGCACGATGTCGGGGCAATTCTGGCACGACAGCGAAAAATAGGTTTCGAAATGATAGTCGCCGTCGAGCGCGGCGACCTGCTCCAGCACCTCGGGCGCGACCTTCGGCGGGTGGCCGCCGACCTGGAGCAGCGCGAGGACGAGCGAGGTGAATTCATGCCCCATCGGGATGCCCGCGAAACGGACGGCGACCTGCGCGTCGCTGGCGCGGCGGATCAGGAAGCTGGGGCGGCGCGCGTCGTCGTCGGCCTGCGTCACGCCGACGAGGTCCGAGAGCGCGGCAATGTCGTCGAGCAGGGTCGCCAGCTCGGCCGATTTGGCATCGTCGCCGAGCGACGAGACGAGTTCGATCGGTTCACGAAGATTCGTGAGGAGGCCTTGAAGCTGCTGCTTCAGATTGGCGTCGAGCATGGGGAGAGCTCCTGCGAGAGGGGGAGAGGAACCGGGGGGCGGCGGTCGCGCCGCCGCCCCTCCGGCCTTAGGCGTTCAAGATTGAACGGAATGGCTTGATGCCGAAGCCGCCACCCTCACCCTTCCCACCGCCTTTGCCGACGGGCCCCTTCCCTCTCCCGGCGGGAGAGGGAGGGAGGCGCGAAGCGCCGGAAGGGTGAGGACAGGCGGCGCGATCGAGCGACGCCTTTCCGTTCCGAATCTTAGATCTTGCCGACGAGGTCGAGCGAGGGGGCGAGCGTCTCGGCGCCCTCTTCCCACTTCGCGGGGCAGACTTCGCCCGGGTGGCTGACCCAATACTGCAGCGCCTTGATCTTGCGGAGCAGTTCGGCGGCGTTGCGGCCCACACCCTCGGGGGTGATTTCGAGCAGCTGGATCTCGCCATTGGGGTCGAGCACGAAGGTGCCGCGGTCGGCGAGGCCGACGCCCTCACGCAGAACCTCGAAATTCTTCGACAGATTGTGGTTCTGGTCGCCGACCATGAAATAGTCGATCTTGCCGATCGCCGGCGAGGTGTCGTGCCAGGCCTTGTGGCAGAAATGCGTGTCGGTTGACACGGCATAGACCTCGACATCCATCTTCTGGAGCGTCGGATAGATGTCGGCGAGGTCTTCGAGCTCGGTCGGGCAGACGAAGGTGAAGTCGGCCGGATAGAAGAAGAATACCGCCCATTTGCCCTTCACGTCGGCGTCGCTGATGTCGACGAACTTGCCGTCCTTAAAGGCGGTCGCATTGAAGGGCTTGAGGGTGGTGTTGAGCACGGACATGGAGAGCCTTTCGTTGTTGTTGGAGCATCCCCCTAGCCAGTCATGTTGCAGTGCGACAATTGGAATGTTGAGGCGGCGTGATCGGAATTTTCGATTATTGGATGGGCGGTTGTGGGGTGGAAACAAGACGATCCTCGGGGCTCTCGGCCTGCCGCGGCGTCTTAGGCCGAGAGCCCCCTCCACCACCGCCTGCGGCGGCGGTCCCCCTCCCCGCAAGCGGGGAGGATTTGGAACGTCCGATCCCGCCCGAAACCCGGCCACTACCCGCCCTTGCGGCGCCCCCGCCTGCATGGCAAGACACGTCGATGCCGCTGGCCATCGAAAGCATCGGCGCCGAGGCGCAGCCGCTCTGCATCCTCGACGATTTCGCGCCCGATCCCGAGGCGCTGCGCGATTTTGCGGCGGCAGCGCGGGTCGGGGAGGCGCGCAACCATTATCCGGGCGTTCGCGCCGAACTGCCGGGCGACTACCTCGCAACCCAGCTGCCGCCGATCGCCGCGGCGGTCGCCAAATCGTTCGGGCGCCGCGGGCCGGTCGAGGTGATCGACGCGAGCTTCTCGATCGTCTGCACCCCCGCGGAGGCGCTGTCGGTGCCGCAGCGGCTGCCGCATGTCGATGCCTTCACCCCCGACCGCATCGCGCTGGTCCATTATCTGTCGCCGGGCCACGACGGCACCGCCTTCTTCCGCCATCGCTCGACAGGGTTCGAGACGGTCGACGAGGCGCGCCGCGACCTCTATTTCCGCCAGCTCGACACCGAAATGCGCTACACCGGCCCGCCCGCACCCGGCTACGTCGCGGGCGACACGCCCTTGTTCGAATGCATCCGCGTCGCCGAGGCGCGCTTCAACCGCGCCTTGCTCTATCGCAGCAGCAACCTCCACAGCGGCGCGATCGCGCCCGGCGCCGCGCTCTCCGGCGACCCGCGCGAAGGGCGGCTCACGGTGACGGCGTTCCTGTCGGTGGGCGCCTGACCGGCGGGCGCCGACATTTCCATTCGCACTGACCGCCACTTTCATAATTTACATGCGCATCCGATGCGGCTAAGCGCGCCGCCATGTCCAAAGCGCCGACGATGATTACCACCACCAAACCGACCGCTTTCGTGCGGCCGGTGTCGGCGGTGTGCATCCTCTAGGCACAGCCCGGACATCGACCCCGCACTCGGCAGGCGGGGATTTCGACAGGAAAAGAACCCCGCGCTGCTCCCGAGACAAGAGACGCACGCATGGTTCAGAAATTTTCGCCCGGTCAAAAGCTGAATGTCGGCATCGTCGGCGCGACCGGCCTCGTCGGCACGATGATCCGCCAGATCTTGGCCGAGCGGAATTTCCCGCTCGCCTCGCTCCGCCTCTTCGCCTCGGCGCGCTCGGCGGGGCAAGAGATTGACGGCCTCACCGTCGAGGACGCCGCCGAAGCCGATTTCGCGGGTCTGGACATCGTCCTCTTCTCGGCCGGGGGCTCGACCTCGAAATTGCTCGCGCCGAGGGCCGCCGCGGCGGGCGCGATCGTCATCGACAACAGTTCGGCTTGGCGCGCCGATCCGGAGGTTCCGCTCGTCGTCGCCGAGGTCAATCCGCACGCGCTGGCCGAGCTGCCCAAGGGGATCGTCGCCAATCCCAATTGCACCACCATGGCGGCGATGCCCGCGCTGCGCCCGCTGCACGACGAAGCGGGGCTCAAGCGGCTGACCGTATCGACCTATCAGGCGGTGTCGGGCGGCGGGCTCGCGGGCATCGACGTGCTCGACCGCCAGCTCGCGCACGTTGGGTCCGAAGCGCACCGGCTCGCGACCGGCGGCAGCGAGGACCTGCTGCCCGCGGCCGAAAAATGGGCGGTGCCGATGGCGCATAACGTCGTGCCGCTGAACTATGTCTATGCCGAAGACGGCTATACCGAGGAGGAGATCAAGCTGCGCGACGAGAGCCGCAAGATCCTGGAGATCCCGGGCCTCCCCGTGTCGGGCACCTGCGTTCGCGTCCCCGTCTTCACCGGCCACTCGCTGTCGATCAACGCCGAGTTCGAACGCCCGCTCGGCCCCGAGCGTGCGCTCGAACTGCTGGCCGCCGCGCCCGGCGTGGCGATCAGCGAGGTACCCAATCCGATTGAGGCGACGGGGCAGGACCCGGTCTTCGTCGGCCGCGTCCGCCGCGACCCGACGGTCGATCACGGGCTGGCGCTGTTCGTCGTCGGCGACAATCTGCGCAAGGGCGCGGCGCTCAACGCGGTCCAGATCGCCGAGGTGTTGCTCGGCTGACCAGCAGGCCGGCGGCGCTTCCCGAACGGGGCCCGCCGGTCCCTCGCGTGGAATGGTTTGAAGCTTTCCGCCCGACTCTATACGGGCACCAGATTACTTGCTTCCATCGCCTTGCGCCCGGCTTTCGAGCCCGGCCGTTCGCATGAAGGCAGATAGCCGGGATTCTGGATTACGATGAATTATCGCCACAGCTTTCATGCCGGCAACAGCGCCGATGTCGTAAAGCACAGCCTGCTGATCGCCTTGGTGCGAGCATTGCAGCTCAAAGAGGGCGCGCTGACCCTGATCGACACCCATGCCGGTTGCGGGCTGTACGACCTCGGCGGCGAAGAGGCCCAGCGTACCGGCGAGTCCACACACGGCGTGCTGCGCGCCTTTGCCGACACGAACTCCTTGCTGGACGACTATCGCGCCGCCGTGCGGGCGGTGAATGCCGGTGCCGAGCCGCGCCTCTACCCCGGATCGCCGCGATTTATGGCGCAGCTTCTGCGTCCGCAGGATTTTCTGATCCTGAACGAGAAACATCCCGACGACGCTTATGCCCTGCGCGGCGCGATGCGCGATACATCCGCCGCCGTGCACCAGCGCGACGCCTATGAATTCTGGCTGGCGATGCTGCCGCCCCGAACGCCTCGCGGCGTGGTGGTGGTCGACCCGCCGTACGAGCAGACCGACGAACGCGCCCGTATCACTGCCACCCTCGCAGCCGCCCACCGCAAATGGGCGCATGGCATGACGGTGATCTGGTATCCGCTGAAGGACCGCGCCACGCATGTGCGGTGGAAGGCGCAGCTCCGCAAGCTCGGCATCCCGAAGTTTCTGGTGGTGGAGCATTGGCTATACGATCGCGATCAGCCCGACATCTATAACGGCGCGGGCCTTTTTATCGTCAACCCGCCCTACGCCTTCACCCAAGCGCTGCCGCCGCTACTGGAAGCCCTGCGCGCCGCGCTGGCGCCGGAGGGGCATAGGGGAAAGATCGCGGCCGACTGGTTGGGCGATCGAAAATAAATGATCGTCGGTGCCGGATTGTCGAAATCTGTCAGAAAAAATGGTGCGCCCGGCAGGATTCGAACCTGCGGCCACCCGCTTAGAAGGCGGGTGCTCTATCCAGCTGAGCTACGGGCGCGTGCACGAGGCTGTGGATCGCGCGAATAGCGTGGTTTGCGCGGGGCGCAAAGCAAGATAAGCAGGCGTCCGATGACCGACCCCGCCGCGCCGCACGCCCGCACGCCTGCCAGCACCCCGGCCCGCACCAGCGCCGCCGCCGTGCCGCATTTCCGCTATTACGATTTCGTGATGGCGGCATTCGTCGCGATCCTGCTGCTGAGCAATATCATCGGCGCATCGAAACGGTCGGTGGTCGACCTGCCCTTCATCGGCGAATGGCCGTTCGGGGCGGGCGTGATGTTCTTTCCGCTGAGCTATGTCATCGGCGACATGCTGACCGAGGTCTATGGCTATGCGCGCGCAAGGCGCGTGATCTGGACCGGTTTCGCCGCGCTCGCCTTCATGGCGTTCATGGCGTGGGTCGTGGTGTCGCTGCCACCCGCGCCGGGCTGGCCGCATCAGGCGGCCTATGAAGCGGTGTTCGCGAACAGCTGGCGGATCGTGATCGCATCGATGCTGGCCTTCTGGGCGGGCGAGTTCGCGAACAGCTTCGTCGTCGCCAAGATGAAGGTCGCCGACAACGGCCGTCGGATGGCGCTGCGCTTCGTCGCCAGCACCTTCGTCGGCCAGGGGCTCGACAGCCTGATCTTCTACCCCATCGCCTTTTACGGTCTCGAAGGCTGGCCCACGGGCGAGTTGATGAAGACCGTGCTGTCGCAATGGGCGATCAAGACGGGATGGGAAATCATCCTGCTGCCCGTGACCGTTGCCATCGTCGTCTGGCTGAAACGCCGCGAAGGCGTCGACGTCTATGACGAAGTCACCGACTTCACCCCCTTCAAGGCCAAGGTCTGAGCGCAGTGACCGACGAAGCGACGTTCCTCTATCAGCAGTTCAAGCTGGTGCTGATCGACGGCAGCGGGCTGAGCAAGGATGCGCTGCACATCTATGCCGGCATGGCCGTCTATCTGCTCGTGCGGCTCGGCCTCCGGCGCCCCGCCTGGATGGCATGGCTGGCGGTCGTCGCAGCGGCGCTGGTCGGCGAATGGCTCGATATCGAGGGCGAATATCTGCGCGGGCGGCTCGCGCCCGATACCGCGCACTGGCACGATATCTGGAACACCTGCCTGTGGCCGAGCGTGCTGGTGGTCGTCGAACGCTGGTGGCCACAGCGGACTGCGGCCAATCCCTCGCCGTCAGGCGAGGACGCCGAGCGCGGCCTCGAACAGGCGTAGCCCGTCGGTGCCGCCATGCGCGCGGTCGATCGCGCGCTCGGGGTGCGGCATCATGCCGAGCACATTGCCCGTATCGTTGAGCACGCCCGCGATATTGCGGGCCGAGCCGTTGACGCTGTCGGCGTAGCGGAAGGCGACGCGGCCCTCGCCCTCGAGCCGGTCGAGCGTCTCCGCGTCGGCGAAATAATTGCCGTCGTGGTGCGCGACGGGGATGTCGATCGCCTCGCCCGCCTTGTACCCCGCGGTGAACAGCGACTGGCTGTTCTCGACCGTCAGCGGCACGGTGCGGCAGACGAAGTTGAGCCCCGCGTTGCGCATCAGCGCGCCGGGCAGCAACTGCGCCTCGGTCAGAACCTGGAAGCCGTTACACACGCCAAGCACGGGAACGCCGCGACCCGCGGCCTCGGTAACCGCCGCGAGAATCGGCGAGCGCGCCGCCATCGCGCCCGAGCGCAGATAATCGCCATAGGAAAAGCCGCCGGGCAGCGCGATGAAGTCGATGCCGTCCGGCAGCGCGGTCTCGCGGTGCCACACCATCGCGGGCGCATTGCCGGTGACCGTTTCGAGCGCGACCGCCATGTCGCGGTCGCAGTTGGAGCCGGGAAAGACGATGACGGCGGTCTTCATGGCTCTGCTCCCCTTCAGGCGCGCTGGATGCGGTAGTTTTCGATCACCGTGTTCGCGAGCAGCTTCGCGCACATCGCGTCGAGATCGGCGTCGCTGGTGTCGTCGGCGACCTCGAGCTCGATGAAGCGGCCTGCGCGCACGTCGCTGACGCCGCCGAAGCCGAGGCCTTCCAACGCGTGATGGATCGCCTTGCCCTGCGGGTCGAGCACCCCGGGCTTGAGCGTCACATAGACCTGGACTTTCATGGGGTGCGCCTTTGGTTGTTGGGGGCGGGAAGATGCGCGCGCCTATGCCCGCGAATCACTTTCCGAGCAAGGGCCGGCGCCCAAGAAAATCTCGCTTTTCGAAATGCGAACCAGTCGCATCTTTGCTGTTGCGAATCTCTCGCACTATCCCTATCTGGGGCTTGTTGAGAGGGATTCGCACATGGTCGTCTGTGTCTGCAACGCAATAAGGGAAAGCCAGCTGCGCGACGTCGCGCGGAATGGCGACGTGCGGTGCGCCAAGGCGGCCTATGCGCAATTGGGTCGCAAACCCAAGTGCGGCCAGTGCCTGCCTTTCGCTCGCAATATCATCAGCGACGTCGCCGCGACCGCCTGATTTTTCTTGGTTTTCCGCCATTTTTGACCTTGGCCTGAGCGGGCCGGGGCGCCTATAATGCGCCCATCCCACTCCCAAGACAAAATGACAGGAAGAACCATGAAGGGCGACGAAAAGGTCATCGATTTCCTCAACGAGGCGCTCAAGAACGAGCTGACCGCGATCAACCAGTACTGGCTGCACTATCGCATGCTCGACAATTGGGGCGTCGCGAAGCTCGCGCATTTCGAGCGCGAGGAATCGATCGACGAGATGAAGCACGCGGACAAGCTGGCGGACCGCATCCTTTTCCTGGGCGGCCTGCCCAATTTCCAGATGCTCGGCCGCCTGCGCGTCGGCGAGACCGTCGAGGAGATACTGAAGGCCGACCTCGCGCTCGAGGAAGAAGCGATCCCGCTGCTCAAGGATGCGATCGCGCATTCGGAAAGCGTGCGCGACTATGTCAGCCGCGACTTGTTTGCCGACATCCTCGAAAGCGAAGAGCATCATGTCGACGAACTCGAGAAGCAGTTCGAGATGATCGAGCGCATGGGAATCGAAAATTACATCCAGCTGCAGTCAAAGTCGGTTGGCGACGATTGAGCGTTGCGGGGCCCTGCAAGGCCGCCCCAAACAGACGAATATCGGGAGGCGCCTTCGGGCGCCTCTTTTTTTGTGATTCTGTCGATTGCAGATCCGTGTGCCAACGGCAGTTCTTGGGTGGAGACAAGCCGATCCTCCCCACTTGTGGGGAGGTGGCAGCGCGAAGCGCTGACGGGGGGGGGGGACGGCCTTGAGCGACGCGTCAGGCCGCGAACCCCCTCCACCACGCCCTTCGAGCGCGGTCCCCCTCCCGGCAAGCGGAGAGGATTAAGATGTCCGCTCCGCCCGAAAACCGCCATTTCCCGCTCGTCTTCACAAAAGAAACACCGATCTGATCTTTTCGCTTGTATTTGCGAATAATTCTCAATAGCAAGGTTGGGCAGTCCCCTCCTGCCGGCCTCTGCACCATGCAGCGGCCGGCGGCTTTTTCGGACCCGGCCTGGGACTGCGCCAATCGGCCAGGCCGCACGGGAAAGGGACGCACCCATGGAATCGACCAGCAGCCTTGTCCGACAACTGACCGAGCAGCCGCTGGTCCGCGACCTGCCCGTCGATGCCGCGCAGGCGGTACTGGCGCTGCGCTACTGTATCCTCTGTCGCCGGAGCGAGCGCGACCCGATGCCCGAACTCGAACGCCGCTGGGGCAATATCCTCGCCGCGCGGCGCTATCGCCTCGTCGTCGAGGCGATCGGCCATAGCTGGCCCGACCCCTTCGCGGTCCCCCGCCGTGCTGCCCGCGCGCGAGTTTCGACGAAAGCCTGCTTGCCGCGATGGTCGGCGCCGCCGCATGCCGCGACCGCGCGCGCTTCGACTGGCTGACGAGCGAAATGCTGGGCAGCGACGCGCGCGAGATGATCTTCGTCGCGCTCGAGAATTTCCTGCGCGCGCGGGTGCCGGGGCGTGTCTAGCTCGCACTTGGGGTCGAATTGACGATGGCCCCGCAAAATCGGCTCAACACGTATTCAATGGCCCCCGGGTAGCGGGCATGATACTAGCTAAATAATGAAAAATACTCAGGAAATTCTCGAGGTTCTACATCCTTCCCAGCGAACGCGTCTCGGCTCGCTGTTCGGCAGCCGGCAGGCCTTGCCATGGGAGGAAGGCGATGACGAGCTGAGCGGCCTGGGGCTCGTCCATATCCGTCATCCGGAGCGAGGCGAGGAAACGACCGAGCTCAATAATCGCGGCTGGTCGGTGGCCATGCTCATAAACGACGGGCGCGGGGAGCCCGCGCCGCGCTGACCGCTACCGCTAACCGGCAGGCGCAATCCGGCGCTCGTTTCCGCGATACCTAGAAGCGCCGCAAGGCGCGGGCCTCCGAACGGTCGGATCGACGCCTCTAGCTTCCCGCCCCGCCCCCCGCCTTGTCGCTCACCGCCCTGATCACCAGCGCCTTGTCGTCGGTGAGGTAGCGCTTGGCGAGCGCCTGAAGTTCGGCCGGGGTGGCGGCCTCCACCTCGCCCAGGCTCTTGCGGCTGCGGTCGAGGCGCGCTTCCTTGCTCGTCGCGGCGCCCACATAGGGCAGCCAATAGCTATTCTCGCGCCGCGCCTTGGTCATCGCCTCGAGCATCGGCTTGCGCGCGCGGTCGAGCAGGTCGGCGTCGACCGGCGCGTCGCGCAGCGCCTTCGCGATCCCCAGGATCGCGCCGCGCGTCGTCGCGAGGTCCTTGTAATCGATGTTGCTCGCCGCGAAGAGATGGCCGTAGCCGGGGAAGTCGTCGGACAGGCTGGCACCCGCGCCGGGGCTGTAGCTTTCGCCGAGCTTCTCGCGCAGTTCCTCAGTCAGCATCAGCTGCATCACCCGCGACAGCAGCTGCAGCCGCATCGCTTCGCCCAGGTCGCTGTCGTCGCGCGCGGGCCAGTAGACGCGCAGTTCCGCCTGCTCGGCGGGCCCCTTGTGGATCAAAGTGCGTTCGCTGCGGTCCTTGGCATATTCGCGGATGCGCGCCTCGGGCCGCGGGTCGAAGGCCGGACGGCGCGCGGGCAGCGCGCCGAAGGTCGACTGGATCGCCGCGATCGCCGCCGCCTCGTCGATGTCGCCGACGACGCCGACCTCGATCGCGCCATGCGCGAAGCTGTCCGCGACCGCGGGCTTCAGCCCCGCCCAGTCGAGCTTCAGCATCGTGGCGAGCGGCGGCGTGGTCGCTCGCGGGTCGTTGTTGGCGAGGATGCCGCCAGCGTCGCGCGCGATCACCGCGGCGGGGGTCGCGTCGTTCGCGGCATATTGCTGCGGCAGGAAGCGGCGGATCAGCGCCAGCCCGTCGGCGCGGTAGCCGGGGTGGGTCAGATAGGCCGCCATCAACTGCGCCTGTAGCTGGAAATCCTCGGGCGAGGTGCGCGCGGTGCCGCCGAAGCTGTCGGTCGCGCTGCCGACGCTGCTGCCGACGGTGCGCCCCGCGAGGATCGTGCTGAGCTCGTCGCGGCTATGCGCTTCGAGGCCGCCGAGGCTGATCGAGCCCGCGAGCGCGACGCGCGTCGGATCCTCCTTGGTGGCGAGCAGGCTGCCGCCGTCGATGCGCAGCGACAGATAGACCGTGTCCTTCTGGAAATCGGTCTGCTTGATGTTGAGCATGACGTTGTTGGCGAATCGGATGCGGCGGATGCCGAGATCCTCGATCCGCGTGTCGCTGACGATTTTGCCGGGCGCGCCGAAGTCAGTGTAGGCGAAGGCGGTGCTCGCCGCCTCGGCGGGCGCGGCGACCGCGACCTGCTGCGAGGTCTGGAGCGCCGCGAGGATCGCTCCGGTGCCGCCCTCGATGGGCGTCTTCGACGTCACGCGCACCAGCGGCGCGCCATAGCCCTGCATGCGCGCCTTGAACGCGGCGCTGACGCTCGCGGCGTTCAGCGAGGGCGCCACAGCGTCAAACTGCGCCTGCGCGGTTTCGGGGCGGTTGACGACGAAGTCGCCCTTCGCCGCCTCGACCAGCGTGTTCGCCAGATTTTCGCTGCGCCGCGTGTCGACGCCGGCGACGGCGTTCTTGAGCGCGGTGCGGCGGTTGGCGAGCTGCTCGTCGACCTCGGCCTGGGTGAAGCCATGCTCGACGGCGCGGCGCCATTCCTGCTCGATCAGCGCCTGCGCCTCGCGCCACGCGCCTTCCTTGGCGGTCGCCCCGATCGTCACCTGGTCGAACACGTCCCAGCCGTTGCTGTCGCCGAAATAGCCGTTCAGGATCGGCGAATCCTCGGCGAGCGCGAGCTTAGCGAGGCGGCGCGAGATGATCGCCTCGCCAATGCCCTCCGCCAGATCCTTGGCACGCTTCGCCTGAGTGTCGGGCAATTTGACCCAGGGCTTGAAGGCCGTGATCGTCACGCCGTCGGCGATGGCCGGATCGACGAAGTCGTCGGCGGCCGACGCGCGGCCATAGTCGATCGTGCCGATGTCGGGGTCGGCACCTGCAGGGCCGCGGCCCTGCCAGTCGGCGAAGCGCGCCTTGATCTTCGCCTCGACCGCGGCGGGATCGAAGTCGCCCACCATCACGAGCGTCGCGCGCTCGGGACGGTAATAGCGGTCGTAAAGGTCGCGGATGCGCGCCGCGGGCGCCGCCTGGATCACCTCGACCGTGCCGACCGGGATGCGGTTCGGCGCGATCATCCCCTTCATCTGGAAATCGAGCTGGTCGATCAGGCTGCGCAGCTGATAGGTGTCGCGCGCGCGGCGCTCGGACAGGATGATTCCACGCTCGCGGTCGACCGCGGCGGGGTTGATGGTGAGCTCGCTCGCGGTCTCGCGCATCAACATGAGGCCGGTGTCGATCAGATCGTCCGAAGCATTCGGCAGATCGAGCTGGTAGACGGTCGCGTCGAAACCGGTCGAGGCGTTGGTGTCGGCGCCGAAGGCCAGCCCCTTGCGCTCGAGCAATTTGATCATCTCGCCCTCTGGCACTCCCTTCGACCCGTTGAACGCCATATGTTCGAGGAAATGTGCAAGCCCGCGCTGATCGTCGGCCTCGGCGAAGCTGCCGACGTCGAAGCGCATGCGCAGCGATACGCTGTCCCTGGGCGTGCTGTTTTTGAGCAGCGCATATTTCATACCGTTGGGAAGCACGCCGAAGACGATATTCGGATCGACCGGGACATCGCTGGCGGCGAAGTTCCACGCCTTGGCGGCGTCTGTTTGAGGATTTGGGGTCTGCGGGTTGGTCGTAGCCGCAGCAGGCGCAGTCGCGGGCTCGCGCGCGGCGAGTGGCGCGGGCCCGGCGAGGGCTAGAGCGGCGGCGAGGGCGAGGGGCGACAGCGCGGATGACGCGCGCAGCAAGGGACGAAAAGTCATGGTCGATGTGTGGCCCTGCCCCGCCAAGGGGTCAAGCCGCGCTCAACCCAATTGCACGACGCTTTCGACGGACGACATGGAGGCGCGGTCGGCGGCCTTGGCGGCATAGACCGCGCGGTCGGCGACCTCGAACAATTTCTTGGCGCTGCCGCCGTCGTCGGGCCGGCGCGCGACGCCGACGCTGGCGCCGACATGGATCACCGCGCCGTCGATGCGATAGGGCGCGGCGAGCTCGGCGAGCAGATGGTCGGCCAGCGCGGTTTCGAGCAAAGGCGAGCCCGCGGGTACGAGGATCGCAAATTCGTCGCCGCCCTGCCGCGCCACCATCGCATGCACGCCGCAGGCGTGGCGCAGGCGCGCGGCGACTTCGCACAGCAGCGCATCGCCGACGCCATGGCCGTAGCGGTCGTTGACCGGCTTGAACCCGTCGAGGTCGAGCAGCGCGATCGCGAAATGGGTGCCCGGCTTTGCCGCGGCGATCTCCTGGTCGAGCCGCGCGTCGAGCTCGCGGCGGTTCCACAAGCCCGTCAGCGCGTCGGTGTGCGCGAGGTCGCGCATCTGTTGCTGCAGCTGGAGCAGATTAATGAGCTTGTCGTGCTGCTGGACGATCATGCGCAGCAGGAAGGCGGTGGCGACGAACAGGCTGGTCCCCGCCGCGATCTCGGGCGGGTTACCCGAGGTTAGCATCAGCAGCATGATCGGGACCAGCCCGATGCCGAGATTGACGAAGGTCGCGAAGCGGATCGCCGACAGGCAGTATGCCGTCGCAAGCGATCCCATCGCCATGATCATCGCATAATAGCTCTGCGCCTCGGGCGGCGCGGCCAGCCAGTTGATCACCGTCCAGCTGCTGCACATCGCCCCCATCGTGCCCGACAGCCAGGTCGATTCCACGATCACGCGTCGCGCGCGGCGCACGCTCATCCGCCGGCCGCGGTTGCGCCACAGGATCAGGAAACCGGGCAGGCTGACCACCGCGAGGATCACCGGGAAACCGATGCGGATGAAGGGATGCACGGTCTCGACCCCGCCATAAATGGCGGTCGGCGTCGTCGCCGCGAGGGTCAGGAACAGCATCGGGGTCAGGGTCTCGACGCGGTGCGCGCGGAGCAGCGCGACATCGTCGCGAATTGCGTCCGGAACCGGCGGGAACACCCGCGTCCGCAGCCAATGATGGACCCCCGTCATGACCGCTGGGTAGCAAGGTCAAGTAAAACAACGGTTAAGGAACAGAAACGCGATTTTTCATTGCGATAGGGATAAGTCAGAACGCCTGGAAGTGCAAAATATTAACCATGTTATGCGAGCCCGGCCCCCTGTCCTGCCGTACCCGTTCAAGGGGGAGCCCCACCATGTCTTTCGAATCCGCGCCGAACGTAGGCGCATCGACGCCCACCGCACTCCACGCCATGCCGTCCGCCAGCCCTTCGCTGCCGCAGAACGACAGCTCGACGCAGAAGGCCGCGCGCGCCGCGCAGCTGACCGCGACGCAGGCCGTCTATAACTGGTCCACCGACATCGCGACCTTGCCCGGCGTGCCGCTCGCCGCGACGGTTCCGCCGAGCAACGAGCCGACGATCCCCTGGGGGATCACGCTGATCGGCATCCTGCTCGGCATCGCGCGCAACGCGCTGGCGGTAAAAATCGGCGGCGTCGACAAGGGCGAGCTCGATACGCCGCGCGTAACTTATGAAGCCGCGATCGCGCAGTGCGACGCGATCGAGGCCTCGACCGCCAAAATTGCTGCGCAGCATGACGTGCACAATGGCGGCAATATTTTCGAGCGCGTCATCGGCGACGTCGAGGCCGCGGTCGAAGCCGCCGAGCACGACATACATGTCGCGCTGCTCAAGGGGTATAAGGAAGCGCTCAAGGACATGATCGCGGTCAGCGACCACGAAGCCGCCGGGCTCGGCAGCAATACGCCGCGCACGATCGACGCCTATCGCGCGCTGTTCGACACGCTGCCCGTGCCGGGCATCGCCTACACCTTCCAGGATGATGACGAGTTCGCGCGGCTGCGCGTCGCGGGGCCGAACAATATGCTGATCGCTGCGATTACCACGATCCCCGCCAATTTCCCGATCACCGACGCGCAATATGCCGCGGTGGTGAACGGCGACACTTTGGGGGGTGCACTGGCCGACGGGCGGCTGTTCATGCTCGACTATCAGGAATTGTCGGTGCTGACGCCGGGCACCGATGGCACCGAGCAGAAATATGTCGCGTTGCCGATGGCGCTGTTCGCCGTGCCGCCGGGCGGCGCGTCGCTCGTGCCCGTCGCGATCCAGTGCGGGCAGGAATCGGCAAGCAATCCGATCTTCACGCCGTCGGTGGCCGCCGACGAGCAATGGGGCTGGCAGATGGCGAAGCTGGTCGTGCAGGTCGCCGATGGCAATTACCACGAGCTCTTCACCCACCTCGCGCGCACGCATCTGGTCATGGAGGCCTTCGCCGTCGCGACGCACCGCCACTTGGCCGAGGTGCATCCGCTATGGGCGCTGCTCGTCCCGCATTTCGAGGGCACGCTGTTCATCAACAATCAGGCGGCGACGTCGCTGATCGCGGCAGGAGGCCCGATCGACCATATTTTCGCAGGGACCATCACCACGAGCCAGCTCGCCGCGGTCGACGACCGGCTGGCCTTCGATTTCTATGGCAAGATGCTGCCCGCCGACCTTGCCGCGCGCGGGGTCGACCAGAGCTCGACGCTCACCGACTATCCGTACCGCGACGATGCGCTGCTCGTCTGGGGCGCGATCCACGGCTGGGCCAAGGCCTATGTCGAGCATTATTACACCAGCGACGCCGATGTGACCGGCGACACCGAGCTGACCGCGTGGACGACGACGCTGGCGGGCGAGGCGAAGATCCGGGGCTTCCGCGCGATCACGACGCGCGCGCAGCTTGTCGATATCTGCACCATGCTGATGTTCACCGCGAGCGCGCAGCACGCCGCGGTCAATTTCCCGCAAAAGAGCATCATGGCCTTCGCGCCGGCGGTGACCGGCGCGGCGTGGCAGCCGGCGCCGACGGCGCAGGCCGGTCAGACGAAGACCGAGTGGCTCGCGACGATGCCGCCGATGGCGCTTGCGCTCGAACAGCTCAACACGCTCGAGCTGCTGGGCTCGCTCTATTACCGGCCGCTCGGCCAATATTACAGCAACGCCTTTCCCTATCCGGCATGGTTCCAGGATCCGGCGATCACCGCCGCAGGCGGCCCGCTGCCGAACTTCCAGGCGGCGCTGGTATCGGTCGAGGCCGAGATCGTCGCGCGCAACGCCGAGCGGATGCAGCCGTACACCTATCTGCAGCCGAGCCTGATCCCGACGAGCATCAATATCTGAGGGTGCGCCCAAGAGAATAATCCGTCATCCTGGCGGAGGCCGGGATCTCGCCGGTGCGACATGACACGAGGGCGAGATCCCGGCCTTCGCCGGGATGACGATTATGGGAGCAGCCTCAGCTGCCCTTCTTCTTCCGGTGGCTCTCTAGGTCCAGCACCGCATGGTCGCCGCCCTCGGGGAGCAGGCCCAGCCGCCGCGCGACTTCCTGATAGGCTTCGACTTCGCCGCCGAGGTCGCGGCGGAAGCGGTCCTTGTCGAGCTTTTCGTTGGTGGTCATGTCCCACAGGCGGCAGCCGTCGGGGCTGATCTCGTCGGCGAGGATGATGCGGCTGAAATCGCCCTCGTAGAGGCGGCCGAACTCGAGCTTGAAGTCGATCAGGCGGATGCCGACCGCCGCGAACATCCCCGACATGAAGTCGTTGATGCGGATCGCCATGTCCTGGATGTCGTGGAGCTCGTCCTGGCTGCACCAGTTGAAGCAGGCGATATGCTCCTCGGCGACGAGCGGATCGCCGAGCGCATCGTCCTTGTAGCAATATTCGATCAGCGTGCGGGGCAGCTGCGTCCCCTCCTCGATGCCGAGCCGCTTCGACAGCGTGCCCGCGGCGACGTTGCGCACGATCACCTCGATCGGCACGATCTCGACCTGGCGGATCAGCTGCTCGCGCATGTTGAGGCGGCGGATGAAGTGCGTCGGCACGCCTATATTGCCGAGCAGCGTGAAGACATGCTCCGAAATCCGATTGTTGAGCACGCCCTTGCCGCTGATCGTGCCCTTTTTCTGGGCGTTGAACGCGGTCGCATCGTCCTTGAAATACTGGATCAGCGTGCCCGGTTCGGGGCCTTCGTAGAGGATCTTGGCTTTGCCTTCGTAGATCTGGCGGCGACGGGCCATGGCTGCGTACTTTCTATGCGTCAAAATGACTGGCCCCGGCGAATACGACTCAAGCGAGACGCGGCGCCGGGGCGGTTCCGGGGGCCTATAGCGGCAAAGGGGGGGCGCGTCATCCCCGGGGTTTCGGAACGCAGAACAGGACAGCCGTGCCTCCCATCCTTTGTCACCCTGAACTTGTTTCAGGGTCCATGGCCCGGTCTCGCCATCTACGCAGCGTCGAACGAGAGCGCAGGCCATGGATGCTGAAACAAGTTCAGCATGACGAGAGAAAAATACGGCATCCCTCGCGCAATTGCACTTACACCTTTACGCTTACGTAAACTAGACCTTGCCTTCCGCCGCATCGCTTGCAACCATGGCCGCCACGACAAGGAGAGAGCCATGAGCTTCGAAGAGATTCGCCTCGACCGGCACGAGGGCATCGCGCTGCTGACCCTGTACCGGCCCGGCAAGATGAACGCCTTCACCACGCAGATGATGACCGAGATCGTCGCCGCGCTCGACGAATGCGACGCCGACGACGGCGTGCGCGCGGTGGTGTTCACCGGCGACGGCGAGCGCGCCTATTGCGCGGGGGCGGACCTCAGCGCGGGCGGATCGACCTTCGACTATGACAAGCGCACCGACAAGGCCGCGCTGCTGCCCGACGGCACCTCGCCCAGCCCGGTCGCCGAGGACGGCACGATCGACTGGTCGCACCCGCTGATCCGCGACGGCGGCGGGCGCGTGTCGATGCGCATCTTCGAGAGCAAGAAGCCGGTGCTCGGCGCGATCAACGGCGCCGCGGTCGGCATCGGCGCGACGATGACGCTGTCGATGGACGCCCGCCTGGCGAGCGACACCGCGCGCTACGGCTTCGTCTTCGCGCGCCGCGGCATCGTACCCGAAGCGGCGTCGAGCTGGTTCCTGCCGCGCCTCGTCGGCATCCAGACCGCGCTCGACTGGTGCTATTCGGGCCGGCTGATCCCCGCCGCCGAAGCGCATGAGAAGGGCCTCGTCCAGTCGGTCCATGCCCCCGGCGAACTGGTCGATGCCGCGATCGCCAAGGCGCGCGAACTGACCGGCGACAGCGCGCCGGTGTCGGTTGCCCTCACCCGCCACATGATGTGGCGCATGCTCGGCGCGCCGCACCCGATGAGCGCGCACCGCTGGGACAGCCGCGTGATCTTTGCGCGCGGGCGCAGCCCCGACGCCATGGAAGGCGTCACGAGCTTCCTCGAAAAGCGTCCGCCCAATTTCACCGCGAGCGTCGCGAACGACTATCCCGTGTTCGGCGAATGGGAAGACGCGCCGCCCTACGGCTGACGCGACCCTGATTTGATCCGTTCCTGTCGAGCGTAGTCGAGACACGCTTGGGACGCGCAACACTTCGGCGTGTCTCGACTTCGCTCGACACGAACGGTAATTGAAGAAAGTTTAGACCGCTTCGAACATCCGTTTGCCGCGCATCGCGGTCATGCTGTGGCTGGCCTTCATCGTCGGCCTGTGCTCGCGGATCGTCTCCAGCATATGCCAGCTCGCGATGACCTTGTCGGGCGTCAGCGCGACGGTGACATAGCCGCGGTCCTGCGTGTTCGCCCATTTGAGCTGCGGCGAGGCGCCGCGGATCGCGCGCACGCGCGTCTTGTCCGAAATGCCGCGCGTATAGCTTTCATAGCCCGGCGAGGTGACGCTCTGCCCCGCGATCTCGATCCCCGCGGGGCGCCCGTCCTCGCTGAGGTCATAGGCCCAGGCATTGTGGGTATCGCCGGTCAGCGTGACGAGGTCGGCGTCGGCCTTTTGCGCCGCGGCGAGCAGCCGTCCGCGCGCGGCGGGATAACCGTCCCACGCGTCCATGTTGAGGGGAAGCCCCGCCTTCGCCGCCGCCTGCGCGGTCGCGACGCGGCGGCGGATATTCTCCGACAGGTCGGTGCCGAACCAGTTCGCCGATTCGGGCGGGGTGAAGACGCTGCCCATCACCACCTGCTGCGCGCAGACCTGCCAGCGCGTGCCCGCTTTCGTGGAGGCGGCGAAGCCGTCGAACAGCCATTTCTCCTGATCGGCGCCCATCATCTGGCGCGCGGGGTCGCGATAGGCGGTCTCGGCGAAGGTCTTGAGCTTCGCGGTCGCATCGCCGCCGCCCGCGACGATCTCGTCGAATTCGAACGGGCGGTCGCGGCCGGTGATCCGCGTTTCGGGGAGGAAGATCGTCGCGAGGTCGCCGACCTGATAGTCGCGCCAGCGCGTCTCGGCGACGGGCATCCATTCACGGTAGGCGCGCTCGGCGGCGGCCATACGGTCGGTCCAGTTGCCTTCGCCTTCATTGTGGTTTTCGGCGCCGCCCTTCCACGCGTCGTTGGTGAACTCATGATCGTCCCATTGCGCGATCATCGGGAACAGCTGATGCAGCCGCTGGAGGTCGGGGTCGGCGCGATAGGCGGCGTAGCGCAGGCGATAGTCGGCGAGCGCGACGATCTCGTGCGCCGGCTGAATCTCGCGCCCGGGCAAGAGCTGCCCGCGCGAGGGGTAATTGCCGACCGGATATTCGTAGAGATAGTCGCCGACATGCGCGACGAGATCGATGTCGCCGCGCGCATTGGCATGCGCATAGGCGTTGAACCAGCCGAAAGGCAGGTTCGAACAGGAAAAGAGCGCGAGGGTGAAGGCGCCCGTCGGCCCCTGCGGCAAGGTGCGCGTGCGCCCGGTGACCGACTTGCTCCCGTCGGGCGCGACGAAACGGTAGAAATACCAGCGGCCGGGCAAAAGCCCGTCGACCGTGAGCTTCGCGGTATGGTCGCGCTCGCCGCTGGCGGTCACCGCGCCGCCCGCGACGATTTTCGTGAAATCGGGGGTCTCGGCGACCTCGGCGGTCAGGCGCGCATCGGAGGCTGCGGCGTAGCGCGTCCAGAGGAGCACGCTGTTCGCCCCCGGCTCGCCGCTCGCGACGCCATGGGTGAAGCCCTGCGCCATCATCGCATGCGCCGCGCCGGGCAGCGCCAGCGCGCCGAGCCCTGCGGTGCCGAGCTTGATCAGCAGGCGGCGGTCGATCTGGCCCCAAAGCTCGTGCATCGCGATTCTCCCTTTGACACGCGCCGGTCCTCTGCCCGGTCTTTGTGACGTTTCGGTGCTACCCCATCGTGCCCAGGGCGAGCAGCAGCAGCATGAAGGTGATCACCGCCCACAGGCTGAAAAAGAGCAGCAGGCTCGCGCGCACCAGCGATCCGAAGCGCGACGAACGATAGGCACCGCGCAGTTGGCGATACATGTGGAAGGGCACATAGAGCATCGCCAAAAAGGTCGCGACGTCGCCGACGACGGTCAGGTTGAGCAGCCGCACGACGACGAACAAGAGCAGCATGAACGAGATCGAATAAGTGACGAAGACGAAATGGTCGTAGGTGTGGAAGCGTCGGCTGAACGGATAGAGCAGCCACATGAAGGGCAGCGACAGCGGGATCAGCGCCCAGGCGAATTTATAGGCGTTGGCCTGGAGCTTGTAGAAGATCAGCGCCGGATTGGCGAAGGCCTTGGTCAGTCCCTTGTCGATCGCGGGCACCCCCGTGTCGACCTTCAGCCGCGACAGGAAATCGGCGCTGCTCATCACCTGCTGCTTGGGATCCTCCAGCACCGGCGGGCCCTTGGCGCGCTCGGCGTCGGTCATCGCGGGCTCGACGCCCAGATAGGCGGCGCCCTTTTCCAGCGTCTCGCGCTCCTCGATCAGCTTTTTCTTCTCTTCGGCGGTGACGTCTTTCGCCGCGAGCCGCGCATCGACGCGCGCGACCTCCTCGTCGAAGCTCGCCTCGAGCGCGTTCGATCGCGTCTGCGCGTCGGCCGCCTTGGCGATTCCCTCGCCGAGCCCGCCGCCGCTGCCGACCATCGCGAGCACCGCATAGGTCAGGAACACCGCGAAAAGGAACAGCGCGAGCGGCGATACGAAACGCGCCCGCTCGCCGTGAATATAGCGGCGCGTGAGATCGCCGGGCCGCCACGTGAGCAAGGGCAAGGTGTTCCAGATCTTGCCCTCGAAATGGAAGATCGCATGGACCAGATCGTGCCCGATCGCACCGAAGCTGCGGTGGACGTCGGCGCGCTGGCCGCAATGGTGGCAGTGCGAGCCCTGCAGGCTGGTGCCGCAATTGAGGCAGCGGAGGCCCTCGTGCGCCGCCGCCTGCCCATGCCCCGGCTCGACCGCGCGCGCCGCCAGCCCCGCGGTCACCGCCGCGCCGATGCCTTCGATGTCCCCTGTCATGCCGCCTAGGTAGCAGCGCAGGCCGCAGGCGCAACGGGGACTTTCACCGCCGGCGCAAAGCATGATAGGGGCCGCGCATGACCGCCAAAGCCCATCAGTCCGCCGTTCCCGACGCCGATGCACTGATCGCCGACATGGGCGCGCGGGCGCGCGCCGCGGCGAAAAAGCTGGCGGTGGTGCCGACTGCCGACAAGGCCGCGGGCCTCCGCGCCGCCGCGGCGCAACTGCGGCTGCGCGCCGACTCGATCCTCGACGCGAACCGGCGCGACATGGCGGCGGGCAAGAGCGCGGGGCTGTCGGCGGCGATGCTCGACCGGCTGCGGCTCGACGATGCGCGGCTCGGCGGCATCGCCGACGCGGTCGAGGCGGTCGCGGCGCTGCCCGACCCCGTCGGCATGGAAATCGACCGCGCGGTGCGCCCCAACGGCATGGTGCTGAGCCGCGTGCGCGTGCCGCTCGGCGTCGTCGGTATCATCTACGAAAGCCGGCCCAACGTCACCGCCGACGCCGCTGCTTTGGGGCTGATGTCGGGCAATGCGGTGATCCTGCGCGGCGGCAGCGAAGCGGTGCAGAGCAATCGCGCGATCCATGCCGCGTTGGCAGCCGGGCTCGCTTCGGTGGGCCTGGCCGCCGATGCGGTGCAACTGGTCCCGACGCAGGATCGCGCCGCGGTCGGCGCGCTGCTCCGCGCGCAGGGGCTGGTCGACATCATCATCCCGCGCGGCGGCAAGAGCCTCGTCGCGCGCGTGCAGGACGAGGCGCGCGTGCCCGTGCTCGCGCATCTCGACGGGATCAACCATCTCTATATCGACGGCGCCGCCGATCCGGCGAAGGCCGCGGCGCTGGCGGTCAACGCCAAGATGCGGCGCACCGGCGTCTGCGGCGCGACCGAGACCATCCTGATCGACCGCGCCTATCCGGCGCCGCTCGCCATCGTAGACGCGCTGATCAAGGCCGGCTGCGAGGTGCGCGGCGACAAGGAGGTCGCCGCGCTGAGCCCGCACGTCACCCCCGCGAGCGCCAACGACTGGGACTGCGAATATCTCGACGCGATCGTCTCGGTCGCGATGGTCGGCGGGCTCAAAGGTGCGCTCGCGCACATCGACGCGCATTCGAGCCGGCACACCGACGCGATCGTCACCGAGGACGAGCGCGTCGCCGAACGCTTCCTCACCGAGGTCGACAGCGCGATCGTGATGCACAACGCCTCGACCCAGTTCGCCGACGGCGGCGAATTCGGCTTGGGCGCCGAGATCGGCATCGCGACGGGGCGCCTGCACGCGCGGGGGCCGGTGGCGCTCGAGGGGCTGACGACGTACAAATGGCTGGTGCGCGGGAGTGGCCAGACACGCCCTTGAATCATTTGTATACAAATGATACACGGGGCCCATGACCAAGCACGCCGTCATCTCCGCCCGTATCGACGCCGAAACACTCGAACTGGTGGACAAGATCGTCGCAGAACAGGGGCGAAGCCGGGCCTGGTTCGTCGCGCAGGCCGTTCGCCACGCCGCCGAACAGGAAGCGCGCTTCGCTGCGTTCGTCCAAGAAGGCCGGGATGATGTGGCCGCCGGCCGAGTTACGGATCATGCCGAAGTCGTGAAAATGATGAACGATATGATCGCCCGTCACGAGGCCCGATGCTCGGAATAATCTGGTCGGAAAAGGCCATTGCTGATCTCGTCGCGCTGAATGATTGGCTGACAAAATATCGGCGACCGCTGGAAGCCGCCGAATCCATTCGAGCCATTCGCGATCAGGTGTCCCGTCTTGACCGATTCCCGGCTGTCGGATCGCCCGTTCATGCAGGCACACGCAAGCTGCTGATCAAGGGACAGCCGTTTGTACTCCTTTATGAGCTGGTCGATCATCGACTCATAATTCTCCGGCTCGTCCACAACCGCAGCGACTGGCAGAGCCTCCTGTGATCACCACCGGCCTCCTCGGCGGCAGCTTCAACCCTGCGCACGGCGGGCATCGCGCGATCAGCCTCAACGCCATCGACGCGCTGGGGCCCGACGAGCTATGGTGGCTCGTCTCGCCCGGCAATCCGCTCAAGCCCGCCAAAGGTATGGCGCCGCTGCCCGCCCGCCTCGGTTCTGCCCAGCGCGTCGCACGCCGCTCGCCGATTCGCGCCACCGCGATCGAGGCCGAGCTCGGCACGCGCTACACCGTCCACACGCTCAAAAAGCTGGTGCGCAAATATCCCAATCGCCGTTTCGTCTGGATCATGGGCGCCGACAATCTCGCCCAATTGCCCCGCTGGCGCGACTGGCGGGGGATCGCACGACTCATGCCGATTGCGGTCGTCGCGCGTCCGGGCTACAATGGCCGCACCCATGCTGCAGAGGCGATGGGTTGGCTTCGGCGCTTCGTCCGGCCCGGCGACCAGAAACTTCACTGGACGGACTGGAGACCGCCTGCCCTCGTGTTCCTGCGATTTTCGCCCGATGTGCGATCCGCAACTGCAATACGGCAGGCCAACCCCCGCTGGTTCGAGAGCCATGCTGGCCGCGCGATGCGCGACCCGCTGACGCATTCGCGCCTGGCAGCGCATGAAAGGAATGAAAAAGCTTGATAGCCGCCAGTAAGGATGCCGCGCCCGGCGCCGCACCGAATGACAGCGTGGACGCCCTCCACGCGCTGATCCTCCACCAGCTGGACGAGGATCAGGCCCAGGAAACCATCTCCATCCCGCTTGCCGGCAAGAGCAGCATCGCCGACCACATGGTCATTGCGAGCGGCCGGTCGACGCGCCACGTCTCGGCGATCGCCGACAAGCTGGCGCAGCGGATCAAGCAGGAAGCCGGCCGCCTCGTGCGCGTCGAGGGCTTGCCCAACGCCGACTGGGTGCTGATCGATGCCGGCGACGTCATCGTCCACCTGTTCCGCCCCGAGGTGCGCAGCTTCTACAACCTCGAGCGCATGTGGTCGTTCGGCGACGCGCCGCCCGTCACCGCCGTAAATTGACGCCGCCACCGCTTAGCGGTTAGGCGGCGTCCATGCTGCTGCACATCATCGCGCGGGGACGCATCGGGCGGTCCCCCGAGGCCGACCTCGTCGGCCGCTATATGAAGCGCGTGACCTGGCCGCAGAAGATCACCGAATTGCCAGACACCGGGGGCAAGGTCCCCGCCGCGGCGCCCGGCAGCCGCACCATCCTCCTCGACGAAACGGGCGAGCAGATCACCTCGCTCGACCTCGCCAAACTTCTCGAACGCTGGCGCGACGACGGGGTCCGCGAGGCGCGCTTCTGCCTCGGCGCCGCCGACGGCTTCACCCCCGACGAACGCAAAAATGCCGACAAGGCGATCGCCTTCGGCCGCGCGACCTGGCCGCATCTGATGGCGCGCGCGATGCTCGCCGAACAATTGTGGCGCGCGACCAGCATCATCGCGGGCCACCCCTATCACCGTGAGGGGCAGCAATGAGGCTGGCCTATGCCCTGCCCGTGCTGCTGCTCGCGCTCGCCGGCGGCGCGCTCGCCGTCGCGCAGAGCGACGTCTTCGACCCCGCGGCGATTGCCGCCGCCGAGCGCCAGCAACTCCTCACCGCCAAGGCGCAGTCGGCCGCCGCGATGAAACGCAGCGCCGCGCTCGAACGCCAGGCGCAGGCCGCGACCGACGCCGCCGACCGCCTGAGGAAACGCAGCGCCGCGCTCGCCGCGCGCATCCAGTCGGCCGAGGCCGATATCAGCGCGGGCGAGGCGCGCGTCGCGCTGGTCGGACGCCGGCTCGCGGCGCAGCGCGCGGCGCTCGCCGAGCAGGAAGCGCCGTTGCTCGAACTGACCGCCTCGCTCCAGCAATTGTCGCGCCAGCCGCCGGTGAGCGTGCTCGCGCAGCCGGGCTCGCTGACCGACATGGTGCACGCGCGCGCGGTGCTCGACGCGGTGATGCCGGTGATCGAACGCCGTACCGCGGGGGTACGCCGCGAACTCGCCGCGCTGCGCGAGACGCGGCGGCAGCAATCGGTCGCGCTGGCAGCGCTCGCGGCGAGTAAGAAGCAGCTCGCGACGCGCCGAGACGATCTGACGCGGCTCGAAAACGAAGGGCGCCTCCGCTCGCGCGACCTGATGAGCAGCGCGCGGCTCGAGGCCGACCGCGCGCTCGGGCTGGGCGAAAAGGCGCGCGACATCGTCGAGCTGATGGACACGCTCGAGGCCGATGGCGCGGTGCGCGCCGAACTCGCCGGACTCGCGGGGCCGGTCGCACGCCCGCGCAGCCCGGCGAGCGGCAGCCCCGCCGCCGCTCCCCCGCCCACCGCCGAAGCCCAGTTGACCGAAGGCGCCTATCGCCTGCCCGTCGTCGGGCGCATCGTCGCGGGGCTGGGCGAGGTCGACGACAGCGGGGTACGCTCGCGCGGGATCACCATCGCCGCGCGTCCCGGCGGGCAGGTCGTCGCCCCCGCGCCCGGCCGCGTCAGCTTTGCCGGCGACTATCGCGGCTATGGCAAGATCGTCATCATCGACCATGGCGGCGGCTGGACCTCGCTCCTGACCGGGATGATCGCCCTGTCGGCAAGCGTCGGTGACAGCGTCGATGCCGGCGCGCCGATCGGCCGCGCGGGCGCCGACGACGCCTTCATCACCGTCGAGCTGCGCCGCGCCGGACGCCCGGTCGATATCGCCTCGATGCTGGGCTGAACCCGGCCCGTTAATCCCCCGTTTCGCTGCTGTCCCCTATCGGGAAGCGCCGCTTGACGCCCCGGACAATGCATAGGATTATGGCTCGCCGGGGATATAAGGCGAAACTTGCGCCAATGGCTGAAAGACGATCATGACCGAAACGACCAAGAAGCCCGTGTCGACCAAGCGCCGTTTCGCGCTGTGGCAGGGCGCCGCCGCGCTCAGCACGCTGGCGCTGGTGCCGCTCGCGACCGGGGCGATGGCGACCGTCGACACCGCGACGACCGACGAGATTTCGCGCTTCATGGACGTCTTCCTCGAAGTCCGCTCCAACTATGTCGAGCCGGTTGACGATTCGAAACTGATCGAGGGCGCGATCAACGGCATGCTCGCCAGCCTCGACCCGCATTCGGGCTATCTCGACGCGCGCGGCTTTTCGAACCTGCGCACCCAGACCGACGGCGAATATGGCGGGCTCGGCCTCTCGGTGACGATGGAGGACGGCGTCGTGAAGGTCATCGCGCCGATGTCCGATACGCCCGGCGACCGCGCGGGCATCAAGGCGG
Source organism: Sphingopyxis sp. QXT-31 (assembly GCF_001984035.1). Classification (NCBI taxonomy): domain Bacteria; kingdom Pseudomonadati; phylum Pseudomonadota; class Alphaproteobacteria; order Sphingomonadales; family Sphingopyxidaceae; genus Sphingopyxis; species Sphingopyxis sp. QXT-31. Next base: position 3,930,829 of record NZ_CP019449.1, on the reverse strand, counting down.
GCGACTATATCACCCACATCAACAAGGAACTGATCTTCGGCCTGACGCTCGACGAGGCGGTCGAACAGATGAAGGGACGCCCAGGCACCAAAGTCGACATCACCGTCGTGCGCGAAGGCCAGAGCAAGCCGATGGAATTGTCGCTGACGCGCGAGATCATCGACCTCAAGCCCGTCAAATGGGAAGCGAAGGGCGACGTCGGCGTGCTGACCGTCAGCAGCTTCTCGGCCGACGCGACCACCGATTTGCGCGCCGCGATGCTGGCGGTCGAAAAATCGATGGGCAAGAAGCCGCGCGGCTGGGTGCTCGATCTCCGCTCGAACCCCGGCGGGCTGCTCGACGAAGCCGTCGGGATCAGCGACCTGTTCCTCGAACGCGGCGAGATCGTCTCGCAGCGCGGCCGCCGCAAGGGCGACATCGAACGCTATTTCGCCGAACCCGGCGATCTCGCCGGCGGTGCGCCGGTGATCGTGCTGATCGACGCGGGGTCGGCCTCTGCCTCCGAAATCGTCGCGGGCGCGCTGCAAGACCAGCACCGCGCGGTCGTGATGGGCGAGCGCAGCTTCGGCAAGGGATCGGTGCAGACGGTGCTGCCGCTGACCGACACCACCGCGCTGCGGCTGACCACCGCGCGCTATTATACGCCGTCGGGGCGCAGCGTGCAGGAGGGCGGGATCGAGCCCGACATCCGCGTGCCGCAGCTGTCGGACCCAGATTACAAGGATCGACCGCGCTTCCGCGAGAGCGATCTGCGCCGCCACCTCGTCAACGAGAAGAAGGTCGATAACAGCCTGCTCGAAAAGGACGAGAAGGACGATCCGCGCTTCACCGCGACCGCCGAGGAGCTGAAGGCCAAGGGAATCGACGATTTTCAGCTGAACTATGCGCTGCAGACGATCGGCCGGATCAACCCCGCGGCGCGCATGGCACAATCGACCAAGCCGCCCGCCAAGCCCGCCAGCAAGCCGGTGCGCCGCAACTGATTTTCTCGCCTCCGTCATCCCGGCAAAGGGTGTTGAGAGGCACGTGACTCTCTACACGATCTCGACCTGGCGTCGCATCGCACCGGCGAGATCCCGGCCTTTGCCGGGATGACGATCTATATAGGTAGGTTTGATGCTCAATTCGCGTATCGCCGCGCCGCTTGTCGCGCTCGCGGCGCCCCTGCTGCTCTACGGCGGCGCGCTGGTGTCGCAGCTCGGCTTCGGGCTGCACCCGTGCGAGATGTGCTATTGGCAGCGCTGGCCGCATCAGGCGGCGATCGTGCTGGCGCTGCTCGCGCTGCTGCTGAACAAGAATGATCGCGCGATGCGCGCCTTCACGCTGCTCGCCGCGATCGCGATTGCGGTCAGCGGCGCGATCGGCGTCTTCCACGCCGGGGTCGAATATGGCTTCTGGGAAGGCCTCACCACCTGCAGCACCACCGGCGGCGGGCCGGTGACGCTCGAAAGCATCATGGCCGCGCCGATCGTGCGCTGCGACGTCGCGCAATGGACGCTCGGCGGCATTTCGCTGGCGGGGTATAACGCGATCTTCTCCTTCGGCGGCGCGCTGCTCGTCTTGATCTTGCTGCGCCGCCGGTCCACAGCATCGGCATGAGCAGCAGCGACAAAAATGCGTCGATGATCCGCGTCGACCAGGCGGGCGAATATGGCGCGACGCGCATCTACGCCGGCCAGCTCGCGGTGATGGGAGATCGCCACCCGATGGCGCGCGAGATCGCGCATATGGCCGAGCAGGAAGAGCGCCACCGCAAATTCTTCGACGCGATGGTCGCGAAGCGCGGCGTGCGCCCGACCGCGTTGCAGCCGGTGTGGAACGTCGCGGGCTTCGCATTGGGCGCGGTCACCGCGGCGTTAGGCCCGCGCGCCGCGATGGCGTGCACCGCCGCGGTCGAGACCGAGATCGACCGCCACTACCAGCATCAGCTCGAGGAACTCGGCGACAGCGATCCCGAGCTCAGCGCCGCGGTCGCCGATTTCCGCGCCGAGGAGCTCGAGCACAAGGACGCCGCGCTCGCCGCGGGCGCCGAAAGCGCGCCGGGCTATCCGCTCCTGAGCTTTGCGATCCGCGCCGGCTGCCGTGCAGCCATCGCGCTGTCGAAGCGTATCTGATAAGCAATAGCCCTGCCCATTCATGACGGGTGCAGGGACGCGGTGCCATGCCGCTTCAAACGACGAAGGATGATCCGATGACCCGCCTCCCCCTCGCCGCGCTGTTCCTGGCAACCAGCCTGTTTGCGCTCCCAGCCGCCGCGCAGGAGGCCGACACGAGCGCCGCCGAGAAGATCAACCAGGTCATCGTCTATGGCAACGACCAATGCGCACCGAGCGCCGCCGACGAGATCGTCGTGTGTAACCGCCTGCCCGAACAGGACCGCTACCGCGTGCCGCAGCTGTTCCGCGGCGGCGACCCGCTTGACCCGCGCAACCAGGCGTGGCTCAACCGCGTGACCTCCATGGAACGCGTCGGCCGCTTCGGCACCGACAGCTGCTCGCCGGTCGGACTCGGCGGCTTCACCGGCTGCACTCAGGCGCTCGTCGCGGGCGCCCGGGCCGAGGAACAGGCCGCCGACAAGACCGACTGGCAGGCGATGATCGCCGACGAGCGCGCCAAGCGTATCGCGGGCATCGACGCCGCATCGGACGAGGTCGAGGCCGCGGTGGTCGCCGAGGAACGTGCGATGGCCGAGCGCCAGAAAGCGGCCGAAGAACTCGAGGCGCAGGCCAGTGGCAACGCGCCGATGCGCGAGCAGGCCGACCCCGAAGCGAGCGAACTGCCGGTTCCGCCGCAGAGGTGACGTGTCGTCTTAGAGCCGCCGGTTGGCTGCTTTCGGGCGGGAGCGGACGTTCTTAATCCTCCCCGCTTGCGGGGGGGGGGACCGCCGCCGCAGGCGGTGGTGGAGGGGGCTCTAGGCCTAAGATGCCGCTGCAGGCCGAGAGCCCCCTCCGTCAGCGCTCCGCGCTGCCACCTCCCCACAGGTGGGGAGGATCGCCTTGTTTCCACCCCAAAGCCGACATTCGAGCCCTTCACCCCCCGCAGGTCACATCCATCGACGCCTTGTAATGCCGCGGGTTCGACGGGACCGAACGCTTGACCATGAGATAGGCGAGCATGTCGCCGAGCAAATCCTGTTCGGCGACCTTCGCGATGCGCTCGGCCAGCGTCTCGCTGCCGTCGCAGTTCGAGCATGGGTAGTTGTCGGCGAAGCTGAAGCGGTTCGCCGGCACCCAGTCCTTGCCCGTCGTCTCGCTGGCGTAGCGCGTCTCGGCCGCCAGCCATTCGTAGCGCGCGTCATGGCGCAGCAGCTTCATGGCGGGGTTGCTGCCATGGTCGGTGGTCACCGCGGGGATCGACAGGTCGAGTTCGGTGACGTTTCCGTCGCAATCGCGCAGGCGGCGCAGGTCGTTCAGATGCGTGTGGCTGCTCAGCGTCCCGACGATCTGCTTCGAGAAAGCCGCTACCAGCGCCAGATAGACGCCCTGCACCGGCCGCCCAGTATAGCGCGTCAGCCCCGGCGCACTTCCCGTGTAGGCCCGCCCCGGATCCCAGTTCGGCGCACCGCCATAGCCGTCGATCCCCGGCGGCACGTGCATCGCGACGATCACTTTCTCCTTTTTCAGCGCCGCGTCGGTCAGCTGCGCGTAGAGCCATTCGATCTGCGCATTGGCGTCGGCCTGCCTCGTCGTGGCATCGACGCAGCTCGCGCCCTGGAAGGTTCCGTAATTGGGATTGAAGATCACCGTGTTGAGCGCGAGCAGCCGCAGCGGTGCAGACTTGCCGAGCGGATAGGCCGAATAGAAGCCGCGCGCGAGCTGCCCGGCGTCGATGATATCCCCCGGCTGCGCGTTGATCACCGGCCAGGCGGACGGATCGCTCGCCGCGTCGAAGGGCGTCGCGCCGCCAGTGGTGAAGGCGCAATAATCCTCGCCGTCGCTGTCGTTGTTGCCCGGCAGGAAGAGCAGCCGCTTGCTCGTTCCCGCGACCAGCCCCTGTAGCCCGTCGAGTACCGCCTTGAACTGCGTCTCGCGCGCCGCCTCGCTCTGGCCGTGCGCCGGCAGGTCACCGAGATAGAGGATGAAGCCCGGATCGTCGGCGGCCACGATCCCCTTCGCCTCGGCCTGCGCGCGCGTCCACAGGATCGCGCTCGTTTCCTGATTCTGGCCCCAGATGTCAGCGCTGTTGCCGTCGTAATGGACGTCGGAGAGCGTGAGGAAGCTGCCCGGCTGCCCGCCCTGCGCCGCGATCAGCGGACGGGCGCCACCCGAAGGCGCCGGCCCCGCCGCGCATCCGGCGAGCCCCAGCATCGCCGCCAGACCCAAGACTATCGCCGCTTTCGCAATGATGCCCCCTTTGCCCCGCGCCCCGTCATCGAAGACTGGGCGCGAGGGGGCGGAGAGTCAAATGGCGCGAAGCCGCCTCAGTTCAGCAGATATTGCTTCCAGAACACCAGCGACGCCCAGAAATTATAGTCGGCATTTTCCTTCTTCGCGAAGCCATGGCCCTCGTTGGTGCCGACTAGGTGCCATGCGGTACCGCCGTTGGCGCGCACGGCCTTCACGATCTGGTCGGCCTCCGACGCAGGCACGCGCGGGTCGTTGGCGCCGGTGACGATGAACAAAGGCTTCTTGATCTCGGCCACGCGCGTCAGCGGCGAGATTTCGAGCAGCTTGGCGCGCTGTTCGGGCACGCGCTCGTCGCCATATTCGACGCGGCGCAGATCGCGGCGGTAATCCTGCGTATTTTCGAGGAAGGTCACGAAGTTCGAGATCGCGACGACGCAAAGGTTGGCGCGCAGCTTGTCCGAATAATGGATCGCCGCGGCATAGCACATATAGCCGCCATAGCTGCCCCCGGTCAGCGCGAAGCGCGCGGGATCGAGCGTCTTGTCCTTCGCGAAATGGTCGAGGAAGGCGCCCATGTCCTTGACGCTGTCCTCGCGCTTGAACGGCCCGTTGTCGAGGCTGACGAAGGTCTTGCCATAGCCCGTCGAGCCGCGGACGTTGGGATAGAAGACTGCGATCCCCATCTCGTTGAGCAGATAATTGGTGCGCCCCATGAAGCCCGGCCGCGACTGGCCCTCGGGCCCGCCATGGACATTCATGATCATCGGCCGCTTGCCGGGGAATTTCGCGGGGTCGGGACGATAGAGGAAGCCCGACACCTCGAGCCCGTCGAAGCTCTTCACCTTGACCAGTTCGGGCTCGACATTCTTGGTGACGTCGAGGCCGCCGGTCTCGCTCTCGGTCCAGCGCGTGACCTTCAGCGTCTTCGGATCGACGCTATAGGCGTCGGCCGCCGCGCGCGCCGAGGTGAAGCTGATCCCGATCTCGCCCCAGGGCGCGATCTCGACCCCGCCGATGATCCCGGGGGGCAGCGCCTCGACCGTACGCACCGCGCCGGTCTTGGGATCGAGCAGGCGCAGCTTCGACATGCCCGCCTCGTTGACCGTATAGGCGATGAAGCTGCCGTCGTCGGCCACGTCGAAGCCGCTGACTTCCCATTTCTCGGCCGCTCCGCGGGGCGTGAAGGCGCCAGTCGCAGGGTCGAGCGTACCGAGCCGTTCGAACTCGGCGCCCTCGTCGCTGGTGATCCAGATCGTACCGTCGGGCGCGAACTGGCCGCCGCCCCGCGACACGGTCTTCGTGTGATCGCCGATCGGGGTCATCGCGCCCGTCTTGAGGTCGAGGCGGAAGAAGTCCGATTTCTGCACCGAACTATATTTGCCGACCAGCGCCCAACTCTTGTCGGGTGCGAAATCGAGCAAACCCCAGCCGCCGCCCTCGACCTCTGCCACCAGCCGGTCGGACTTGGGATTGCGCGGGTCGATGAGATAGATATCGCTGTCGCGCCCATTGCGACGCGTCGAGGTATAGGCGACGAGCTGGCCGTCCTTGCTCCACGCATTGAGCCCGTTGCGGCTCTTGCCGTCGGTCAGGAGGTCGAGCCGCCCGTCCTTCATCGCATAGATCTGGTAGAATTCATTGCCGCCGATGTCCTTCTGCAGCAGCATCAGGTCGCCGGTCTTCGGCGACCAGGCCGCACCGCCGACGGGCTCTTCCTCGAAAGTCATTTGTTTGCGCGCGCCCATCGGCACCGCGACGCGGTGGATCTGGCTGGTGTTGCCGAAACGCGTCGCGATCAGCATCGACTTGTCGACGGGGTTCCAGCCGACGAAGCTCGCGCCGCGATTCTCCATATAGGGCCGCGTCGCCGCCGCGAGTTCGGCGGGGACGTCGGGCATACCGTCGGCAACGAGTGCCGCGGGCCTGGGCGCGACGGGCGCCGCCGGTGTGGCGGGTGTGGCGGGTGCCTGGGCAAGCGCGGGAGCAAGCGGCAGCGCAAGCGCGGCCAGAAGGGCGAGATGACGCATCGATGATTTCCCCTGTGTTTTCGAACGGATCCGAACGGACAGAATCTAGACGCTATCAGCGATGCGGGCGGATGCAAGGTTTCGACGGAAACCGGTCTTCGGTCGATGAAGCGCGGCGGCCTCTTCGAGTCGCGGCCCCCACTTCCCCGCAGCAGCGTTCTTACGCGCCATTCGCTGCCGGATTGGCAGCATTTTGGCCTTCCGTCGCGGATTCGTTGCAAATCGGGGGCGAATCGAAGGCAAATTTAACGAATCGCGGGCAGTCTGTCTTGACTCGGTCATTATTGGCTGAAAACGTGTGGTTTCTGGGAATCGCCGGCCTAAGGGGGCTGAAAAAATGGCATCGACGTTCGGACCGCGCCTGTTCAGGCGCTCGACCCGCAGTGTGCCCACGGCACGCCATTTGGGCCGCCGAATGACCTTCCACGCCGCCGCCGCGCTCCTCGTCTTCGCCGTGCTGCAGATCTGGCTCGTGTCGAGCGCGATCGCCGCGGGCGCGCCGACCGCGCTGACCTTCGTCGCGCTCGCGCTGCTGCTGATCCTCGCGGTGCCGATCGCGCGCACCACCGAGCGCCGCTGGTATCATCTCAGCCGCCAGGCGCTCGCCAGCTGGGGGCTGCACGCACGCTTTCGCCGTGACGTCCGCCGCCTGTGGGTCGCCGCGCTCGCGCTGCCCTTCGTCTGGGTCAGCGGCGCGATGGCCGCGACCACCGGCCTCGCGGTCATCGGCGGCTGACGCCGCTTATCCATTCGTTCGTCATCCCGGCGAAGGCCGGGATCCCGCTGTCGCGTCATGGCGATAGGGTGAGATCCCGGCCTTCGCCGGGATGACGGAAGAGAGTGGTCAGCGCCGGGCCTCTCCACCGATAAGATTTTGACGGCCCGCCGCCCGCGTCCTAAGGCGCGGCCATGCTGACCGTAGCCGAAGCCCTCGACCGTGCGCAGATGCTGTGCGACGCCGCCACCAAGGCGGGCGCCGACGCCGCCGACGCGCTCTATTATTGCAATGCCGCGACCTCGGTCTCGATGCGCCTCGGTGCGCTCGAGGACGTCGAGAGCTCCGAAGGGCAGGACATCGCACTCCGCGTCTTCGTCGGCCAGCGCAGCGCGAGCGTGTCGACCGCGGACATGGACGCGGGCGAACTCGCCAAGCTGGTCGAGCGTTGCGTCGCGATGGCGCGCGAGGCGCCCGAGGATATCTATGCCGGCCTCGCGCCCCAGGACCTCCTCTATAAAGGCCCGATCCCCGATCTAGACCTCGACGACGCCAGCGAGGCCGACCCGCAGGCGCTACGCGCCGCCGCGCTCGCGGTCGAGGAGGCCGCGCGCGCGGTCGCCGGGGTCACCAACAGCGAGGGCGGCACCGCGAGCCACAGCCGCACGCGCATCGCGCTCGCGACCAGCCACGGCTTCGCGGGCGGCTATGGCGCGAGCGGGCATAGCCTCTCGGCCAGCGTCATCGCGGGCGAAGGCGCGAGCATGCAGCGCGACTATGGCTGGCACAGCGCGCATTATCTGGCCGACCTCGAGGGCATCACCGAGATCGGCACGCGCGCGGGAACGCGCGCGGTCGCCCGCCTGAACCCCGGCAAGGCGCCGACGGGCAAGCTGCCGATCCTGTTCGACCCGCGCGTCTCGAGCAGCCTGGTCAGCCATCTGCTCGGCGCGATCAGTGGCCCCGCGATCGCGCGCGGCACCAGCTTCCTGCTCGGCAAGGAGGAGCAAATCCTCTTCGACAGCGCGATTTTCATCCGCGACGAACCGCACCGCCCGCGCGGCCTGCGCAGCCGCGCCTTCGACGGCGAAGGCCTGCCGACCGCGGCGCGCGACCTTGTCGCGGGGGGCAAGCTCACCGGCTGGCTGCTCGACACCGCCTCGGCGAAGCAGCTCGGCCTGACCCCGACCGGCCACGCCAGCCGCGGCGGCGGCGCGTCGGGGGTCGCGGTCAGCAACGTCCACCTCGCCGCGGGCAGCGTCACCCCGGCCGCGCTGATGGCGGACGTCGCCGAGGGCATCTATGTCACCGAGTTGATCGGCCAGGGGGTCAACCCCGTCACCGGCGATTACAGCCGCGGCGCGTCGGGCTTCGCGATCCGCGGCGGCCGGCTCGCCGAGCCGATCGCCGAGTTCACCATCGCCGGCAATCTGATCGACATGTTCGCCGCGCTGATCCCCGCCGACGACCTCGCCTTCCGTCACGCGACCAACGTCCCCACACTGCGCATCGACGGCATGACCGTCGCGTCAAGCTAAGCGATGCCGGGTCGCAACCTCGAAGCCGTGATCGCCGCCACCCGCGAGGTCGGCGACATGGCGATGGCGCGCTGGCGGGGCGAGGGCAAGGCGGTCGCCGTCTGGAACAAGTCGCACGACAATCCAGTCAGCGACGTCGACCTCGCGGTCGATGCGCGGCTCAAAGCCGTGCTGGGCGCGATGGTGCCCGAAGCCGGCTGGCTGTCCGAAGAGACCGCCGACAACGAAGACCGCTTGGCGTGCCGCGCGATGTGGTGCGTCGACCCGATCGACGGCACGCGCGATTTCATCCGCGGCCGCCCCGGCTGGTGCGTGTCGGTCGCGCTGGTCATCGACGGAACCCCCGAACTCGGCGTGCTCTATGCCCCCGCGCTCGACGAATTGTGGGTCGCGCAAAAGGGCCGGGGCGCGACCTTGAACGGCGAGAGCCTGCGCGCGAGCCGCCGGATGATCTTCGACGGGTCGCGCGTGCCCGCCGACAGCCTGCCCAAGATCGACCGCGACCTGATCATGGTCACCAAGCCGAACAGCATCGCTTTGCGCATGGCGCTGGTCGCCGACGACCGTGCCGACCTGGTCGCGACCTTGCGCTGGGGGTTCGAATGGGACGTTGCTGCCGCCGCGCTGATCGCGGCCGAGGCGGGCGCGGCGGTGTCGGACGCTTTCGGCGAGCCGCTGCGCTTCAACACCCCGCGCGCGCAGGCGTTCGGCGTGATCGCCTGCGCCCCCGGCATCCACCGGGCCGTCGTCGCGCGCCTGCACGATCGCGCGGTGGCGCTAACGGCGGCGCCGTGACGGCGGCGACCGGGGCCGACGCGTCGGCTTTGGGTTGTTTTCGAGACCATCCTCTATTTCCGTTCGTGTCGAGCGTAGTCGAGACACCCCGATGGCAAGCGCTCCGATGAGTGTCTCGACTTCGCTCGAGACGAACGGGATTTATAAGGCGGTTCGTCTGCTACTCGCCCGAAAGCAATCGAACCGCTTCTTCCATGCATAATGCGCGCAGAGGCGCAGAGGCCGCAGAGTGAAAGACCATCCTCTCTGCGGCCTCTGCGCCTCTGCGCGAATATCATGATAGCCTGCGGCAGCTCCCGCCCGAAACCCGCTCTTGCATCCAGCCCGCCAAAAAACCGCTTTCCTAAACTCCCCCGCCATGCCATTTTTCCCCTGCCCGCCCGCATCGCAAGCAGCCTAAGGGCACTAAGGTCACAATCCGGGCATGCCCGACCGGTGACCTTTGAGACCTTAAAGCGGGCCGGCGTCGAAAGCGCATCGGTGCGCGGGCTCTGCTCGCCGCACATCCCTGCGCTTCGCTTGACTTTCTGCACGACTCACCTTACTTGCGCCTTCCATTCCGACAGCCTGACCGGACGGCGAAGCGCAGCTGCGCATTCGTAGTCCGTTTTTTGCGTTGGAAATCAGACGCTTTGAGATGGGGCCCTTGCCAGCGGCCCTGTGGAGCAGGAGAAAGTACCCAATGGCACGTATCGCGGGCGTCAATCTGCCCACCAACAAGCGCGTGATCATCGCGCTCACCTACATCCACGGCATCGGCCGCAAGACCGCCGTCGACATCGCCGACAAGCTGGGCATCGACCACACGCGCCGCGTCCAGGACCTCAGCGACGCCGAGATCCTGCAGATCCGCGAAACGCTCGACGCCGACCACACGGTCGAGGGCGATCTTCGCCGCACCACGGCGATGAACATCAAGCGCCTGATGGACCTCGCCTGCTATCGCGGCCTGCGTCATCGCAAGGGCCTGCCGGTCCGCGGCCAGCGCACGCACACCAATGCGCGCACCCGCAAGGGCAAGGCCAAGCCGATCGCCGGCAAGAAGAAATAAGGTCGAGCGCGTCCATCCGGGCGCGCTTCCTTGTTTCTTTCCCCTGCCGGGGCAGCGGCCACCGCCCGCCACCGGCCATTCAGGATTAGGTTAGGAATATATCATGGCTCGTGAACCGCAGCGTCTTCGTCGGCGCGAACGCAAGAACATTTCGTCGGGCGTCGCCCACGTCAACGCGACCTTCAACAACACGATGATCACCATCACCGACGCGCAGGGCAATGCGATTGCCTGGTCGAGCGCCGGCATGATGGGCTTCAAGGGCAGCCGCAAGTCGACCCCGTACGCCGCCCAGGTGTGCGCCGAAGACGCCGGCAAGAAGGCCGCCGAACACGGCGTCCGCACCCTCGAAGTCGAAGTCAAGGGCCCGGGTGCGGGCCGCGAGTCGGCGCTCCGCGCGCTGCAGGCGGTCGGTTTCCACATCACCTCTATCCGCGATGTGACCCCGATCCCGCACAATGGCGTCCGCCCGGCCAAGCGCCGCCGCGTCTGACGCCTGCTTCGGATGCGCCCCGGTCGGGGCCGCATCCGCCACCTCCTAACGCCGGACCGGTCGGTTTCCGCCCCCGCCCCGTCCCGCCAAAAGCAAAGGGAAGACCATGACTGTCAATATCCGGAACTGGCAGGAATTGAAGAAGCCCAGCAACCTGGAAATCAAGGCCGGCAGCGACGGCAAGCGCAAGGCGACCTTCGTCGCCGAGCCGCTCGAGCGCGGTTTCGGCCTGACGCTCGGCAACGCGCTGCGCCGCGTGCTGCTGTCGTCGCTCCAGGGTGCGGCCATCACGTCGATCAAGATCGAGAACGTGCTCCACGAATTCTCGAGCCTGGCCGGCGTGCGCGAGGACGTCACCGACATCGTCCTCAACGTGAAGCAGATCGCGCTCAAGATGGAAGGCGAAGGCCCGAAGCGGCTCCAGCTTTCGGCCACCGGTCCCGCGACCGTCAAGGCCGGCGACATCATGGTGTCGGGCGACATCAAGGTGATGAACCCGAACCATGTCATCTGCCACCTCGACGAGGGCGCGACGCTGAACATGGAACTCGTCGCCGACACCGGCAAGGGCTATGTCCCCGCGACCGCCAACCGTCCGGCCGACGCCCCGATCGGCCTGATCCCGGTCGACTCGCTCTTCTCGCCCGTGCGCCAGGTCGCCTACAAGGTCGACAATGCCCGCATCGGCCAGGAACTGGACTATGACAAGCTGTCGCTGACCGTCGATACCGACGGCACGGTGACCCCGGAAGACGCCGTCGCTTACGCCGCGCGCATCCTCCAGGACCAGCTGCAGGTCTTCGTCCACTTCGAAGAAGCGATGAACGACAGCGGCATGATCGGCATGGCCGCCTCGCCGGCGACCGCCGACGAGAGCGACGTCAACCAGCTCAACCGCTTCCTGCTCAAGAAGGTCGACGAGCTCGAGCTGTCGGTCCGCTCGGCCAACTGCCTGAAGAACGACAATATCATCTACATCGGTGACCTCGTTCAGAAGACCGAAGCCGAAATGCTCCGCACGCCGAACTTCGGCCGCAAGTCCTTGAACGAAATCAAGGAAGTGCTGTCGTCGATGGGCCTGCGCCTGGGCATGGACATCCCCGGCTGGCCGCCGGAGAATATCGAGGAAATGGCCAAGAAGCTCGAACAGGAGCTGCTGGGTTAAAAATCCTCCCCGCTTGCGGGGAGGTGGCAGCCCGCAGGGCTGACGGAGGGGGTTCGCGGCACGACGCAATGTGTCAGGCCGAAGCCCCCCTCCACCACCGCTTCGCGGCGGTCCCCCTCCCCACAAGTGGGGAGGATCAAACGGGAAAAGGCTCCCCCTCAAGCGGGCCTGGTCTGGGCTACCTCACACGGGCCCTTAACAAACGAAGGAATGGATTATGCGTCATAAATCGGGTGGCCGGAAGCTGCAGCGCACCAGCGCGCATCGTACCGCGATGTTCCGCAACATGTCGGCCTCGCTCATCAAGCATGAGCAGATCACGACCACCGTCGCCAAGGCGAAGGAACTGCGTCCTTACGTCGAAAAGCTGGTCACGCTCGCCAAGCGCGGCGGCCTTGCCAATCGCCGTCTCGCGCAGAGCCGCCTGCTCGACGAAACCCAGCTGAAGAAGCTGTTCGACGCCATCGCGGCACGCTACGCCGACCGCGCCGGCGGCTACACCCGCGTGATCAAGGCCGGCATCCGCGCCTCGGACGCCGCGCCGATGGCGATCATCGAATTCGTCGACCGCGACATCGACGCCAAGGGCCAGGATTCGGGTCCGGTCGATCAGTATGACGACGAGATGGAAGCCGCGTAAGCGCGCTTCCAGCGATAAAGATCAAGGGCGGCGTCCGGAAGAGGATGGCCGCCCTTTTTTTGTGGGCCGGTGTCGGCTTTGGGGTGGCAAGCGGACGTCAGTCCGTGACTACCGCTTCCCCAATGAAGCGCCCCTCCCACAGGTAAAATTTACGCGCTCGACGCATTGTCTCCGCACCTTCGGAAGAAAGAAAGACGAAGCCCACTTGCCGCTTCGTTCCCGGCTCTAACGGGCGATCGGCCAATTGCAGTCGGGCATCCCACCCTCCCTTGCTGGTCCGCTTTTCAGTGAAGCAGGGACAACCATAGCCGGGCTGGATGGCAGTTGATCTGCCGCCATCATCGGGTGGATAAATGAGCACCTCGGCGATCAGATCGGGCGCCCTCGTTTGCCAAGGTTCGATTGTCATGATCTGGAGTGTATGCGGCCGTCCGCCAGTGTCCGCAATCGGTCGTTAGCGGTCATTCGATCCAGGTTGACAGCGAACGGCGGAAATGGGGTGGGAAGCGGACTTACTCGGGTACAGCCTCATTCCCGATAAAACCGAGCTCAAAACCCGCTACGGACGCCGCTGCCATCAAGCATGATACCGCGTCGTCGTCCTCAGCCCTTGGTGGCAGCGGGATCTTTTGAAGCCATGCGGGATTGATGGCGCGGGGGCCGTATTCTGATTGCAGGGCTCCCTTGGCGGCGGGCCCACAAATGGCCTCCAGTTCTCCGGAGAATGCCGCTTCGTTCGTTTCCCCGGCTCGAAACGTTGGCACCTTATCAAGAAGGCCTCGCATAGACAGCCAAGCAACGGCTTGCGCTCTATAAACGGCCGAATATTTGGCCGCCCTTATCTCATCGAATCCTTTTTGAAGTTCGGGCGGCAACTCGACATTATGATATCCGGCAGCCGTTTCGATACATTGCAGTTGTGCTTCTGTCGCGTCACGAACGGCAAGGACATACGACCGCAAGAGATCGTCATATCGGATATTCACAGCGCCTGCGCCACATTGGGTGATTTGCTCAGCTGCGGCTTGGGGACTGACCAAACCCGCGCGTTCCGAGGCGTCAGGAGCCGACGACGACCACAGGATAATTATCGGAAATAGCGTTGCTAAGAAGCTCATAACCAGAACCGTCGCACGGACGCCAAATGTCCGCAATCGGTCGTTTGCCGTCATTCGACCATCCCCGGCGGCGATCGGCCGAAATGGGGTGGGAAGCAGTCATTCGTTCGTAAGCCGATCGCCTCCCGCCACTAATGAGAACGCTCTGTCGGCGACAGTTTGAAGTGCTTCTATTGCATCGTGGCTGGGATGTTTAGAACGTAGATCCAATAGCGGGATCAAGGCGTTTCGAACCTCGGAGATCGCTTTCAGCTCATCAGAAGCATAGCCATCCGAATCCAAAAAATCCGACAAACGCTCGTTCATCGCGTCCAAATAATCGCTATAAGGCACTTTGCCGGCCATCTGCCTATTACCACGTAGCTGATTCAGCGCCTCTATTGCGCGTTCACGGATATCTTGGCGCGCCCATTCTGGTGATCTGTAAGGCATGATCCATCTTACGGCCCAACTTGAGCTTCCGCAATTGGTCGTTAGCGGTCATTCCCCTCCCCTCCAGGGAGGAGACGGAATATCCCTGTCACAGCGCGCTGCCCATTTATCCAAATAGGTTATTTTCTTGACATTGTGACGCTGTTTTGGTACTCGCGGCGGAACTGGGCCGTTGCGCCGGTTTCCTGACGAGGGGTTTTTCACATGAGCGAGAGGACGAGCACCGCGCGCAAGCGCGGGAGGGATGGTTGCGTGCCGGAAGCGGAGCAGGCCGTCATCCGCGATCAGCGCGGCAAATTGCAGGTCGAGCGGCGGGTCGGGCATCGGTGGAGCGCGAAGGCCGAGGCGGTGTTTCTGGGCGAGTTGGAGGCGACGTGCAACGTCCTGGCGTCGGCGGCGGCGGCGGACTTACGATGCGTTTCGCGTGGCGTGGGAGGGGGCGCTGGAAAGCGGTTACGCGCGGCTGGAGATGGCGCTGGTGTGCGCGGCGACCAATTTGCTGGCGCCGCCGCCGCCCGCTGCGCCCGATGCCACCGACGCGGACGGCGCCGACGGTGGCGCGGCAGCGGCGGTCGGCGGGCCCGCGCCCTTTGGCGGGATGACGGCGCGCGAGGCGTTGCAGGTGCTGCGGCTGCATCGCTACGGCGTGCGCGGCGGGGCGGTGCAGCGGTTCGACTGGCGGACCAAGCCGGTCAATCCCGAGGCGATGCGCGCCGAAATATTGCGCAAGCTGGATGTGATCGAGGCGCATGACCGGAAGGCCGGGGGCGGCAAGGCGCGCGCGCGCAAGCCGCGCAAGGCCAAAGGCGGATGGGCGGCGGCGATCTGCGCGCGCGCCTGATGCGCGCGGGGGCGGCGGGGCGGGCGCGGCTGGTCGATCGTCTGTCGGAGGCCGAGCGCGGCTTTCTGGCCGGGGATTTCACGCTGTATCGCCATGGCGGGCAGGCGGTGCCCGGCGGTGCGTGGCGCAACTGGGTGCTGATGGCGGGGCGCGGGTTCGGCAAGACGCGGGTCGGCGCCGAATGGATCTGGTCGCTGGTCCGCGCGGCGCGCGAACCGCTGCACATCGCGCTGGTCGGCGCGACGATCGACGAGGCGCGGCGGGTGATGGTCGACGGGCCGAGCGGCATCCTGGCGGTGCAGCAGCCGGGCGAGGCGGTGCATTGGCAGGCGGCGCGCGGGCTGCTGCGCTTTCGCGGCGGTTCGCGGGCGCAGCTGTTTTCCGGCGCGCATGGCGAGGGGCTGCGCGGGCCCGAACATCATTTTGCGTGGTGCGACGAGCTGGCGAAATGGAAGCAGGGCGAGGCGGCGTGGCACAATCTGCAGCTGGGCCTGCGCGCGGGCGAGACGCCGCAATGCCTGGTCACCACGACGCCGCAGCCGTCGCGGGCGATGAAGATGGTGCTGGCAACGCCCGGCACCGTGGTTTCGGGCGGCGGGACGCACGACAATCCGCATCTGCCCGAAGCCTATCGGGCGGCAATGGCGGCGCAATATGGCGGAACGCGGCTGGCGCGGCAGGAACTGGACGGCGTGATGCTGAGCGATGTGCAGGGAAGCCTGTGGGGCGAGGCGCTGATCGCGCGGTGCCGGCTGCCCGCCCGCGCGGCGCATTATGACCGGGTCGCGATCGGGGTCGACCCGCCGGCTTCGGCGCGCGGAACGTGCGGCATCGTGGTGGCGGGAGTGGTGGGTGGCGGCGGCGGCGGCGGAATCGCGCATGTGATCGCCGACCGGTCGGTGGGCGGGGTGTCGCCCGAGGGCTGGGCGCGGACGGTAGTGCGCGCGGCGGCCGATTTCGGCGCCGACCGCATCGTCGCCGAGGGCAATCAGGGCGGCGACATGATCCGTTCGGTGCTGCGCGCCGCGAACCCGCTGCTGCCGTTGACGATCCGCTATGCCGCCCAGTCCAAGGGGGCGCGCGCCGAGCCGGTCGCGGCGCTGTTCGAGAACGGCCGGGCGTTTTTCGTCGGCGGCGGCTTTCCCGAACTGGAGGAGCAATTGGCGGGGATGGTCGCGGGGGGCGGCTATGAGGGGCCGGGCGCCTCGCCCGACCGCGCCGATGCGATGGTGTGGGCGCTTTACGAGCTGATGCTGACGGCGGCGAGCGCGCCCGCGGTGCGGCGGCTGGATTAGCGGGTTTCGCTTGACATGGCGCCGGTTTCGTCCGATATTTCTGTTATGACAGAAATTATCGAACATGAGGCAAAACTGTCCCCCGCGGCGACCGAGTTCATCCTCCATTGGGGCAATCTCGGTGGGCAATGGGGCGTGAACCGTTCGGTCGCGCAAATCCATGCCCTGCTGTTCGTCAGCGACCGCCCGCTGCATGCCGAGGAGATCGCCGACCTGCTCGGGCTCGCGCGCTCGAACGTCTCCAATTCGATCAAGGAACTGCTGGGCTGGCGGCTGATCGAGCGCGTGCCCTTGCTCGGCGACCGGCGCGACCATTTCACCGCCGAGACCGATATCTGGGAGATGGTCACGCGCATCGCCGCGGGGCGCAAGGCGCGCGAGGTCGATCCGGCCGAGGCGGCGCTCAAGGCCTGCGTCGCACGTGCGGCGCATGACCCCGGGCTCAGCGACGGCGCCAAGGCGCGGCTCGCCGACATGCTCGATTTCGTGACGACGATGAGCCGCTGGCACGACGAGATGCTGAGCGTGCCCAAACCCGCGCTGATGCGGCTGATCAAGCTCGGCGCCGGAGTGACGAAACTGATCAACTGGCGCCCCGGCAAGGGCAAGCAGTAGGAGAGAGGCGATGGGGGAACAGCGCCAGCACGAAAGCCACGACGCCCCCCTATCCGTTCGTCCCGAGCGAAGTCGAGGGACGCAAAAGCCGGCGCCAGCGTGTCTCGACTTCGCTCGACACGAACGGGAGGATGAGGGAGACACGCGCTTCCGCCGCCTCGTCCCGCGCGCCGACTGGGATGCGCTGCCCGAGGACGTTCGCCGCCGCTTCTCCAAGCGCCTCACGGGGCAGGCGGTCGCGGCCTATAGCGGCGAGATCGTCTGGACGCGGCTCTCGCGCGCGGGCTGGCTGCTCGCGCAGCTCTGCCGCCTGATCGGCGCGCCGCTCCCGCTCGAGGCCAGCGGCCCCGCCCCCGCGGCGGTCGCGGTCAGCGAGGAACGCCGCCGCGGAGGCCAATATTGGACGCGCCTCTACGGCCGCCGCCGCGGCCATCCGCAGGCGATCCACAGCGCCAAGAGCTTCGCGGGTCCGACGGGGCTGGAGGAACATATCGGCCGCGGTTTCGGCATGGCGCTGACCGTGCGCGCGGAGGCCGACGCGCTGATCTTCGCGTCCGACCATTATTTCTGGCAGCTCGGCGGCGTCCGCCTGCGCCTTCCCGCCTGGCTGGCACCGGGCGAGACGGTCGTCACGCACCAACACCTAGGCCACGCGCGCTTCGCCTTCGACCTCAAGGTCACCCATCCGCGGCTCGGCGAACTGGTCAACCAGCACGGGCTATTCCGCGATGGTTGAGCTTCGCGTGCTGCTGATCGGCGCGACGGGCGTCTTCGGCAGCCGCCTCGCCGAACGGGCCGCGCGTGAAGACGGTATCGCGCTCACCCTCGCCGCGCGCGACCGGGCGAAGCTCGATGCGCTCGCGGCGCGGCTCGGCGGCCTGCCGGTGCGAACGCTCGACCGCGCGAATATCGCCGCCGCAGACCTCGCCGGTTTCGACGTCGTCGTCGATGCCGCGGGGCCGTTCCAGGCCTCGGCCCCGACGGTGATCGAGGCCGCGATCGCGTCGCGCGTCTCCTATATCGACCTCGCCGATGGCCGCGATTTCGTCGCCGGCATCGCCGCGCACGACGCCGCGGCGCGGGCGGCGGGGATCAGTATCACCTGCGGCGCCAGCTCGATCCCGGCGCTGTCGCACGCGGTGCTCGACGATCTGACCGCCGGGTGGAGCAGGATCGACCGGATCGCGATGGGCATCTTTCCCGGCAACCGCGCGCCGCGCGGGCTGGCGGTGGTGCAGGCGATCCTCTCCTATGTCGGCCATCCGGTGCGCGTGTGGCGCGGAGGGCGCTGGACCGCGGTCCCCGGCTGGGGGATGACGCAGCGCTGGGCGGTGCCGGGCGTCGGCAAACGCTGGGCCAGCGTGTGCGATACGCCCGAACAGGATCTGCTCGTCGCGCGCTATCGCCCCGCAGACAGCGCCGAATTTTTCGCCGGCATGGAGCTGTCGATCCTCCACCTCGGCCTCGCGCTGCTGGCGCTGCCGGTGCGCTGGGGATTGCCGCGCAGCCTGCGCCCCGCGGCACGGCCCTTGCTCGCGATCGCCCGGCTGTTGCTCCCCTTCGGCAGCGATGTCGGCGCGATGGACATATGCGTCGGTGGGCAGGACGCGGGCGGCAAGGCGACGACCGCGCGCTGGACGTTGCGCGCCGACGGCAATCGCGGACCTTATGTGCCGACGCTGGCGGCGCTTGCGATGCTGCGCCGTTTTCGCGACGGCCAGGCCCCCGAGCCCGGCGCCCGCGCCTGCGCGGGCATGCTTTCGCTCGCCGAGTTCGCCGCCGATTTTGCTGCGCTGGGGATTACGACCGGGCACGATGGCGGCAAGTGACCGCGGCCCTCGGCTTTGGGGTGGATTTGAGACATCCGATTTTGCATCGTCATCCCGGCGAAGGGTGAGATCCCGGACTTCGCCGGGATGACGGAAGGCGCCCGAGACCAGTCCCTATCGAACCAGACAAGCAGGGGGCTTATCCCCCGCTCGGGCCATTCGAGGTCAGGCTGTCGACATCGTCCATGATGCTGCGGAAGGCCTCGCTCGCGGGCAGGATATCGTGGCTGCGCAGCGGCATCTGCCCGCCCTCGAGGATCGCGTGCAGCGCGGTGCGCGCGCGCGACACGCGGCTCTTCATCGTGCCCACCGCGCAGCCGCAGATCGCCGCGGCCTCCTCGTAGCTCAGCTGTCCCGCGCCGATCAGCACCAGCGCCTCGCGCTGGTCGACGGGCAGTAGCAACAACCCGCGCTGGACGTCGGCGAGGTGCAGGCTGTCGTCCTGGTCGTCGGGCGCCACGAGCAGCCGTTCGGCGGCGAGTTCGTCATATTCGGCGGTGAATTTCTTGCGCCGCATCTGCGACAGGAAACAATTGCGCAGGATCACGAAGGCCCAGCTCTTCATGCTCGACGGGCCGGGAATATATTGTTCGCGCGCCTTCCACGCCTTCAGCATCGTTTCCTGGACCAGGTCGTCGGCCAGGTCGGCGTTGCCGCAAAGGCTGCGCCCGAAGGCGCGCAGATGCGGCAGCATCGCGGCCAGTTCGCGCTTGAAGGTCGCGTCGTCGAGCGGCTGAGCTATATCCACGGTCATCGCGCGCGCCGTTTCGGACGCCGGGCCGCTTCCATCGAAATTAATATCATCTTCCGACGGCTTAGCCCGTTCGGCGGGCGATGCAAACCCATATGGGCGGCAGCGCCGCTCACCCCGCCCCGCCGTGCCGGCCGAGCGCGAGGAAATTCGTCATCAGCCGTTCGTCCTGCGGATCGAAACGGCCCCGTGCCGCGAGGCGCGACAGATCTTCGCCGTGATGCCGGAAGAGCGGACTGTACAGCATCGAGAAGCCGGCAAATTCGCGCTCCGATACAAGTCGCCGCCGGATTTCGATCAGCCCGTTGTGCCGCCTGTCGGCGCGGATGCGCGCGAGACACGCCTCGACCTTCGCTACAGGTCCTTCGAGTAGCTGCATGAAATTCTGACCGTTGTAGATCAGCGCGCCGGTCAATTCGTCGCGCACATTGCACCGCTGCGCGCTTTCGACCAGCGCGGCGACGTCGCCGACCGTCAGGCCGGGGTCGGCCACGCTTATATATATGACCGAAAGCATTCGCGACCTCCCGCCCGCCGCGACGCGCGGAGGCTTTCGTAGACCTTAGTCGCCCGGCCGCGGCGGCGGCTTAACCTAGATTATGCGGGACAAAATGGCGGTCGGCTGCTCCACCCGTCGCAAAAAACAACCCGCCGGGGAACTTGCCTGCCGGTTTTTCGTTCATCGGATATGGCAACCCACGGCGATCATAGGATGGAAGGCAGCGAAATGCCGCGCCCCGCGACCAACGGTCGGCGGGCGCAGAACGGCAGCTTCCCCGGCACCAATGGTGACCAGTGGCACCGCGCGCTGACCGGGCGGCAGGCCCCTGAGCCGGTGAGCACGAAGCTGAAGATGATTTATGGCAATGTCGTCGCCGAACCGCTTCCCGACGATATGCTCGACCTGCTCCACCAGCTCGACCAGAAAGCGCCCGGACACGAATGACCCAGGCAAGCGCCGTTTCACAGCGGGAGGATGGGCAGCTTTCCGACCGGGAGTTCAAGACTCTGCTCGCGGGGGTCATCCCCCATCTTCGCGCCTATGGCCGCAGCCTGTCGGGCAATCCCGACCTCGCCGACGATCTCACCCAGGACACGATGGTCAAGGCGTGGGCCTCGCGCGACCGTTTCGAGGCGGGCACGTCGATCAAGGCGTGGACCTTCGTCATCCTGCGCAACACCTTCCTGTCGCAGATGCGCCGCAACAAGTTTGTCGGCGACTATGACGAGACCGCGGTCGAGCGCACGCTGTCGACTCCGGCGAGCCAAGAGGAATCGGGCGAGATGGCCGACCTGCAGCGCGGCCTGATGGAATTGCCGCAGGACCAGCGCGAGGCGCTGATCCTCGTCGGCGCGGGCGGCATGTCGTACGAGGAAGCCGCGGGCATCTGCGGCTGTGCGCTCGGCACGATGAAGAGCCGCGTGTCGCGCGCGCGCCACGCGCTCGAGGAAATCATGAGCAGCGGGCATTTCAGCCAGAAGCGCGCCGACGCCGCGCCCGCGAGCGAGGCGATCGACGCGATCATGGACAGCGTCGAGACCATCGCCGCGCGGCATGGTGCGGGGGAGCGCTAGACCCTCTCGACATTGCGGGCAGGGCGCGTCAGATTGCAGCTTCGATCCCCCCAGCGAAACGAGTGACATCCATGAAGACCCTCCCCAATTTCGCCATCGCCGCGGCGATGCTCGTCGGCGCCTGCTCGACGGGCGCGACGCAGAGCGAAGCCGCCCCCGCGGATACCTCGACCATCGACGCCAATGGCGAACAGCCCGCGGCCCCGCTCAGCGCGGCGCCCTTCACGGTCGAGGACGTCGCGAGCTTCAACGAGCCCTGGGCGATGACCTTCCTCCCCGGCGGCAAGCAGGCGCTGGTCACCGAGAAACCGGGCAAGCTCAAATTGTGGCAGGAGGGCGGCTCGACGCTCGATGTCGCGGGTGCGCCGACTGTGGCTTATGGCGGACAGGGCGGTTTCGGCGACGTCATCCTCGCCCCCGACTTTGCGACCAGCGGCACGATCTACCTGAGTTGGGTCGAACCTGGCGAGGGCGGCACCTTCGGCGCGGTGGTCGGCACAGCGAAGCTGGTGCAGGGCGCGTCGCCCAGGATCGAGGGGCTGCGGCAGATCTGGACCCAGTCGCCCAAGGTCAGCGGCCGCGGCCATTTTTCGCACCGCCTCGCCTTTTCGCCCGACGGCAAATATCTCTTCATCGGATCGGGCGAGCGGCAGAAGTTCGACCCCGCGCAGGACATGAAGGCCAATCTCGGCAAGATATTGCGCCTCAATCCCGACGGCAGCGTGCCCGCCGACAACCCCTTCGTCGGCGAAGGCGGCGTCACCGCGCAGATCTGGTCGCTCGGCCACCGCAATATCCTCGGCCTGACCTTCGACGGCGCGGGCCAGCTCTGGAACCAGGAAATGGGGCCCAAGGGCGGCGACGAGGTCAATCTCGTCGCGGCGAAGGCGAATTACGGCTATCCGATCGTCTCGAACGGCGACCATTATGACGGCAAGGACATCCCCGACCACCCGACGCGCCCCGAATTCGCCGCACCGAAACTGTGGTGGAACCCCGCCGTCTCGCCCGCCGGGCTCGCCTGGTACGACGGCGACCTCTATCCCGGCTGGAAGAACAGCCTGCTGATGGGCGCGCTGTCGGGCGAGGGGCTGATCCGCATGGGCGTGGACGGCGAGACGCTCCACAAGTCCGACCGCTGGGATTTCGGCACCCGCATCCGCGAGGTCGAGGTGCGCGAGGACGGCACGGTGTGGCTGCTCACCGACGGCAGCGGCGGCAAGCTGCTCAAGCTGGTCCCGAAGAAATAACCGTTCCCCGGCGAAAGCCGGGATCCACCACCACCCGGGCTATGCTTCTGTTCCCCGGCTTTCGCCGGGGAACGGTAAGGACTATATCCCCCACGATGATCCGCGGCTTCCTCACCCGGCGCGCCGAATGGCCGGCGCGCATTCCCGATCCCGACGCGCCGCCACCGCTGCGGCTGTTGTGGCGCGAGGTGACCGGGCTGCTCTGGGCCTTGTGGAGCCGCATCCGGCCGATGCCCGCCGAACCCAATCCCGACAGCGACCATCCGCCGGTGATGGTGCTGCCGGGTTTCCTGTCGGGCGACTGGGCGACCAAGGCGCTGCGCGCCGACCTGCGCCGCGCGGGCTTTCGCTGCTACGCCTGGGGCCTCGGCTTCAACCGCGGCGCGACGCCTGACATCATCGAGCGCATCGACGGCCGCGTGCAGTGGATCATCGAGCGCACCGGCCACGCCCCCGCACTGGTCGGCTGGAGCCTCGGCGGCATCTACGCCCGCGAATATGCCAAGCATCATCCGGGGAAGGTCGCGCGCGTCGTCACTTTGGGTTCGCCCTTTTCGGGCAGCCGCCGCGCCAACCGCGCGTGGCGCCTCTATCATCTGATCGCGCGCCATCCGGTCGACAACCCGCCGATCGACTTCCACCCGGCGCCGCGCCCCGAAATGCCGACCTTCGCGCTCTGGTCGTCCTATGACGGCGTCGTCGCGGTGACCAGCGCGCGCGGCGCCCCGCACGAAAGCGACCGCCAGGTCGAGGTCGACTGCGGCCATATGGGCTTCGCCTACGCCCCGACCTCGGTGGCGGCGATCGTCAAGGCGTTGCAGGAAGAGGTGGCGTGAAGGCGCCGCACCGCATCGCGGCGCTGCTTTTCGCTGGCGCGCTCCTGGCACCCCCCGGCGCCGGGTTTGCCGGTGCCACCGAAACGATCTGCTCCGACCCTGCGCGGGCAGAGATCAAGGCCGCCGCGCGTCTGCGGTTCGATGAACGGGGAACGCGCCCGATCGAGGCGCTCCTCGCGAACGCCGAAACCCAGCTCGGCATGACCGACTGGAGCCTCGTCGGCCATGACTTCAGCATCTATGGCCTGCAGAGCCCGAAAGTCAGCCTGCTGATCCGCGTCACTTGGCGCCCCGGGGCCAGCGTGGGGGTGGCGTCGGTCGAACGGACGTGCATCGACGACAATCTCGAGGATTGGGAGCCCTACTGGGACAAGTTCCTCACCGCGATGACCGAACAGGGACAAGGATGGGAATTGCATCCTTGGCCAAAATCAGCAGCCCAATGACCAGGGAGTAGTGAGCCAAAGCCGCGATCAGCACACGTCGATCCCCGATCCCGGCCGCCATTTCATCAACACCCGTCCCGGCCGCCGCCCCACTTTCCCCGTCGCCAGAAAGCCGATCCGCCGCAGCAGCGCGCGCGAGCGGTCATTCTCCGGATGGCATTCGGCGACGATCGCGCCGCCCGGGCGCGACGCCGCGATCTCGCGCACCACCGCATCGACCGCCTCGGTCGCGAGCCCCTGCCCACGCGCCGAGGCTGCGAACCAGTAACCGACCTCGACCTCGCGCGCGTCGCGCCTGTGGACGCCGATCACCCCCTGCAGCCGCCCATCGCCGCGGTCGCGCACCGCATGGAACACATCGCCGCCGCCCGATCCGGCGATCAGCGCGCGCGCATCGGCCTCGGTGAAGGGCGCGGGCAGGAAATGGACCTGGTCGGTCACCGACGCATCGGTGATCGCCGCGAGCGCGGACGCGTCGTCGGCGTGCAGCGGCGCGATGCGGCAGCGGTCGGTCGATAGGGCAAGCAAAACATCGGTCATGTCGCGTCTTTCAGGATGCGCACGCCGGGACCGGAGGGGTGATATGATGATGACCATTCGCCTGTCCGAACACGGCGGCGATGGTCACAGGTGATGCCATGCCGCTCCTATGTAAAGGAGCGCCAATACGCCTTGAATCGGGTGGATCGGTCGTTGGTCATCGCCGGTGTGGCTAATCGCTCCGCGATCGCCGGTCAATCCCGGGTCTTGACGATCGTATTTCACGTACTATTTAAAGTTACATGAAACGCGACAGCCGGCTCTCTGGCGTGCTCCACGTCCTTCTCCACATGGCCGAAGCGGATGCGCCGATGACGTCGGAGCAGCTCGCCAAGGCGATGCAGACCAACGCCGTCGTCGTCCGCCGCATCCTTGGCGGCCTCCGCGACGCGGGGTTCGTGCACAGCGAAAAGGGCCATGGCGGCGGCTGGACGCTCGCGCGCGACCTGTCGAAGATCACGATGCGCGACGTCTATGACGCGATCGGCCGGCCGCGGCTGATGGCGATGGGCAACCGCACCGAGGCGCCGGGCTGCCTCGTCGAGCAGGCGGTCAACGCCGCGCTCGACACCGGTTTTCGCGAGGCCGAGGCGCTGCTGCTGGCGCGCTTCGGCGACGTGACGCTCGCGGCGCTCGCCGCCGATTTCCAAGCGCGCCTCGCCGCGCGCCCTCCCCACACAAAGGATCGTCATCATGGCTGAAGGCGCTAGGCATTTCCTCGACAGCTTCAAGGACCCCGAAGCCGTCGCGCATTACACCGACGGCCCGCGCCGCTTCGTCCCCGCGCTCGACGGGCTCCACCGCATGACCGGGCTGCTGCTCGCCGAGCGCGTGCCCGCGGACGCGCATATCCTCGCGCTCGGCGCGGGCGGCGGGCTGGAGCTCAAAGCGTTGGCCGACGCATATCCCGGCTGGGCCTTCACCGGGGTCGATCCCGCGGGCGCGATGCTGCGTCTTGCGGCGCAGACACTCGGCCCGCACGCGCACCGCGCCGATCTGGTCGAGGGTTATATCGACGACGCGCCCGCCGGCCCCTTCGACGGCGCGATCTGCCTGCTCACGCTGCACTTCCTCGCGAGCGACGAGCGCATCCGCACCGCCGCCGCGATCCGCAAGCGCCTCAAACCCGGCGCACCCTTCGTCGCCGCGCACGGCAGCTTCCCGCAAGGCCCGGACGAGCGCGACCGGTGGCTCGACCGCTACGCCGCCTTCGCCATCGCCTCGGGCGGCGATCCCGAGCAGGTCGCCAAAGGCCGCGAGGCGGTCGCCACGCACGTCGCGATGCTGAGCCCCGAAGCCGACGAGGATGTGCTGCGCGCCGCGGGATTCGCCGGGGTCGAGCAATTTTACGCGGCCTTCACCTGGCGCGGCTGGGTGGGGTATGCCTGAGGCCTAGATCACGCCCTCGCGGCCGCTCCCCGACAGTTGCATTTCGAGCGCCGTCAGCCCGCGCGCGAGGCCCGTACGGTCGATCGCGCCGCCGAGCGACACGCGCAGCGCCGACACGCTGCTCTCGCCCGCGGCGAACATGTCCGAGGGGACGGCGGTCAGCCCCTCGGCGCGCAGCGCGGCCGCGACCTGCACGCGGTCGAGCGGCGGCGGCAGCGGCACCCACAGATGATAGCCGCAGTCGTGCGCGGCATAGCTGCCGGGCGGCAACACCGAGGCTGCGATCGCCTGCCGCGCCTTCGCTTCGGCCCGCGTTTCGGCGGTCAGGCGGGCGTAGCTGCCGTCCTCGATCCAGCGCGTCACCAGCGCGCAGTCGAGCGGCGGGGCCATCACCGTCGAAGCATGCACTTCGGCCGCGAGCGCGAGCGCGTCGCGCATGCTAGGCGCGCGGACGTGCGCGACGCGCAGCGCGGGCGACAGGATTTTCGACACGCTCGCGACATAGAAACCGAGGTCGGGGACGAAGCTGGTCACCGGGGCGAGCGGGTGATCGGGGAGCTGGCCATAAGCGTCGTCCTCGATCAGTCGTACGTCGTGGCGGCGCAGCGCCGCGGCGAGCGCCTCGCGTTCGGCGAGATCAAGCGTGCGCGAGGTCGGGTTGTCGTTGGTCGGGACCAGATAGAGGGCGGCGACCTTGGTCGTGCGGCACAGCGCGTCGAGGCTGGCGGCATCGACGCTGGCGAGCGGCGCGAGGCGGAGGCCGAAGCGCCGCGCGAGCGCGAGGAAGACCGAATAGACATGCGCCCCGCACGCCACGACATCGCCGGGTTTCAGCGTCGCCGACACGATCGCGTGCAGCGCATTTTGCGCGCCCGCCGCGACGACCAGCTGGTCGGGCTCACTCGCCAATCCCAATCGTCCGAAGAGCGCCGCGCCCGCCTCGCGGTCGACGGCGCGTCCACCCGCGGGCGTATAGTGCAGCCGCCCGCCTGCGCCCTCGGCGCGGAGCAGCGCACTCGCGGTGCGCTCCCATGTCGCGAGCAGCGAGCCGTCCGCGACCTCGGGCGGCATGTTCATCCCCGTGTCGCGCGGCGGCGGCCCCGCGGCGATCACATCCTGCGGCAGAATGAAGCTGCCCGCGCGCCCGCGCGCGCCGATCAGCCCGCGCCCGCGCGCCTGGTCATAGGCCTTGGTGACGGTGGTCAGATCGACGCCGAGCCGCGCCGCAAGGTCGCGCTGTGGCAGCAGCCGGTCGCCCGCGCGCAGTCGCCCGCTCTCGACCGCCGCCTGCATCGCATCGGCGATCGCGAGATATTTGGCGCCGCTGATCCGGCTGAGATCGGGAACCCACGCTTCAGGCATCCGCCTCCCGAACCTCCCCCTTGGCGCGCGCGTTGAGCTCGGCCCATAGCGCGCCCGTGCCCGCTTCCTGCGCCTTGTTCACATATTGCGACGCGACGAGCCAGCCCTTGATCGGGTGCAGCACCGCGAGGCACGGCAGGATCATCAACGGCACCGAGGTCAAAAGATGCACCCACCAGGGCGGGTTCACCGCGACCTCGAACCACACGACGAGGAAGAGCAAGGGAAAGGCGACGAAGCAGAGCGAGAAAAAGGCCGGGCCGTCGTCGGGCGCCGCGAACTCATAATCCAGCCCGCAGACCTCGCAGCGGTCCGAGACCTTGAGCCAGCGGCGGAACATCTTGCCCTCGCCGCAGCACGGGCAGTGGCCGTGCAGCCCCGTCCGATAGATCCAGAGCCATTTTTCGCGCCCTTCACGTTCGCCGCTCATCTTCGATACCCTGCATGATGCCGTGTAGTAAGCCATACACAATACCATACATAATAGCGGATCGCTCGAATGTCGAGTCCCCTGCTTGCGGGGCGTCGGTCGCAGGATTAGGTGCGGTCCATGGGCGACGAGAAAATCTTCATCGATGCGAATCACCTGCTCGCCGACTCGCTGCGGCTGGGCATGCAGGTGATCGACAGCGGCTTCAAACCGACGCATCTCGTCGGCATCTGGCGCGGCGGGGCGCCGGTCGGCATCGCGGTGCAGGAGCTGCTCGATTATCACGGCCAGCATTGCGACCATATCGCGATCCGCACCTCCTCCTACCACGGCATCGACCGGCAGGACCCGCAGGTGAAGGTGTTCGCGCTGGGCTATCTGATTGACACGCTCGACCCCACCGACCGGCTGCTGATCATCGACGATGTCTTCGACAGCGGGCGCAGCATCCGCGCCTTCATCGCCGAGCTGAAGGCGCGCTGTCGCCACAATATGCCGCGCGACATCCGCATCGCGACCGTATGGTACAAACCGCGCCGCAACGTCACCGACTTGAAGCCCGACTATTATATCCACGAAACCGATCAGTGGCTGATTTTCCCGCACGAGATCGACGGGCTCTCGGTCGATGAAATCCGTCGCCACAAGCCCGAGGCGGCGATCATCCTGCGCGAGGAGGAGGTGCCCGATGCCTGAGGCTTTTTTATCGCGCGAGGAACGCGCGGCCTTCATCGCGGGCCTGCCCAAGGCCGAGTTGCATCTGCACATCGAAGGCAGCCTCGAACCCGAGCTGATGTTCGAGCTGGCGCAGCGCAACGGCGTCGCGATTCCCTTCGCCAGCGTCGACGAGGTGCGCGCCGCCTATGCCTTCTCGAATCTCCAAGATTTCCTCGACATCTATTATCAAGGCATGGGCGTGCTGATCACCGAACAGGATTTTTACGACCTGACCGCCGCCTATCTCGCGCGCGCGCACGCCGACAATGTCCGCCACGTCGAGATCTTCTTCGACCCGCAGGGGCACACCGAGCGCGGGGTCGCGTTCGAAACCGTGATCGCGGGCATCACCCGTGCGCTGGACGAGGCCGAGGCGCAGCACGGCATCACGTCGAAGCTCATCATGTGTTTCCTGCGCCACCTCAGCGAGGCCGACGCCGAGGCGACGCTCGACGAGGCGCTGCCCTGGCTCGACCGAATCGACGGCGTCGGCCTCGACAGCAGCGAGGTCGGCCACCCGCCGTCGAAGTTCGAACGCGTCTTCGCGCGCGCGAAAGGCCTCGGGCTCAAGATCGTCGCCCACGCCGGCGAGGAGGGCCCGCCCGCCTATGTCCATGAGGCGCTCGACCTCTTGAAGGTCGACCGCATCGACCATGGCAACCGCAGCCTCGAGGACCCCGCGCTCGTCGCGCGGCTCGCCGCCGAGGGAATGACGCTCACCGTCTGTCCACTCTCGAACCTCAAGCTCTGCGTCGTCGGCGACCTCGCGGCGCATCCGCTCAAGACGATGCTGGGTGCCGGGCTGAAAGCGACGGTGAACAGCGACGATCCGAGCTATTTCGGCGGCTATGTCGGGGCCAATTATCTGGCGGTCGCCGACGCGCTCGACCTGTCGCGCGACGACCTCGTCACGCTCGCACAGAACAGCTTCACCGGGTCGTTCCTGGACGAGGTCGCCAAGGCGCGGCACCTCGCCGCGATCGACGCCTACGCCTGACCAGAGCCGCAAATCCACCCCGCCCGGCGGGAGAGGGGGATCACCCGAAGGGTGGTGGAGGGGGGGGGTGGCGTCCTTCAGCAACGCCGCGGACGGACGCCACCCCCCTCCGTCAGCCGCTACGCGGCTGCCACCTCCCCACAAGTGGGGAGGAACTAAAGGCCTATCGCTGAGGGACGAGGAACTTCAGCCCCTGCAATTTGACCACTGCATCACCGACGCATACCGGCGCCGCGATCAGCCGCATCCAGCGCGGCGCGCCGGTCGCGGGCCTGATCTCGGCATCGAGGGTGAAGCCGCGGCGGTGGCGGATCGCATAGGCGCGGAGCTTCTCCATCGCCGCGCGCGACGGCTCGGCATAAAGCGCCACCGCCTCGCCGCGCGACACGGACGCACCCTCGGGCAGCCCGAAAATCTCATAGACTTCGCGCGACCAGTTCAGGCTGTTGTCGGCGAGGTCGCACGACCAGTGCCCGATATGTCGAAAGCGTGGTGACGCGAACGGTTCGGCATCGAGCGAATCATAACCCAGCAATTGCCCCAGCTCGAAATGGCGCGCGCTGTCGTACAGCGGCCAGCTGTGATGGATCGGCAGGGGATGTCTGTGTTTCAACGCCGCGCCCTTCCCGCTACGCCCCCTCTGGCTAGCGCCGGGCCCCTAACAAGTGGTGAGCGCGCACGCCAATGCTAATGCGCGGCGCCCATCGATACCTGCTTCGGCAAGGGCGCGCACCATACGGCAATCGCCGCGATCACGAACACCACGCCCGCAGCGAGGAAGAGGTGAAGCACGCCGATCGTCGCCGCCTGCACATCGACCAGCCGCTCGATCGCCGCGCGCGCCTGTTCGAGGGTGAGCCCCGCGCGCTGGAGCAGGTCCATCGTCTCGGCGGTGCCGTTCATATGGCCGACCAGTTCCGACCGCGCGACGCGGTTTTCGCTGTCCCACGCCGACGTCGCGATCGCGGTGCCCATCGCGCCCGACAAGGTGCGGAGGAAGCTCATCAGCCCCGCCGCCGAGGTCTGTTTCTCAGGCGGTACGCTCGACAGTGCAAGCGCGGTGAGCCCGACGAAGAAGAAGGGCATGCCCATACCCTGGAGCAGGTGCGGCAGCGCGAGCGTCCAATAATCGACGTCGGCGTTCCAGCTGGCGCGCAGCACCGAAATGAAGGCCATCCAGAGGATTCCCGCGCTGATCGAGATGCGGATGTCGATCTTGCCGATCAGTCCGGCGGCGACGGGGGAGAGCAGCACCGCGAACACCCCGATCCATGCGACGATATAGCCGGTCTCGGTCGCGGTATAGCCCGCGACCTGTTGCAGCCACAGAGGCGTCAGCACGACCTGCGCGAAGAAGGCGCCGAAGCCGAGCGAGATCGCGATCGTCGCGAAGCTGAAGCCGCGGAAGCGGAAGACGCGGAGGTCGACGACGGGATTTTCGTCGGTGAGTTCCCAGATCACGAAGGCGGCGAAAGCGATCGCCGCGATGATCGCGAAGCCGACGATCCAGGTCGATTCGAACCAGTCATGTTCGCGCCCGGTGTCGAGCATCAGCTGGAAGGCGCCGACCGACAGCACGAGCAGGATCAGCCCGATGGTGTCGATCCGTGCTTTGGCCTTCTTCGTCTCGAATGGCTTGAGCATGCTCATGACGCCGAAGAAGCACAACGCGACGACGGGCAGGTTGATAAAGAAGATCCACGGCCAGCTCCAATTGTCGCTGATCAGGCCGCCGAGGATAGGACCGAGGATCGGCGCGG
Organism: Sphingopyxis sp. QXT-31; assembly: GCF_001984035.1. Taxonomy (NCBI): domain Bacteria; kingdom Pseudomonadati; phylum Pseudomonadota; class Alphaproteobacteria; order Sphingomonadales; family Sphingopyxidaceae; genus Sphingopyxis; species Sphingopyxis sp. QXT-31. The sequence continues at coordinate 3,899,876 of NZ_CP019449.1, read as the reverse complement.
TGGTAGTCGTCATCGCCCAGATCGCGAGGCCGATGCCGGCCTTTTCACGCGGGAAGATGCGCAGCAGCAGGATCTGCGACAGCGGCATCAGCGGCCCGCCCGAGAGCCCCTGCAGGATGCGGAAGACGATGAGCCCGTCGAGCGTCTGCGAAATGCCGCAGAGGAAGGAGAAGATGCCGAAACCGACGATCGAATAGAGGAACCAGCGCACCGTGCCGAAGCGCATCGCGAGCCAGCCGGTGAGCGGTACGCTGATTGCGTCGGCGACCGCATAGCTGGTGATGACCCACGTCCCCTGCGTCGGCGACACCGCGAGACCGCCCGCGATGTGCGGCACCGACACATTGGCGATCGTCGTGTCGAGCACGACGACGAAGTTGGCGAGCGCCAGCGCGAAAGCCGCGGCGAACAGTCGCACCCCGGTCAGCGGTGCGGGTTCGTCCGGAATGGTCGTGGCGGCGGCGCTGGCCATCGGCTAAGCTCAATCCTTGCCGCGCGTGTCGATCGTCGCTTCCATCGACAGGCCGACGCGGAGCGGGTGCGCCTTCAGCTCCTTCGGGTCCAGCTGGATGCGCACCGGCAGGCGCTGCACCACCTTCACCCAGTTGCCGGTGGCGTTCTGCGCGGGGATCAAGGAGAAAGCCGCGCCGGTGCCGCCCGCGATGCCGATGACCTTGCCGTGGAAGACGACATCGTCGCCATAATAGTCCGACAGCAGCTCGACCGGCTGGCCGATGCGGATGTCCTGGAACTGGCTTTCCTTGTAGTTCGCGTCGACATAGGCGGTCGCAATCGGGACGATCGTCATGATCGGCGCGCCCGCGGCGATGCGCTGTCCCACCTGCACCTGCTTGTTCGTCACGATGCCGTCGACCGGCGCGCGGATCACCGTGCGCGCGAGGTCGAGCTCGGCCTTTTCAAGCCGCGCCTGCGCCGCCGCCACGTCAGGCGCCGTGTAGATCGTCGTGCCGCGCACCAGCGCCTCGGCCGCGCCGAGGTCGCCGCTCGCGGAACCCTGCGTCGCCTGCGCCGAAGCGATGCCCGCCGAAGCGAGATCGCGCGCGGCGGTCGCCGACTGGAGCGCAGCCCGCGCGGCGGTGATTTCCTCGGCCGAGACCGCGCCGGTGCCCGCGATGCTCTCGCGCCGCGCGAGTTCGGCGCGCGCCTTCTCGACCGCGGCATTGGCATCGCGCAGCCGCGCGCGCGACTGGTTCACATCGGCGCCGCGCGCGACGACGCGCGCGCGCGCCGCATCGGCGTTGGCGCCCGCCTGGCCGTAGCGCTGACGCGCGAGGCGCAGCGCCGCCTGCGCGTCGGCGACCGCGAGCTTCGCATCCGCGTCGTCGAGGATGACGAGGATGTCGCCCTTCTTCACCGCCTGCGTGCCCGCGACGCGGACCTCCTGCACCGGCCCCGCGACGAGCGCGGTGACCACGGCGGAATCGGCGCCGACATAGGCGTTGTCGGTGTGCACGCGTCCCGCCTGCGTCAGATAATACCAAGCGGCCCAAATCAGCGCCGCGACCACGACGACGATGAGGAGGATGCGCAGGAACTTCCGGCGCTTGGCGCCATTGCCGCCCAAGTCGGGGGAGGGTTCGGCGGGGGTCGCAGCCGTTTCGTCGGCCATCATCGCTCTCCTGTTGAAATCTGGTACCCGCCGCCGAGCGCGCGGATCAGGGAAATGTCGAGCGCGAGCTGGCGCGCCTCGAGGTCGGCAACCGCGCGCGCCAGCGCGACCGCGCTGTCCTCGGCGGTGAGCGCCACGATCTGGTTCGAAAGGCCGGCGCGGTAGCGGAGGGTCGCGAGCTTCGACGCCTCGGCCGCCGCCGTCAGCGCGGCGCGGCGTTCCGTGAGTTGGCGCACATTCGCCTCACGGCTGCGCACGACGTCGGCGACCTCGCGCAACGCGCCGATCAAAGTCTTGTCGTAGCTGGCGACCGCGACGTCATAGTCCGCACGCGCGCCGCGATAGCGCCCCTGCAGCCGCCCGCTGTCGAAGATCGGCAGCGTGAAGGCCACGCCGCCATTGCCATATTCGGAGCCCGTATCGAACAGGTTCGACAGGCCGAGCGACTGCAAGCCGACGAGCGCCGACAGGCTGATGTTCGGATAGAAATCGGCCTTCGCCACGTCGATGCGCTTGGCCGCCGCCTCGCTGCGCAGCCGTGCGGCCACGATATCGGGACGCCGCCCGACGAGCGCGATCCCGGCATCGGCGGGAAGACCCGCGGCGGGCACGGCCAGCGTCGGCCGCTCCAGCGCGAGCCCGCGATCGGGCCCGGCGCCGACCAGCGCCGCGAGCCGGTTGCGGGTCAGCGATATCGCTTCCTCGAGCGCGACGACGTCGCCGCGCGCCGCGGCGGCGCGGCTCTCGCCCTGACGCTGCGCCGACCGATTCTCGATCCCCGCCCGGGCGCGTTCGGCCGACAGGGCGGCGCTCGCATCGCGCACGCGGACCGCATCCTGCGCCACATCGAGCGCGGCATATTGGCCTGCGAGATCGACATAGGCCGCCGCGATTGCGGTGGTCAGCATCAGCCGCGCCTGCGCCGCCTCGACGCGCGCCGCCTCGGCCTCCGAGGTCGCCGCCGCCAGCGCCGCACGGTTCCGGCCCCACAGGTCCAGATCGAAGCCGAAGGTTGCGGCGAGGCGTCCGGTGTCCTGGATGCCGTCGGGCACGAACTGCGGCGGAATGCCGAGATTCTTGCTCTGCTGGACCCCGCCCGCGCTGCCCTCGACGCCGACGCGCGGGCCGAGCGCGGCGCGCGCCTGCTGCGCCAGCGCATCGGCGGCGCGCACGCGTGCCGCGGCGATCGCCACGTCGGGCGATCCCGCCAGCCCCTCGTCGATCAGCGCGCTCAGCTGCGCATCGCCCATCGCCCGCCACCAGCCCTCGGCGGGCCAGCTGCCTTTCGCATCGGCAAAGGAAGTGCGCGACTCGAGCGACTCGGCGGCGACCGGAACGGGCTTCGGCCCGACGTCGGGGGTGCCGACACAGCCCGCAAGCAGGCCCAAAAGCGCGGTGGAGAGAAAAAATCTGGAGAGCATGGCGTCCAACGATACTAGCTGGTATCATGCGCCAATGAACCCCGGAGAATGCGTTGTCAATTGAAATGATACCAGACAGTACGGCGAGTCTGGACGAGGCCGCCGCCGCGCGGCGCAAGGCGTTCGTCGATGCCGCGCGCATCCTGTTCTTTGCCAATGGCTATAGCGGCACCACCATGTCATCCATCGCGGCCACGGTCGGCGGGTCGAAGACCACGCTTTGGACCTATTTCCCGTCGAAGGAGGAATTGTTCGCCGCGGTCGTCGACGACATCGTCGGCGAATATGGCAGTGCGCTGCACGTCGACCTGCCCGTCGACCAGCCAGTGACCGAGGTGCTCACGCGCTTTGGCAATGTCCTGATGACGACGCTGATCTCGACGCCCCTGCTTTCGCTGTTCCGCCTCGTCGTCGGCGAGGCCGAGCGTTTTCCGCATCTCGCCGAAACCTTCTACGACCGCGGCCCGCGCCGCGGCAAGGCACGCGCCGCCGACTGGGTCGCCGCCAAGATGGAACGCGGCGAACTCCGCCAAGGCGAACCGATGCAGGCGGTGCGCCACTTCGCAGGCCTCTGCCAATCGGGCCTTTACCAGCATGCCGTGCTCGGGCTGCCCGAAGGCCGCGACACGAGCCGCATGGCGGCCGAGGTCGATGCCGCGGTCGATACCTTCTACCGCGCCTGGGGGGCGGCACCGGCCGCGGATCAGGCGGAGATCAGCACGCCTTCATAGGCGGGGTCTTCGGCCGCGCGCCCCGCGCCCATCGCGACGCACATCAGCGCGTCGTCGGCGACCATGACGTGCAGCCCCGTCGCGCTCGCGATCGCTTCGTCCATCCGGCGCAGCAGCGCGCCGCCGCCGGTCAGCACGATGCCCCCGTCGATGATGTCCGCCGACAATTCGGGGGGAGTCGCCTCGAGCGCGGCGCGCACCGCGCCGACGATCTGCCCGACGGGCTCGATCAGCGCCTCGGCGACTTCGGCTTCGGTGACCTGCACCTCCGACGGGCGGCCGTTGACCAGATCGCGCCCCTTGACCCCCATCACCAGCCCCGTCCCCTCGGGCGGGGTCGCGCAGCCGAGCAGGAGCTTGACGCGCTCGGCGGTCATCTCGCCGATCATCAGATTGTGCTTGCGGCGGATATAGGAGGCGATCATCTCGTCCATCTTGTCGCCGCCGACGCGCACCGAGGTGCTGTAGGCGATGCCGCCGAGCGACAGCACCGCGACCTCGGTCGTGCCGCCGCCGATGTCGACGACCATCGCGCCCTGCGGCGCGGTCACCGGCAGGCCGGCCCCGATCGCCGCCGCCAGCGACTCCTCGATCAGCCGCACCGACACCGCGCCGGCGTTCGAGGCGGCGTCGCGGATAGCGCGGCGCTCGACCATCGTCGATCCCGCGGGCACGCAGATTACGACATGGCTGCGGCGACGAAAGCGGCTGGGCCCGCCCAGCGCCTTTTCGATGAAATGCGACAGCATCTGCTCGGCGACGCCGATATCGGCGATCACCCCGTCGCGCAGCGGGCGGATCGCCTGGATATTGTCGGGGGTCTTGCCCATCATCAGCTTCGCCTCGTTGCCGACGACCTTCACCCGCCGCACCCCGTCGCGCGTTTCGAGCGCGACCACCGAGGGTTCGTTGAGGACGATGCCGCGGTCGCGCACATAGACGACGGTGTTCACCGTGCCGAGGTCGATCGCCATGTCGTGCGCGGAGGAAGTCAGGCGGCGGAAAAACTGCATGATGGAGCGGGGGCCTTTGGGAGTGAGTGAGGCGCGGCTGGCCATAGGGGCCCGCGCTGTGGTTGGTCTCCCTTTCGCCTGCGGCGGACACCGGGGCGCGTCAATCGCCCGCGCCGCGCGTGGTGGCAGGCCGGTGGTTTCTCAGGTCCGGCCGAAGGCGCGGACTATCGCGGATGCAGCCGCGCGAGCGCAATGCCGGCGAGATTCTGCGCGCGCCCGACATGGCGGACTCGCGGCGCGGTCCCCTCGCCGACCAGTGCGCGAAAGACGGCGAAATGCTGCGCCGCTCTACCGCGCGCGGGCGCGGCACCGTTCGCCTGCGCCACGACCGCCGCTGCGTCGCCGAGCAGCAGCACATCCTCCAGCCCCTGCGCGCGCGCCAGCCGCAGCGCCGCGATCAGCGCCAGCCACTCGGCGTCGAGGCTGGTCCCGACGCCGAGATCACGCTCGACATGAACGACGCCGCGGCAAACGGTGGCGATCTCCATCGCCCCGGGGTTGGGCCGCGCGCCGCCGTCGAAATAGATTTTGGTCCGGCGGGTCGTCATGGCTCGAGCATAGCGCCCACCGCCGCGATCCGGAAAGATCCTCCCCACGCGCAGCGATGGGGAGGGGGACCGCCGCCGCAGGCGGTGGTGGAGGGGTCTGGCCTTGCACCGACGCCTGACGGCGTCGACCCCTCCGTCAGCGGCTAAAGCCGCTGCCACCTCCCCATCGCTGCGCGTGGGGAGGATCTGGTCAAAACGTCCCGCGCACCGAAAAGGAGAAGATCGGGCCGATCAGCCGGTTGCGATCCTCGACGAAGGCGACCGGGCTTTCGCCGCGCACCCCGGTGTAGACCGTACGGTCGCGCCGCGAGCGCGCGTTGACGATATTGTTGATCGACGCGCGGATCGTCAGTCCCATGACATCCTTGTGCTCGACGAAGACCGACGCCCACACCGGCCCCTCCCAGACCTTGTCGACTTGGTTGCGGCGGTAATTGGGCTGGTAATGCGCATATTCGGCGTTCGCGCCCCAGGCGATGTCGCTGCCCGGGATGTCGTGGCGCAGGCCGATCGAGGCAACGGTATCGGTGAAGCCGCTCCACTGGCGCTTCTCGCCCGTGAAGGGATCGCGCAGCGAGCTGGTCTGGAGCAACAGCCGCGGCTCGAGCTTCATGCCCTTGATCCCCGCAGGGTCGAGGTTGATCGTCGCGGTCCAGTCGATCGCGCTCGCCTTCGCCTTGGGGATATTGCCCACCGCCTCGCCATTGCCGACGGGGACGATGTCGACTCGGTCCTCGACGTCGCGGTGGATCAGGATGATCTTCGTCGACCCCCAGGCGCCCAGCTTCTTGTTGATCTCGGCCTCGAAGCTCCAATCCTGCTGCGGACGGAGGTCGAAATTGGTCTCGTTCTGGTTGCCGTCGTTGAGGAAGGCGCGGCCGAGGAAATCGTAGAAGGAAAGCTGGAGCACGCGCCGCCGGATCTTGAGCGAGGCGTCGAAATCGTCCGAGGGCTTCCATGACAAGGTCAGCGAGCCCTTCGGCCGTGCGAAGCTGCGGCTGACGCCGTCGGGGCCCGCCTGGACGATGGTCGAATGTTCGGCGCCCGCGACGAGCTGGAACGAAAAAGTGTCGGTGATCTTGCGCCCGAAGCTCAAAAGCCCCTCGTAGCGGTCTTCGCTGACCCCGCCCGTTCCAGGCACGAAGGGGGTTTTGTCGAAGGTGCCGTCGGGCTGGAGCTCGCCAGTCGAGGCAATATTGTCGAGCGTGTTGAACGCGGCTTCGCCCGACAATTGCCAGTCGCCGCCCCACATCTTCCACTGATATTCGCCGCGCGCGATCGTCTCGCCGAGGTCGCCGACCTGCGCAAAGCGGTCGCCCGTCGCGGGGCTGCCGTCGTCGGGGGTGGAGATGACTTCTGACGAATAGGGCTCGTGGCTGAAGCGCCGCAGCCCGATCAGCTTGAGCTTGCCGGGGCCGAAGCCGAACTGGTAATCGCCGCTGAGTTCGTAGTTCCAGCTGTCGGCCTTGTCGCGCACGGTGCGGAAGCGGTCGACGAGGCCGGGTCCGGTGCGCACGCCATCCTCGTAATAGCGGTCATATTTGCGCTGATAATGGCCGCCGAAATTCGCGACCGTGTCGCCCGCGGGGTCCCAGGTGATGCGCCCCGACAATTTGGGCGTGTCATAATGGGTGTTCCAGACATCGCGACGCCGCTCGATGATGTTGCCCGCACCGTCGGTGATGATCGTCGGCCCGCCCGCCCCGCTGCGCGCCGAATCGTCGTTGCTGAGCGCCGCCTCATATTCGATCTCGCCCTTGCGCCCGCGCACCGACACGTCGCCGCGGGTGAACAGGGGATCGGTGTAATGCGCGCGAAACTGCGGCTTCCACGAAAACTGCCCCGAGAAATTGTCGGCGCGATAGACGATGTTCGCGACCTGCCCCGACAGCCCGGGGATGTCGAGGCTCGCGCCATCGACGATCTCGATCCGCTCGACATTGCCCGCGGGGATACGCGACAATTGGGTGTACATGTCGTCGGCCTTGTTCGACGGCCGCTCGCCGTTGAACAGCACATTGCCCGTCGCGACCCCCAGCCCGCGCAGATTCTCGTTGTCGCGGATCGAGAAGCCCGGAACCTGGATCAGCATGTCATACGCGTTGTTCGGCGCGTAGCGCGCAAAGTCGGCGGGGCTATAGACCTGCCCCTGCGTTTGCTGGCCGCCGACCGGCGCCTCGGTCGGAGCGGGCGGCGGGGTGTCGCCGGTCGGGGCGTCCTGCGCCGCGGCCGGGACCGACGTCAGCACCGCGGCGACCGCGGCAAGGCTCGTCCCCAGGCTCTTTCGATGGCTCACCGGGTGCCCCCTGCCGCGCCGTTCATCCGCCGGGCATAATCGCCCGTCACCCCCATCGCCTTCATCCCGATCACATCCTCTGCCGATAATTTGTCGTAGCCCGCGGTGCGCAGCTCGCGGACATAGTCGCCGGTGACGCCGAGCGCCTTCATGCCCGTGACGTCGTCGATGCCGAGCTTGGCGAAGCCCGCCGCATTGAGGTCGCGGACGTCGCTCAGTTGCAGCGACGTGCCCTTGAAACCGCGTACGAACGCCGGCGTCACCTCGAGCGCCGCGGCGGCGACCAGATCGTCCCAGTCGCCCGGTTTTACCCCCTCGGCGGTCAGCCCGTCGGCGAGTTCGATCGTCGCATCGACGATCAGCATCGCGAATAGGTCGCCACGCTTGTCGGGAGCCAGCCCCCGCGACGCGAGCGCGCGCTCGAACGCCGCGTCGGGGGTGAAGCTGCAACGGCCCTCGCCGTCGTAGCTCTGCGCCAGCGTGCCGCTGCACTCGAGCGTGCCCGATTCGTGGCGCACCGAAAAACGCACCGGCCCGCTGCCGCCGAGCGCGCTCTGCGCGGCGCCGAATTCGGGGCGCTTGACGCCCAGATCGGCATCGAGCGACAGGTCGCTGGTCGTTCTCCGGTGGCTGAGACGCAGTTTCGGCGCGCGGTCCTTGCCGCCATCGGGCTCCACGCTCCAGCGCATATCGCCATTCTCCGCACCGCTCTCCTGCGCCGCGGCGGTCGCGGGCTGGCTAGGCGTGGTGCAGGCGAGCACCGACAGCACAGCCAGGCTCGAGGCGAAATTCAGGGTCTTCATGGCAACACTCCTCCCTTCGTGCGCCGGACGAGCGCCATCGCTCGCCGCCGCAGCGACAATTTTCAAAACAGGTTCGATCAGTAGCTTGTGGGTGCGGACGAACGTCCGGACGTCAGCTCAATATTCCGGCGGCGCCGGGGGCACGGGGGTCTCGGGGACTTCGACGCGCGCCACCGATCCGTCGGCACCGCGGACCTCGACCACCCCCGAACCGGGCCCGGGTCCCATCCGCACCGTCGCCGATTTGCCGCCCTTGCCGCCTTTCGACACCGACAGGCGCGGGCCGTGTCCGGCGGCCACGGCGCGCATCGCGATGGCGTCGTCGGGAGCCTCCAGCCGGACGCCGGCCTTGCGCATCTCGCGGATATAGGCGCCGTCGACCCCCATCGCCCGCATGCCGGTCAACTCGTCGATATCGACGCGCGGGAAATAGGTGCGCATCTCGCGGACATAGGCCGGGTCGATGCCGACCGCGTGAGCGCCGATGAACTCGCCCAGGTCGGCGCCGGGGAACAGGCGGCGCATCTCGCCGACATAGGCCATGTCGACCCCGCTCGCCCTGGCCGCGATGATGTCGTCGGGGTCCATCCATCCGCCCTGCTCGCGCATCTCGGCGACATATTCGGGGGTGACCCCGACCGCGCGCATGCTCACCAGCTCGTCGGCGGTCAGCGCCTTGGCCTCGGCCGCCGCGACGTCGCGGTCGGCCTCGGCGACGGCGCGCGCCGCGTCGGCAGACTGCGATTCGGCCAGTTCTTTTGCCTGCGACACTTCGGCGACGGCTATTTCGACCGCAGCATCCCGGTCCGCGGTCGCCGAAAAGGCGGCGAGCGGCGCGGTGACCCCGGCGAGCAGCAACAGGCTCATCAGCATCCAGCTCGCGCTCGCCGGGCCGCGCTTCAGCCCGCTGTCGAGCACGCGGGTAATGCGGCGCTTCAGGCTCGACTTGCCCGGCGCGACGCCATGCGCCGCGAGCAGCGCGCCCTGGTTGTCGTGGCGCGCCGCGCCGACGAGCAGGCTCGCATAATCGGGGCCGTCGATGTCGGCCATCAGCACCGCGTCGTCGGCGGCTTCCTCGCGGAGTTGATGGCTCTCCCGCGCGAGCATCCACACGAGCGGGTTGAACCAGAAGACCGCGCAGGCGACGCGCGCGCCGAGCAGTTTCGCCCAGTCGAGCCGCGCGACATGCGCCAGTTCGTGCGCGATGATCGCCTCGGCCTCGCCCGTCGCACTCACCGCCTTGGGGCTCAGCACGATCGTCGGGCGCAGCACGCCCCAGCTGATCGGCGAGCGCAATTCCTCGCTGACCAGCAGCGCGGTGCCATGCTTGAAACCCATGCGCCGCTGCGCCTCGGCCAGCGCCGACAGCCACGAGCCATTGGTCAGAATCTCGGCGCGGCTCCGCATCGCGAACAGCCGCACCACCGCGAGCAGCATCACTCCAAACAGCAGCGCCAGCGGGATCGCATAGAGAAAGGGGGCAAGGTCACCTGCCGCAAAAACGATCGGCGGCGATCCGGCCTGTTCGACCACGACAGGGACTGAAGCCGTGGCGGGGGCCGGATCGACCGCCGATCCCCCTGTGTGTGCGATAATGGCGGCGGGGGGCATGGTTTCGGCGAACCAGTGCGCCGGCAGCGGATTCCATGCGGGCAGCATCAGGCTCGCGGCGGGCAGCGCCAGCAGCGCGAGCAGCCCGGCGTGCGCGACCATCGAGCGCTCGCCCGCCGAGCGCCGCCGGACGAGGCGCAGCAACAGCAGGGTGACGCCCGCGATGGCAAAGGACTTCCAGGCGAGGCCCAGCAGCATGTCTGCGGTGATATGGATGTCCGGCATCATTTCGCTTTCCCCTCGCGCGCATCGGCGATCAGTTTCTCGAGCTCGTCGAGTTCGCTGTTGCTCATCTCGCCCTGCATGCCGAGCAGCGCCGCGGCGGCGCTGGTCGGCGATCCGTTGAAGAAGACGCGCACCACCTGGCTCAGCGCGGACTTGCTCGCCGCCTTTTCGGGCACGCTCGGCGCATAGACGAAGCCGCGGTCGGAGGCTTCGCGGGCGACGAAGCCCTTGCCTTCGAGCCGCTTCAGCATCGCGCGGATCGCCGAGCCCGACAATTCGTCGGCGAGCGCGTCGGCGATCTCGGTCACGGTCGAGGCGCCGCGCTCATAGAGAATATCGACGATCTCGCGTTCCCGCGGCGGCAAACTGGTCAGCATTTCCGAATCACCTCATGCGCTACATTTGTAGCGTGCTACATTTGTAGCGCAGCCTTGGCAAGGGGTTTTATTCGGATAACACACTTGGGCGCCGGAAGGCCTTGGCGAAGGCGGCTTTTGGGGTGGGTTTAAGCCATTCCCCTCCCCTTTAGGGAGGGGTTAGGGGTGGGTAGCGAGCGAAGCGAGCAAGAGGCAGAGCGCCGCCTTCGGCGGCCACCCACCCCCGGCCCCTCCCTTGCAGGGAGGGGAGATCGACGTCCACTTCCGCCCGATACCAGCCACCATATTCCCATTGGCGGGCGCTCCGCTTCGCGGCACAAGGTCGGCCATGAACCGCCTGTCCTTCGCCGCCGCGCTCGTCGCCGCCGCCTTCGCGATCCCCACCTCTGCCGAAGAGCCCGCGCCCGACGTCCTCACCTACGTGGACCCGACGATCGGCATCGGGCCCGAGGGCCACACCTTCCCCGCGGGGCAGAAGGCGCATCTGCTCCTCGACCTATATGTCATCGGCCGGCCGTTCGTCGACCGCGCGGTTTTGAACCTGCCGGACGGCAAAAAATTCACCGTCGAGACGCTCGGTCTGTCGGACGCCAATCCTTACGTCGGCAAGGTCGAACTCAACGGAAAAGCCCTGACCCGCGGCTGGATCGCCGACGCCGGAATCCGCAAGGGCGGTACGCTGCGCTTCACGATGCAGTCGACGCCCAACGCCGAATGGGGCAAGGCGGCGACCGCCCGGCCCTATTCGATGTCGACCGCCGGCCAATAGGAGCGCTCCAATGCCGATCATGGCCGCCCGCCACTATAACAATGGCAAGCTCGTCCGCGATCTCGGCCCCGACGAGATAATCCCCGAGGATTGCGACGACCGCGATTTCTACTGGCTCGGCCTCTACGAACCCACCGCCGGCGAACTGGCCGGCATCGCCAAGCGCTTCGGCCTCCACCCGCTCGCCGTGGAAGACGCGCTCAAAGCGAAGCAACTGCCCAAGGTCGAAGTCTATGGCGACCAGCTCTTCGTCATCGCCGCGACGGGCAACCGCGAGGGCGATACGATCCAGTCGGGCGAAACCGCGATCTTCGTGGGGCGCCACTTCATCGTCACCGTCCGCCACGGCTCGGCGCGCGCACATACCGACGTTCGCGCGCGGCTCGAAACCTTGCCCGCCAAACTGTCGCACGGTCCCGATTATGTCCTCTATGCGATCCTCGACTTCATCGTCGACGGATATTTCCCGGTGATTGACGACATCGAGGACCGGCTGCTGCTCGTCGAGGAAAGCGTGATGGACACCCCGCTCGACGCAAAGGAAATCCGCCATCTCTATGCCCAGCGGCACGAGATCATCCGCTTCCAGCGCATCGTCGGGCTGATGAAGGAAGTCGCCTGGCGACTCGTCCATGCCGAGGATCTGCCGTGGATCGACGAAGCGGTGCGTCCCTATTTCCGCGACATCTGGGACCATGTCCAGCGCGCCGAATTCCGCCTGTCGGGGCTCCGCGAAATCACCGCCTCGGTGGTCGAGACCAACTCGCTGCTTGAACAGCAGCGCCAGGGCGTGATCACCCGCCAGCTCGCCGCCTGGGCCGCGATCCTCGCGGTGCCGACTGCGATCGCGGGGATCTACGGGATGAACTTCGACTTCATGCCCGAACTGGGCTGGGACCTCGGCTACCCCTATGCGCTCGGGCTGATTTTCGGCGGCTCGGCGCTGGTCTTCTGGCGCTTCAAGCATATCGGGTGGCTGTAGGCGGACGACGGCTTTGGGGTGGGGAGTTGCCGTTTAGCCCTCTCCCCTTGAGGGGAGAGGACAGCGCAGCTTGCTCCGTCAGGAGCTAGCGAAGCTTGGAGAGGGGTGCTTGGACGCTGGCGGTCAAAACCCCTCTCAACTCCGGCTAGGCAGCAAGCTGCCAAGCCTGCGTATCTCTCCCCTCAAGGGGAGAGAGCATAGCCCTGCGAACGTCCGCAACCGCCCGAAACATGCCCTCACCCATCCCCAAACGGCACCCTCTTCCCCTTCGTCCGGCTGGTCAGATGATACCGCCCGCACCGCTCGCAGCGGTACGCCCGCAGCACCAGCCCGCTCGCCCGCGCCGCATCCATCGCCTCGTCGAAACTCGCATAGCGCGCCTTCCGCGCGCAGATGCTCGCCCGCGTGCGCACGACCTCAGCGCATCGCCGCCCAGTCGATCGGCCCCGTCGCGAAACGCTGCCGCAAATTGCCCAGCGCCATCGCGTTGCCGCCCTCGAAAAAGCCGACCAGCGCGCGGCCGCCGTCGCTGCCGGGATAGCCGCGCGAGGTCAGCCGCACGCGCGTCTGCTTTCCCGCCGCCTCGATCTCGAATACGCTCGTCACCTTTTGATACTCGTCCCAGTGCGGGAAGCCCGCCGGCGCCTTGACCGTCCGGAACGCCAGGCTCCTGCCCGGCACGCGCGCGCCGAAACGCTGCTGGATCGTGTCGGACCCGCCGGGCTTGGCCGCGGGATCATAGCCGCTTTCGATCAGGTCGGGATCGCCGCCGACGGTGCGCGCCACCGGCACCGCCCAGCCCATCCAGCCCTCGGCGGTCGAGATGGCCGCCCATACCTCCGCCGGGCTCGCGTCGACCAGCACCTCGTGCTTCATCGTCGTCGTCGCATCGGCCTCGACCGTCTTGGTCACCACGACCGTGTCTGCCTGCGCGGCCGCCGGCACCGCGATCGACAGCGCGGCGGCCAGCACCCAGGCGCGCATCAGGCGAGCACCTTCGCCATCATCCGCTCTTCTTTTTCGACCCAGGGTGCAAAGCTCGGCCGCGCCAATATCGCTGCGCTCCATGCAGCGACCTTCGGGTGCGTCGCCGCGTCGACGCATGCGCCGCAATGCTTGAAATTCATCAGCGGCGACGCGACCGCGAGATCGGCGAGCGTGATCCGGTCGCCGACGAGGAAACCCGACGCGGGGATCGCGCTTTCGAGATAGGCCAGCAGCTTGGGCAATTCCTCGCTCTCGGCCAGCGCCGCGGCGGCCAGATCGCCCTCGCGGCCGAGGAATTTCGGCGCGACGATGCGGTTGAAGAACATCTTGCCGCTGCACGCCGCAAAAACCGTGTCGCCGAACTCCTCCCACCAGATCACTTTCCCGCGTTGCTGCGGGTCGGCAGGGATCAGTTCGGGCGAGGGATGTTTCGCTTCCAGATATTGGACGATCGCGCTCGAATCGGCGAGCATGAAGCCGTCGTCGTCCATCGCGGGCATCTTGCCCAGCGGCGAGGCCGCGCGGAATCCCGGGTCGGGATCGCCGATGCCGACGCCTTTCAATTCGAAATCGAGCCCCTTCTCGCCCAGATAGGCAAGCAGCTTGCGCACGAAAGGCGACACCAGCGAACCGTAAATGATCATATCACCGCTCCCATTTCTCCGGTCCCGTCTTACGCCTCAGGTTGCAAACCGCAACCGTCGCCAGTCCTTATGGCGCGCGCCATATAGCGCTTGCCAGCCGGCCGTCCGCATGGGAATGTGACAGTCAGAGGGGCGCCCGGCGCAGCATTAAGCCACAGGAAAATGAAGTACATGGGCTCGATGTGGGCAGATCGGCTGATGGCGCTGTCGGTGCGCGTGATCGGCTTCGTGATCGTCGCCGCCGCGCTCGCCGGGGCGGCGGGCAGCTTCCTCTACAATCAGGCACAGGAGGCCGATCAGGCGGCGCGCGTCGCGCTGCAGATGAACACGCGGCTGCGCGACCATGTCGGCGTGCTCGAGGGGGTGCGCGCGATGTATCAGTCCGACACCGCGGCGAGCGGCCCCGGCATCCGCGCCTATCTCGCTGCGCTCCGGCCGCAGGAACAAGCGCCGGGGATGGAAGGGGTCGGCATCGCCGCCGCGATGCGCCGCGACGACCCCGCGACCGCCGAGGTGCAGCTGCGCGCCAATTACGGCCGCGACATCGAGGTTTGGCCGCGGACGAGCAGCCAGAAGGTCGGCTTCACGGTCGTCCTCGTCGAACCCTACACCCCGCGCCGCAACGCCGCGCTCGGCTTCGACATGTACAGCGAAAAGACGCGGCGCGAGGCCATGCGCCGCGCGTGGCAGACCGGCCGTCCCGCCGCGAGCGGCATCGTCCAGCTCGCGCAGGAACGCGCCGCCCAGGTCAAACAGCCCGGTTTCCTCATCTATATCCCCGTCTACGCGCGGCGCGCGATCGCGGCGCCCATGCTGCCGCCCGGCGGACCGCCGTCCGAGACCGATGCCCCGGTCGTCGCGACGCTGCCGGGACAGCGTCCGGTCGAAGCCTTCATCTACGCCCCCTTCCGTACCGACGACATGATGCGCGCGATCCTCGGCGACCAGCTCGATACGCTCGACGGGGTCGAGGTGCGCGCGGGCGAGGGGCCGTCGGCGCCGCTCGTCTTCCGTCACGGCACGCTCGGCTGGGACGCGCACGAGCAGAAGCTCCGCGTCGCCGACCGCGAATGGACGATCCGCATCTCCTACGGCCGTTTCCTCGACCGGCTCGGCCGCCCGCTCGGCATCTTCCTGTTCGGCGTCGCGCTCGCCTTGCTCGCGATGCAGATCCATCGCCTGCAGCACCGCCGCCTCGACGTCGCGCAGGCGCTCGCCGACGAGCAAAAACGCCACGCCGAGGACCGCGAGCTGATGATCGGCGAGATGGCGCACCGCATGAAGAACGCCTTCGCGCGCATCGGCGCGCTCGCGCGGATCACGATCCGCGAGTCCGCCGACCTCGAGGAGTTCGAGGCGAAATTCGATGGCCGCATGCGCGCGCTGTCCGACGCGAAGCAGATGCTGGTCACCGGCGCGGTCGACCTGTTCGACCTCGGCCGGATCGTCCGCCGCGAACTCGACCTTGCCGGGCGCGGTTCCGACGACATCAGCGGCCCCGACGTCCGCCTCGACGACGAGGCGGCGCAGGCGCTCTCGCTCGCGCTCCACGAATTCGTGACCAACAGCATCAAATATGGCGCGCTCGCGGGCAAGGGCGACCTCAAGGTCGGCTGGCGCCGCGTCGAGGGCGATATCGAGCTCAGCTGGATCGAGAGCAACCTTCCCGAAACCCCGGCGATCGACGGCGAGAGCTTCGGCACCCAGTTCATCCGCACGCTGATCGAGCGCCAGCTCAAGGGCAGTTGGTCGCGCGCCGCGACCGACCACGGCCTCGCCATCACCATCCGCTGGCCCGATCGCGATGTCGGCGCATAACGACACCCGCTGGCAGATCTGGATCGACCGCGGCGGCACCTTCACCGATGTCGTGGCGCGGTCGCCCGAGGGTCACGTCGTCACGACCAAATATCTCTCCGAAGACCCCGCGCGCCCCGGCGACGCCGCGGTCAATGCGATCCGCGACCTGACCGGCGCGGGCGCAGGCGCGCTGCCCCCGCTCGCGATCCGCATGGGCTCGACCGTCGCGACCAACGCGCTGCTCGAACGCAAGGGCGAGCCGACTTTGCTCGCGATCACGCGCGGGTTCGGCGATGCGCTGACCATCGGCTATCAGGACCGCCCCGAGCTTTTTGCACGCAAGCTCGACCGCACGCCCCCGCCGCACGCCGCGGTCGCCGAGATCGCCGAGCGGGTCGGTCCCGAAGGCGAGTTACTCACCCCGCTCGACGAGGCGCCGGCGCGCGCCGCACTGCAGGCGGCCCGCGACCGCGGTCTCACCAGCATCGCGATCGTGCTGATGCACGGCTATCGCTACCCCGAGCACGAACGCCGCCTCGCCGCCATCGCCGCCGAACTCGGCTTCACGCAAATCTCGACCAGCCACGACGTCAGCGCGCTGATCAAGCTCGTCGGCCGCGGCGACACGACGCTCGCCGACGCCTATCTGTCGCCGGTGTTGCGCCATTATGTCGACCAGTTCGTCGCGCAGTTGGGGGACGGCATCGACCCGCAATTCATGAAAAGCTCGGGCGGCCTCGCCTCGGCCAGCGCCTTCCACGGTCGCGACGCGATCCTCTCGGGCCCCGCGGGCGGGATCGTCGGCATGGTCGGCAGCGCCGCGCCGCTCGGCAAGACCCGCCTCATCGGCTTCGACATGGGCGGCACCTCGACCGACGTCAGCCACTACGCCGGCCGCCTCGAACGCGATAACGAGGGCGTCGTCGCCGGCACGCGCATCCGCGCGCCGATGCTGCGCATCCATACCGTCGCTGCGGGCGGCGGATCGATCTGCCGCTGGGACGGGACACGCCTGCTCGTCGGCCCCGAAAGCGCCGGCGCCAACCCCGGCCCCGCCGCCTATGGCCGCGGCGGGCCGCTCACCGTCACCGACTGCAACGTCCTGCTCGGCAAGATCCAGATGGGTCACTTCCCCAAACTCTTCGGCCCCAACGGCGACCAGCGGCTCGATCGCGAGGTGGTCGTGCGCAAATTCGCAACGATGGCCGCCGAGGTTGGGATCTCCCCCAAAGCCCTCGCCGAGGGTCTGCTCGCCATCGCGGTCCAGCAGATGGCAAACGCGATCAAGCGCATCACCATTGCGCGCGGCCATGACCTCACCCAGGGCTACAGCCTCGTCGGCTTCGGCGGCGCCGCGGGCCAGCATGTCTGCCTCGTCGCCGACGCGCTCGGGATCGACGAGATATTGCTCCACCCGCTTGCCGGGGTGCTCTCGGCCTACGGCATGGGCCTTGCCAAGCCGTCGTCGATCCGCGAACGCACGCTGGCGCTGAAACTCGACGCGCATTGCGCCGGGACCCTCGCCGCCGCGGAAGCTGAACTGTCGGAGCAGGCCCGCACCGACCTCGCCCCCGGCGTCGGAACCACCCGCGAAACCCTGCTCTTCGTCCGCCTCGCCGACAGCGACAATGCCATCGAACTCCCGCTCGCTCCGCCCGCCGAGGTCGCTACGGCCTTCGCCGCCGCCTTCCGCCAACGCTTCGGCTACGCCCCGCACGCCAATCTGGTGGTCGACCGCATCCGCGTCGAATTGACCGAGACGAGTGAGGCAACCGCGTCGCTGCCGCCGCCCGCCGCGACCGAAGAAGCGCCGCCCGAAACCGTCACCGCCTGGCTCGCCGGCGCAGCGCACGACATCCCGCTCCACCAGCGCCGCGCGCTTGCCCCCGGCCGCAGCATCGCCGGCCCCGCGATCGTCATCGACACGCTCGCGACGACGGTGGTCGAACCGGGCTGGACCGCCGAGGTCCAGCACGAAGGCACCTTGCTCCTCGCCCGCACGCGCGCCGCCGCAACGCACGCCACCGCATCCGAAGACCTCGCCGCCCCCAACCCCATCCGCCTCGAAATCTTCAACAGCCTGTTCATGGCGATCGCCGAGGAAATGGGCGGCGCGCTCCGGCACAGCGCCTCGTCGATCAACATCCGCGAGCGGCTCGACTTCTCCTGCGCGCTCTTCGACGGCACCGGCAGCCTCGTCGCTAACGCCCCACATATGCCGGTGCACCTCGGCTCGATGGGCGAAAGCGTGCGGACCATCCTGCGCCAGCGCACGCGCGACGGCCGCGGCATCAAACGCGGCGACGCCTACGCCCTCAACGCCCCCTACGATGGCGGCACGCATTTGCCCGACATCACCGTCATCATGCCGGTGTTCGTGGAGGGAAACACGCCCAGCTTCTTCGTCGCCGCGCGCGGCCACCACGCCGACCTCGGCGGCATCGCCCCCGGATCGATGCCGCCCGACAGCAAGAGCATCGCCGACGAAGGCATCCTCTTCGACAATGTCCTGATCGTCGACAACGGGAATTTCCTCGACGCCAATGTCCACGCGCATCTGACCTCAAGCGAGTGGCCCGCGCGCAACCCCGCGCTCAACATCGCGGACCTCAAGGCACAGGTCGCCGCCTGCCAGCGCGGCGCCAGCGCGCTCGCCGACCTCTCGGCCACGCACGGCGTGCAGACCGTCGCCGCCTATATGGCGCATGGCCAGCGCCAAGCCGAAGCCGCGGTCCGCCAGCTCATCGCGCGCCTGGACGATGGCCAGTTCCGCTACGCAATGGACAATGGCGCCGAGGTTGCGGTTGCCGTGCAAGTCGACCGCAAAGCGCGCCATGTCACCATCGATTTCACCGGCTCGTCGGCCACGCTCCCCGACAATTTCAACGCCCCCGCCCCCGTCGTGCGCGCCGCTGTCCTCTATGTCCTGCGCACGATGCTCGACGATCCGATCCCCATGAACGAGGGCTGCCTCGCGCCCGTGACGCTTATCATTCCCGAGGATTCGATGCTCAGTCCGCGCTATCCCGCCGCGGTCGTCGCGGGCAATGTCGAGACCAGCCAGGTCATCACCGACGCGCTGTTCGCCGCCTTTTGCGCGATGGCCCCCTCGCAGGGGACGATGAACAATTTCACCTTCGGTAACACCGCCCACCAATATTATGAAACCATCGCCGGCGGCTCGGGCGCCGGCCCGGGCTTCGACGGCACCGGCGTCATCCAGACGCATATGACCAACAGCCGCATGACGGACCCCGAGGTGATGGAAATGCGCTTCCCCGTCATCGTCGAGGATTTTTCGATCCGCAAAGGCTCGGGCGGCGGGGGCCGTTGGCACGGCGGCGACGGCGCCACCCGCCGCATCCGCTTTCGCGAGCCGATGGCCGCGAACATCCTTGCCAACCGGCGCAAGATCGCCCCCGCAGGTCTGGCGGGCGGCAACGACGCCGCCCCCGGCTGCAACTGGGTCGAGCGCGCCGACGGGTCGATCGAGATGCTCGGCGCCACGGGCAGCGCGGACCTCGCAGCCGGCGACGCTTTCGTGATCGAAACGCCGGGTGGCGGGGGCTATGGGAAAACCCAAGGGAACAACAATTGACGGCAGCGGCGCAAATCTTCCTTCTCCCTCGATGGGAGAAGGATACGAAGCCTTATCGCGAAGCGATTAGGCGGAGTTGGATGAGGGTGAGGACACGTCCCTGCACCTTCGAAACAGACCGAAACCGCACCCCCACCGCTGCGACTAGACGGCAAGCCGCCAAGTCTCGCTGCCTCCCCCATCAAGGGGGAGGGAAATAACCATGCTCGTCCTGATCGGCATTCTCATCATCATCGCGGGCTTCCTGCTCCGCTTCAATCCTTTGCTCGTGATCATGGCGTCGGCGCTCGCGACCGGTCTCGCCGCCGGGCTCGACATCGCGGCGATCATCGCCGCCTTCGGCAAGGCGTTCAACGACACGCGCTACGTCTCGATCATCTGGATCGTCCTCCCCGTCATCGGACTGCTCGAAGCCTATGGCCTGCAACAGCATGCGCGCAACATCATCGGCCGCATGCGCGGCGCGACCCTCGGCCGTCTGCTCACCGGCTATCTCTTCCTGCGTCAGGCCTTTGCCGCGGTCGGCCTCACTTCGGTCGCGGGCCACGCGCAGACCGTCCGCCCGCTCGTCGCGCCGATGGCCGAAGCCGCCGCCGAGGCGCAGAGCCCCGCGCTCTCCGACGACGAGCGCGAAGAGGTCAAGGCCTATGCCGCGGCGACCGACAATGTCGGCGTCTTTTTCGGCGAGGATATCTTCCTCGCCTTCGGCTCGATCCTGCTGATGCGCGGCATCCTCGAAGGCTATGGTTACGACATCGAGCCGCTGCACCTCTCGCTCTGGGCGATCCCGACCGCGATCGCGGCCTTCCTGATCCACGGCTTCCGCCTCCGCCGCCTCGACAAGCGGATCCGCCCGACCGGGGAGCGCGGCGCATGATCACCCTCGGCCATGTCTATCTGCTGGCGGGCATCGTCTTCGCGCTCTTCGCGCTGCTCGGCCTCTATGACCGCAGCAACCCCAAGCGCTTCGGCAACGCCGCCTTCTGGGGCCTCGTCGCAACCGCGATGATGGCGGGCGATTATCTCGGCGATTTCGGCAACGGGCTGCTCGTCCTCGCGCTCGTCGCGATCGCCGGCACCGGCCAGATCGGCCGCGCGCCCGGCGGCGAGGTTCCTGCGGAGGTGCAGGCGGAACGCGCGGCCAGATATGGCAATTTCCTGCTCCTCGTCGCGCTGATCATCCCCGCGGTCGCGCTGATCGGAACCTTCCTGTTCAAGGAAATTCCCGGCCTCGCCGACCCCAAGCAGGCGACGCTCATCTCGCTCGCCATCGGCGTGCTGATCGCGCTCGCCGTCGGCATGGCGCGGCTCAAACCGCCCGCGCTGCTCCCGCTGCAACAGGGCCGCCGCCTGCTCGACTCGGTCGGCTGGGCGGCGATCCTGCCGCAGATGCTCGCCAGCCTCGGCGCGGTCTTCGCGCTCGCCGGGGTCGGCGACGTGGTGGGCGGCCTCATCGGCACCGCGATCCCGCAGGGCAGCCTGTTCGGCGCGGTGCTCGCCTTCGGGCTCGGCATGGCGCTCTTCACCATGGTGATGGGCAACGCCTTCGCCGCCTTTCCGGTGATGCTCGCTGCGGTCGGCATGCCCTTGCTCATCAAGCAGCACGGCGGCGACCCCGCGGTGGTCGCGGCGATCGGCATGCTGGCGGGCTTCTGCGGCACGCTGATGACCCCGATGGCGGCGAATTTCAACCTCGTCCCCGCCGCGCTGCTCGAGCTCAAAAACCCCTATGGCGTGATCAAGGCGCAGATCGGCACGGCGGTCCCGCTGCTCGCGGTGAACATCGTCTTCATCTGGCTGTTTGCTTTCTAATCAATCCTACGTGTGGCGAAGCCATGGGGAGGGGGACCGCTCGCGAAGCGAGTGGTGGAGGGGCCAGCGACGTTGCGTCATCGCCCCTCCGTCAGCGCTCCGCGCTGCCACCTCCCCATCGCTGCGCGACAGGGAGGATCGTGACGTCTAGAGGTACCCCATGCACCTCAACCCCGATCACGCCGCCCGGTTCGCAACCGCCACCTTGTCGCATCTCGGCCGCGAATATCCGTACAAGATGGACCTCGTCCTCCTCGGCCCCGAGGATGCACAGCCCCCGCGCGAGCATCACCCGATCTTCCACGGCAGCTTCGACTGGCACAGCTGCGTCCACGGCTGGTGGCAGATATTGCGCCTCGCGCGCCGCTTCCCCGACCTGCCGATCAGCGCCGACATCCGTGCGCGTGCCGACGCGATGCTCGTCCCCGAAAAGGCAGCGGGCGAGCTCGCCTTCTTGGATCGCCCTTACTCCGCCGCCTTCGAGCGCCCCTATGGGTGGGCCTGGCTGCTCGCGCTCCACGCCGAGGCAGAAGAGCACGAAGCCCCTTGGGCGAAGGCGCTCGAACCGCTGGCCCTCGCCTTCGCCGGACGCTTCCACGCCTTCCTCCCCAAGCTCACCTATCCGCTGCGCGTCGGAACCCATTTCAACATCGCCTTCGCGCTTCTCCTCGCGCGACACTGGGCCGAAACCCGCGACCCCGCCCTCGTCACGCTGATCGATACGAGCGCGCGGCGCTGGTTCGCCGATGACCGCGACTGCCAGGCGTGGGAGCCCGGCGGCGACGAATTCCTCTCCTCGGCGCTCAGCGAGGGGCATCTCATGGCCGCGGTCCTCGGCACCGACTTCACCCGCTGGTTCGACGCCTTCCTCCCCCGCGCCGCGAAAGAGCAGCCCGTCACCCTTTTCACCCCCGCCACCGTCTCCGACCGCAGCGATGGCAAGATCGCGCATCTCGACGGCCTGAACCTCAGCCGCGCCTGGAACTGGCGCATGATCGCCGCGACGCTCGGTCCCGCGCACCCCGTCGCACCGGTCGCCGAGGCGGCCGCAGAGCGACACCTCGCCGCCGCGCTCCCGCACGTGACCGGCGACTATATGGGCGAACATTGGCTCGCGAGCTTCGCGCTGCTCGCGCTCGACGGGCTCTAGGCTTCGGTCCCCAGCCAGGCACGCAACGCGCGCGCATCGGCGACCTCGGCGTCGAGCACGCTATCGCCGCGCTGCCGCACCCAGCGCCAGCCGTGGTGAGCCATTCGCGCCGGATAGGCGGGCCACACGCGCCAGCTGTCCACCGGCACCCCGGCATAATGCGCGACGATATGCCGCGGCGGGAACAACCGCGTGAGCGCCAGCGCCAGCTTGCCGCGCCGCCGCCCGGTCTCGGCCATGCGCGTCGCAAAGCCACGCTCGGCGCGCCGCCCGGCGTCCTGCAGCAGCAGCGCCTCGGCCGCCGCGATCAGCCGCGCGGGCACCGCCGCGGTCGCGGGGTCGCCGGTCTCGCGCTTGCCCATATATTTGGCGACCAAGGCGAACAGCAGCCGCGCCCCGCCCGCGCGGCCCACCGCCTCGGCCTCGCCCCAGAAGCGCGGCCAGTCGATCGCCGCGCCGTCGATCGCGCGCACGAGGTCGCTCAGCACCTGCGGCCCCGTATCGAAAGGCTGGCGCCCATAGGCCGCGTGCACGACGAGGTGCAGCAGCATATCGGTGGGATCGAGATAGGATATCTCCGCCGGCCCCAACCCCGCACGCACGCGCCGCGCGAGCAGCCCTTCGGTCGCCGCCACCGCCGCGCCGCGATCCTCGCCCTCCACCGGGTTCGACAACCGCCAGTGCAGCTCGAACGCGATCTTCTGCGGCCCCCAGTGCAACGGCGGCAGATGTTTGTGGTGGACGAGCGCATAGTCGATCGGCGTATGCGACACCGGCCCCGGCACCGCGCCTGCGGCCTCCATCGCCGCATGGAGCCGCAGCGCATCGGCTTCGCTCAGCAGCAGGTCGATGTCGCGCATCGGGCGCAGCGCCGGATTGGGATAGGCATGCCAGGCGAGCCATGCGCCCTTGAGCGCCGCATAGGCCAACCCCTCGCGGTCGGCGAGCGCGGCCACGGCGATCAGCGCCTGCTGCACCGCCAGCACTCGCTCGCTCGCCGCCCGCCACCCACGCGCCCAGCGCGTCCGCAGCGCTTCGGGCACCGGCCAGTCGGCACCGCGTCCCTGCAGCTGGTGGTGCAGCAGCGGCGCCAGCCGATATTGCTTCGCCATGTCGCCGATGACGTCCCACTCGGCTTCGGACAGCGCCGCGAGCGCCGCGCGGTCGGCCAAACGCACCTCCGCGAGCATGTCGAGCAGCAACCCCGCCAGCGCCCCGCGCACCGTCATTCGGCGGCCTCAGCGTGCGGGACGATCCGCCCGTCCTCGATCCGCACGAGCTGGTCGGCGAGGTCGAGCATCGTCGGGCGGTGCCCGATGATCACGAGCGTCACCTGCCCGTGCAGGCCGGCGATCGCGCGCCGGATCGCCGCCTCGTTCGCAGGGTCGAGCGCGCTCGTCGCCTCGTCGAGCACCAGCAGTTGGGGCGACAGCAGCAGCGCGCGAGCGAGCGCGATGCGCTGGCGCTCGCCGCCCGACAGTTGCTGGCCGCGGTCGCCCACCGGGGTGTCGAGCCCCTGCGGCAGCGCAAAGACAAAATCGGCCGACGCCTTCTCCAGCGCGGTATATAGTGCGGCCTCGTCCGCATCGGGCGCGGCCCACAGCAGATTGTCGCGGATGCTGCCGCCGAGCAGGAAGGGCTGCTGCTGGACATAGGCGACCGAGCGCCGCCACAATTGCCGCGTCGCGCCGGCGATGACGAGATCGTCGACGCGCATCTCGCCCGCGTCGGGCGACAGCAGCCCCATCAATATATCGGCAATGCTGCTCTTGCCCGCGCCCGACGGCCCCACGATTGCGGTCGTCGTCCGCGCCGGAAGGACCAGGTCGATATCGTCGAGCGCCGCGCCCTCGCGCCCCTCATAGGTGAAGCCGACGCCGCGCAGCTCCACCGCGCGCTCCAGCCGGATCGGCGTCGCCCCTTCCGGCGCGGGCGCCTCGGTCGCCGCTTCGGTCTCGCGCCGCAGCGCCTCGCTCTCGGCCATCGCCGCCGCCGAATGCAGCCAGCTGTGCCAGCTCTGCTGCATCACCCCCAGCATCGGGACCAGCCGCGCAAAGACCAGTAGGATCGGCAGCAGCGCCGCGAGCGGCAGGTCCAGCACCGCCAGCCCGACATAGACCAGCGCAGCGAGCAGCGCCCCGCCGCCCAGCTGCAGCGCCGTGCGCCCATGGCTCGCGCTCGCCGCATGGTCGACCTGCCGCGTCCGCAGCGACCGCAGCACGGCGGCGAATCGTGCGCGTTGTCGCGCCTCGCCGCCCAGCATCTTGGTGATCCGCACCCCGTCGAAGCCCTCGGCGACCTCGGCCTGCAGCGCCTTGTTCGCGCCGCTCAGCGCGCGCCCCAGCTGCACCGCATGGCGGCGGTGCCCGGCAAAGCCGAACAGGATCAGCGCCCCGCCCAAGGTCGCGACCAGCGCGACCTGCCACGACAGCAGATACGCCGCGGCCAGATAGGCGATGGCGGTGAACGACGTCGCCGCCAGCGTCAGCAATTGCTGGAACGCGCCGCCGATGCGCCCGATGTCGGTGATCAGCAGGCTCGCATGGTCCGACGCGCGCCGGCTCGCCAGCCAGCGCCACTCGGCCGACACCAGCCCGGCAAATATCGCCTCGCGCATGCGATCGACCAGGCGATGCTGCAGCTCGAGCGCCTTCATCGTCTGCACATGCTTGACCCACGCACGGACGATCAGCAGCGCGAGGAAGATCAGCACGACCTGCCCCAGCGTCACCCCGCCCGCGATGCCGCCGAGCAGCTCGCCGAGCCGCCCCGGCACCGCCGCGCCGCCGCCCCCGCCGTCGACCAGCGCCAGCATCGGCACCAGCATCATGATGCCGACCCCCTCGGTCAGCGCCGCCGCGATCATCAGCAGCAGCACGGCGAGCAGCCGCCCGCGGTCCGCCGTCGCCAGCATCGCCCGGACCAGCGCCACGGGCTCGACGGGCAGCGCGGGCTCAGACAAAGGCCGCGACCTCGACCAAAGCTGGATCGACGGGATAACCGGTGACCCGCTGCCCCGACGCCTCGAGCCAGGCATGCGCGGGCGGCGTGTCGGGGTCGGCCTCTACCGCCGCCCGATGGTCGCGCCACACGCCGAGGTGCAGCGTCGCGGCGATCCCGCGCCGCTTCAGCATTATACGCGCCGCGATCGCCTGCGGCAGGCACACCGCCTCGACCGGAAGGCGCCTTGCTGCAAAGCGCACCGCCCAGCTCACCCGCGTCGCGCGGTCGTCGGGGCGCTCGCGCCGCGGGGGCGGCGGCAGCGCCGCGGGCGACACCGGCCTCCCCAGCCAGCGCACGACGCGCCGGAACGGCAGCACCGCCACCGCGATCCGCGCCGCGAGCAGGAGCAGGCTCGCCTCGGCGACGAGCAGGACGCGCGGCCCGCCGAGCCGCCACGCGCTGGTGAGCTTGCGCCGCGCGAGGGCGATCCGCCCGGTCATACGTCCCGCCCGCTCATGCGTCCAGGTCGACGAAGATCGCACCCGCCGCGGTGAGCCGCACGACAGTAGCGGCGAGCTCGCGCCGCCCCGCCGCGTCCAGCCCGTCGGCGAGCGCGGCAAAGCGCATGTCGTTGCCGCTCGACAGCCGCCCCAGCACCGCGCCGACGGCCTCGCTGCACGCCTGGAAACGCTCGCCGACCCACAGCCCGAAACCGCCGCTCGCGGGGTCGTGCACCGGCGCCAGTCCGCGCGCGCTCGCCAGCCGCAAACGGCTCTCGTCGTCGAGCCGCGGCAGCGTGCCCGCCGCAAATTCGGGCAGGGTGAAGCGCGGTCGCGCGACGCGCTCGGCTTGTTGCGCGGCGAGGAAGGCGGCGGGCGGATGCGCCGCGTGCAGCGCCTGCAGCGCCGCGCCCAGCTCGTGCCAATATTGGGTAATCGCCGCCTCGCCCCTGGCGACCGGCCAGTCGGTTCGGAACAGCGGGTCGGCCAGCGCCTGGCCGACCAGCCAGCGCAGATAATCCTGCCCCGACGGCGGTCCGAGCGCGAGCGTCAGGTGCAGGCTCGGCTCCTCGACCGGGGTTGCGACGTGCCACCAGCCGCGGGGGATATAGAGGATCGCACCTTCTTCGAGGATACCGTCGAACACCGGCACGTCGTCCTTCGGCAGCGGCGGCGCCTCCTCGCCGCGCGTCGCGAAATCGCGCGTCGGGCGGTGGACGCGCCAATGCTTGCGCCCGGCAACCTGGAGGATGAACACGTCGTGCCGGTCCCAGTGCAGGTCGAAGCCATTGTCGGCGCGCCACCCGGCGTAAAGGTTGATGTTGCAGCGCGCGCCGAGCTCGCCGCTCAGTCGGTCGGCGAGCACCCCGATCCGCGGCACCATCTCATCGACGAAGCTCAGCACCAAAGTCGCGCCCTGCGCCAGCTGCGCGGTCACCGCACCCGCGTCGATCCGCCGGTTGTTGCCCGAGACATGGACGAAGCGTTCGGTCGCGACATTCTTGCCGCCCTTGACCAGGATCAGCCGCGGCGGCTCCAGCCGCTGCGTGGTCAGGACATGGTTGATCTCGTCCCAGCCGATCAGCGCGGCAAAACGCCCCGCCTGCCCCGGCCAGGCGTGAAAGGCACGGTTCCAATATTGCGCCAGGAAATCGGCGACCTGCAGCGGCGCGACCAGGTCGGCCAGCACCGGCGTCGCCGCTTCGCGGCTCAATTGCCCCTGGTCCCGCTCCGCCACGCGCATCTCCCCCGGGGCGAACACCGCCCCGCCCCGTCTTAGCCAGCGCGGCGCGGCGGTTCAATGCGCGTGGGGTGTTGGGGTACGGTGAGGCTGCCAAACCGCGCTCTATTTCCGTTGGTGTCGAGCGTAGTCGAGACACCCATCAGCAGCGCGCGCCTTCGGGGTGTCTCGACTTCGCTCGACACGAACGGGACTTATGGATCGGTTTGCCAAACTCCCCACCCCACTTCCCCCTTGCCGCCCCAGCCCGCACCCGCCAATAAGACCCCCCATGGCCGTGATCGTCACCAAACCCGCCAATGTCCGCGACTTGGGGCCCGTCGACGCATCGGCGCTGCGCGACCGTGTCGTCGCGATTTCGGACCGCACCTGGGGGCAGGAAGATGCGCTCAAGGAAAATGATTTCGAGGTCTTCCACCACCCCCGCCATATCGTCTTCCGCTTCACCCCGGGCAATCGCGACCCAGAGGATCATTACGAAAATCCCGGCTGGCACGTCTGGCGCGGGCTGCTCCAGCCGGTGATGGACGCTGCCATCGCGCCCTATGCTTTTGTCGACCCCGCCTTTCCGAAAGCGATGCTCGCGCGGCTCGAGGCGGGGCAGCTGATCGACCTCCACCGCGATGGCGCGGGATCGAACCTTCGGACGCACAAGATCCACGTCCCGCTGATCACCAATCCGGGGGCCTTTTTCCTCTGCGGCCCCAACCGCCACCATCTCGCCTATGGCCGCGCGTGGGAGGTCAATAATATCGCGCCGCACGGCGGAGTGAACGAGGGCGACGCCGATCGTATCCATTTCATCTTCGAAGTCTTCGACCGTGCCGCGACCGAAAACACCGCCGCTGCCGAGACCGCGCCCGCGAAATGACCGCCGGTCCCTTTTATTCGCATTACGGGTTCAACCTGCGCTCGGACCTCGCGCTGCCGCACCTGCTGCCCGGCGATCCCGCCGCGCCGGTCGACGCCGAAATCCGCCTCGCCCCCATCGCCGCCGACCGGCTGGACGAGGCGCTGCATTTCCGCAACTGGCGCGCCGAACCGGGCGAGATCCTCTTCCAGGCCTTCGGTATCTGCCGTCTGCTCATCGCCGGCGGCCGGTCGATCACCGTCGAGCGCGAAGCCGGCGCGACCGACGCCGCGCTGGTCTCGATCATCCTTGGCACCGGGGTCTCGGCGCTGTTGATGCAGCGCGGCATCCTGCCGATGCACGCCTGCTCTATCGCCAGCGACACGGGCGCGATCCTCGTCATCGGGCGCTCGGGCGCGGGCAAGTCGACCCTGCTCGGCGGTCTGATGGCGGCAGGCTGCACGATGCTCGCCGACGACGTCACCGGCGTGGTTGTGGGCGACGCGGGCGCAACCGCGATCCCCGCCTTCCCGGCGATGCGGCTGTGGACCGACAGCCTGTCGCTGCTCGGCAAGGACGCCGACGACAAAGTCCAGGTGCGCGAGGATATCGAGAAATATTATGTCGGCGTCGACCGCTTCCACGGCCACCCGATGCCGGTACGCGCGGTCGTGCTGCTCCAGGGCCATAATGGCGCCGCCATCACCTCGCGCCCGGTCGCGATGGCGAATCGCGTCGAGGCGCTCGCGCGTTACGTCCACCGCAAGAATTTCCTCCGCGGCCTCGGGCTCCAGCGCTGGGGTTTCGACGCGGTCGTCCGTCTCGCCCAGTCGGTCGACATGGTCGCGATCGGCCGGCCGATGCTCGGCGCAACCCCCGCGTCGATGGCGGCGGCGGTGATGGATCATTTCGGCATCGACCCCGCGCTCGAACCGGCGGCGTGACGCACGCGATGCCCGGCTCGCTCGTCTGGCTCGCCTCCTACCCCAAGTCGGGGAACACCTGGCTGCGCGCGATGCTCACCAACCTGCTCCACGCGCCCGGCGACGACTTCAGCGTCAATGCGCTGGCGGGCGGTATCACCGGGGGCGACCGCCACGCGCTCGACGATGCCTGCGCCATTTCCTCGGCCGAAATGACCGCGGCCGAGCTGCTCCCCTATCGCGCGCTGCTCCACCGCCAGATGGCGGCCGAAGCGACCGCCCCCTTCTTCGTCAAGACGCACGACCAATATGCGATTGGCCCGGACGGCACCGCGCTCTTCCCCGCCGACGCCAGCCGCGCCGCGATCTATATCGTGCGCAACCCGCTCGACGTCGCGCTCAGCTTCGCGCATCACAGCCAGCAGGACCTCGACGCCACCATCGCGCGCATGGCCGACCCGCACGCGACGCTCAACGTCTGGCCCGACCGGATCAGCGACTTCCTGCCCGTCCACCTCGGCCGCTGGAGCGACCATGTCGCCGGCTGGACGCAGCAGCAGGCGATTCGCGTCTGCCTCCTCCGCTACGAGGACATGCTCGCCGACCCCGCCATGGCGCTGAAGCGCGTCGCCGACGCGGTGGGCATCGACACGAACCCCGAGGCCGTCGCCGCCGCAGTCGCCGCGAGCAGCCTCGAAAACCTCCAGCTGCGCGAGGCGGCCGAGGGCTTTTCCGAAAAGCCCGCCAACATGCCCGCCTTCTTCCGCAGCGGCCGCGCCGGCGAGTGGACCGCGGTGCTGAGCGAAGCCCAGGTCGCGCGCATCGTCGCCGACCATCGCGCGCAGATGGCGGCGCTCGATTATCTGCCGCCTTCAATCGCTTGACGCCGCCCGCACCCGCTCGCTATCGCCGCGGCGGGGCAGAGATTTTGGGGGAAAGCATGACAGCCGCAATTTCGGGCAGCACCGTCGTCGCACGCAATCCGTCGATACTCTTCAACGATTTCGACGACGGGCTGATGATGATGGACATCGACAGCGGCAATTATTTCGACATCGATTCGGTCGGCGGCCGCATCTGGGCGCTGATCGACGCCCCCGCGACGCTCGATGTGATCTGCGAATCGCTGGTCGCCGAATATGATGTCGACGCGGATGTTTGCCGCACCGAAACAATTGGATTCATTGAGGAGCTGGCCGAAAAAGGCCTCGTAACGCTGCAGGAGTCCTAAGTATTTGGGACATGGGCCTAATGCCTTGACGCAAGGGTCATTCTGTCCCACTATGAGAAGGTATTTGTCATTGGGGTAGCAAGGGCCGAAGGCTATGCTACCGGCATCAGCGTAAAGAGGGGGAAGTCATGACCAAGACCGTAGAAACTCGCACGCCGCGCAAGGATTGGCAGAAGCCCGAACTGCGTTCGGTGATCCCGGCCGAGCGCACGCGCGGCGGTGGCGGCGACATCAACGATCAGGACGACACTTTCTACGACGCGTCCTGATTGCGACCGGGCACCCCAGAGGCGCCCGTCCATTTTCTTTTCGGACCCGTTGGACGGCCGCGCGGCGCGCGGCCGTTGTTGCTGTGTCCTGGACCTGGGCGCCCTCGCTTGACGCCCGTCTGCCGCTCGGGCACGGCTGCGCGGTCGGGGATTCTTCGGGACCGGACGCATAATCGGGACGGATCGATCAAGCGCAATGCATCGATTTTGTGGTAGCATCCACCGCCGGGGCGCACCCGCCGATCGCGCAGCGATCGCCGCCACGCTCGGCCCCGAAGCCGCCATCGAAACGCGCGCCGCCGCCGCATTCGGCTCCGTCGCCACGATGCGCCCTGCACCCTCGTGCGATGCGCTTTTCTTTTCAGACAGCCTGATCCTCGTCGCCGATGCGCGCATCGACGGCCAAGCCGAACTCCGTACCGCGCTCGGCCCGCTAGCCCCGCCCGAAGGCGCGCCCGCCGCCGCGCTGATCGCCGCCGCCTGGCGCCGCTGGGGCAGCGATTGCCCGCTCCATCTCTACGGCGACTATGCCTTCGTCCTGCACGACGCCGCGACCGGCGACAGTTTCGCCGCACGCGACCATGTCGGCGCACGCCCCTTCTTCTATACGCTCGATGCGGAGCGCTTCGCTTTCGCCAGCGATCTCGCGGCGCTGCTCGCGCTCCCCGGCGTACCCGACGACCTCGACGAGGATTATGCCGCGACCACGCTCGTCCACCGCGAGTTCCAGCCGCTCGGCCGCAGCTTCCTGCGTGCCGTTCGCCGCCTCGAACCCGGCCACCGGCTGCATCTTTCGGGTGGCACCGTCCACATCGACCGCTGGTGGCAGCCCGAGGCGATCGTCGTCGACGAGCGCGCTGGCGACGCCGAAACCCTCGCCCGCTACCGTTTCCTCGTCGAACAAGCGGTGATCGATCGCCTTGCCGGCGCGACGCGCGTCGCGGTGCATTTGAGCGGCGGGCTCGATTCCTCGCTCATCGCCGCGCTCGCGGTGCCCGAGCTCCGCCGCCGCGGCCTGGCCGACCCGCCGAGCTACAGCTGGCACCTCGTCGATCCGGACGCCGAACCCGACAGCGAACCGGGATGGAGCGAGGCGATCCGCGCGCATCTGGGGCTCGAGCTCTTCGCGCCCACCCTCTCGGCCGACGAGATGACCGAGTTGTTCGCGCGCGACTGGACGCGCGGTCCCGACATCCGCAACCTGCTCCACGAAGGCGCGACGCAGCGCGAGGCGGCGGCGCGCGATATCCAGGTCATCCTGTCGGGCTGGGGCGGCGACGAGGGCGCCTCGTTCAACGGCCGCGGCCATCATCCGAAACTCTTCGCGACCGGCCGCTGGAGGGCACTCTACCGCGATGCGCAGCGGCCGGGTCTCGTCGCAGGGCTGCGCACCATCTATCACGCCGGCCGCCGCCTCGGCCGCGAATATCGCCCGCGCGTGCCGCTGCGCTGGCGCGCGCGCACCGGCCACAGCCTGATCGACCCCGGCTTCCTCCGCCGTGCGCGCCTCTACCCCGTGCCGCGGCTGCGCGAATTCGGCGTCCGCCACACCCAGCATTATCTGCTGCGCTACAGCTCGACCACCGCGCGGCTAGAGGACTGGGCGATCAGCGGCGCCGCGCACGGCCTCGACTATCGTTTCCCGCTACTCGACCGCCGCCTGCTCGAATTTATCTATACGCTGCCGCCGCGCATGTTCCGCCGCGGTCCGATGCGCCGCTGGCTGATCAAGCAGGCGAGCGCGGGCCTCCTCCCCGACGTCGTGCGCCTCAACAACAGCAAGAAGGAGCCGCTGCGGGTCGCGTGGATCGAACGCGCGCTGGGCGAGGCGATGATCCGCATCGCCGACCGCCTCGACGCCGCCGGAACGCCGCCAAAGCGCGCGCGCTATCTCGACATGGCCGAAGTGCACCGGCGCCTCGCCGACGCGCGCCGCACCGGCATCAGCCGCGATTCGGCGCTACGCCTCGCGATCCAGTTCCTCGACATCCCTCCCGATCCGGCGGCGCGGCCATGATCCTGTCGTTCAGCCGCCGCTTCGCCTTTATCGCGATCCCCAAGACCGCGGGGCATGCGCTGCGCACCGCGCTCCGCCCACTGCTCGCGCCGAACGACTGGGAACAATGCACCCTGTTCGACAGGCGCTATTTCCCCGTGGCGCCGCTCGCGGCGATCGGTCACGGCCACCTCTCCTACCGCGACGTCCAGCCCTTCCTCCTCCCCAGCCAGTGGGACGCAATGACCAGCTTCGCGGTCGTCCGCTCCCCCTTCGACCGCTTTCTCTCCTTCGCGCGCTTCGCCTGGCGCAAGGGCGACGCGATGGAACGCGACCCGCTCGGCACGATGAAGCGCGCGCTCAAGGACGACCGCGGCCATATCCTGCTCCGTCCGCAGCACGAATTCGTCTGCGACGACGACGGCAGAATCCGCACCAGCCTGCTCCTCCGCCACGAGAATCTCGCCGCCGACATGGCCCGCCTCTCGGCCGCGCTCGGCGCGCCGCTCGCCCCGCTCGAGCCGGTCAATGTCTCGCCCGAAAACCAGGGCGCCACCCTCGACGCCGAACTCGCCGACATGATCCGCGCCCGTTACGCGCGCGACTTCGCGCTCTTCGGCTATGATCCGGACGCGGCGCCATGACCGCGCCGACGCTCGTCACCGTCTCTTCGCCCGATTTTCGCATCGGGACCGAGGTCATGCTGGCGAGCTTCCGCGCGACCAACCCATGGTTCGACGGCGACATCCTCGTCTTCCACAGCCGCCTGTCCGAAACCGACCAGACCACGCTCGCCGACGCCTTCCCGCGTCTTTCATGCCGCACCGCCAGCCGACGCCTCGTCGCCGCGATCGATGCCCTAGTCGCCGCGCACCCGTATCTTGGCGGCCGCCGTGACCGCTTCCTCAGCCTCGAGACTTTGCTTCTGGGCGGCCCCGGCAAGCGCATCTTCGCCGACAGCGACCTGCTCTTCCGCGGCGACATCTCGTCGCTGTTCGCCAGCGACGCGTCACTCGTCGCTGCCCCCGACGCCGCGATGCTGCGCGGCAACCAGCGCGACGCCGACACGCTCGCCGAGGTGGCGGCGGAAGGCGAGGCGCGCGCCAGCTTCAACGCCGGGCTGCTCGTCTACGACCCCGACCCTGCGATGGCCGACGCGCTCTGGCCCTTGCTCGATCCCGCCGGATGGTCGCGCATCGCCTCGCAGCACACCGACCAGGCGGTGTGGAACCTGCTGCTGCGCGACCGCGTCGCGCTCGTCGGCACCGGCTTCAACCTGATGATCGGCCACCGCGCCGCCAGCTTCGCACACGAAGCCGTGCCGGTCGCCGACGCGCGGGTGCTCCACTTCAACGGCGCTGCCAAACCGTGGCGCCCCGACCGCCACGCCGACGCCATCGCGCGCGACCCCGCCTATGCCGAGGCGCTCCGCCTATGGGC
Source organism: Sphingopyxis sp. QXT-31 (assembly GCF_001984035.1). NCBI lineage: Bacteria > Pseudomonadati > Pseudomonadota > Alphaproteobacteria > Sphingomonadales > Sphingopyxidaceae > Sphingopyxis > Sphingopyxis sp. QXT-31. The sequence goes on along the minus strand of NZ_CP019449.1, from coordinate 3,866,087 downwards.
GGCGGCGCGCGCCGACTGGCTCCGGAGCCGGGCATGATCACCGGCGCCGCGGGCGCGGTGCGGCGCCACCTCTTCCTGCTCGCGCCAAACAACAGCGGATCGACCTTCCTCGCCGCCGCGCTCGCCGATTGCGCCCGCGCCTGGTCGCTGCCGCGCGAGGGCCAGCATGTCGCGGGTTTCCAAGGCCCCAGCTCGCGCGGCACCGGCACGCGCCTGCTCTGGGCCGCCGGCCCGGCGTCGATCGCAACCTTTCGCGAGGCCGCCGCCTACGACTGGACGCGCACCCGCCGCGCGTGGGAATTCCACGCGCGCGCTTCGCAGGCAGGCGCCGACACGCTCGTCGTGGCCTCGCCGCCCTTCCTGCTGATCGCCGACCAGTTGGCAGCGGAGTTTCCCGATGCCGCGTTCCTGATCCTCGTCCGCAATCCCTATGCCATCGCCGAGGGCATCATCCGCCGCGGCGGGGCGGCGGGTCCCGTCCCTCCCGGCGACAGCCTCGCCACCACCGCCGCGCGCCATATCGTCGCCGCGCTCGCGGCGCAGGAGGCGAACCGCGCCGCGCTCGGTTCGCGCGCGGCCTTTTTCACCTATGAAGAGATGTGCGCCGCGCCCACCGACGTCGCCGCGCGCATCGCGACGCTCGTCCCCGAACTCGCCGACCTCGACCTCGCCCGCGCGCGTCCCGTCAAGGGCCGCTACGACGAGCCGCTGCGCGACATGAACGCCGACCAGATAGCGCGCCTGACGCCGCAGCAGATCGCCGACCTCGATACGGTCTTCGCCGCGCACCGCCCCTTGCTCACCCGTTTCGGCTACGACAGGGTCGGCGCATGACCGACGCCGCGCGCCCGCTGTGGATCTTCCTCCACGTCCCCAAATGCGGCGGCACGACGCTGAAGGCGCATCTCGAACGCCATTTCGTGATGGACGAACAGCTCGTCGAATTTTCGCACTGGGGGCGCAGCTATCGCAAGACGCACGGCCGCCCCGATTTCGCCGACCGCCCGCCGGAGGAGCGCGCCAGCGCCGAAATCCTCTCTGGGCATCAGACTTATTACGGCATCGACCGCCTCGTCCCCGGCCCGCGCGATCCGCGCTATTTCACTGTGCTGCGCGACCCGGCCGAGCGCTGCGTCTCGCTCTATAATTTCCGCTGGAGCCGCGGCCACGCCCCCGACGATTTCACCATCTGGTACCGCGACTATTATCTCGCCGAGCAGCGCAACTACATGGTCCGCTTTTTCGCCGAGGCGCTCTACGGTACCGCGCTGCCCGCCGACGGCGCGCAGCGCCTTGCCATGGCGCGGCAGATGCTGACCCGCTGCTGGTTCGTGACCACCGTCGATCGCTGGAACGAGGGGCTCGATTTCGTCTGCGACGCGATGGGCATCCCGACCGACTGGCAGCATCATCGCGCCGCGGGCGATTCCGCGCCGCTCCCCGCCTCGCACCCTTCGCAAAGCGAGGTGGTCGCGCGCCGCCTCGCCCTCGACGACGATCTGCGCGCGCGCATCCACGCCGACTCGCCCGGGGATGTCGCGCTCGTCGACTGGGTCCGCGCGCGCCGCTGGCCGCTCGCCGATTGACAAGCGTCCCCCTCGCGGCGACAGACGCGACAGAGGGGAAGAGGCCGGAATGACCGCAAAAATGCTGCGCCCGACATCGTTCGACGTCGCCGAACGCGCGGGCGTCTCGCAATCGACCGTTTCGCGCGCGCTGCGCGGCAGCCCCGGAGTCAATGCCGAGACGCGCGCGCGCGTGTCGGCCGCGGCGCGCGAACTCGGCTATGTCGTCGACCGCCACGCCTCGTCGCTGCGGCTGAAGAGCAGCGAGACGATCGCGCTCGTCACCATCTGCCGCCCCCGCGAGGATCGCAGCGCGATCAATCCCTTCTACTTCGCCTTGCTCGGCAGCATTGCGGAGGCGACGTCGGCGCGCCGCTTCAACCTGCTCGTCAGCTTCCAGGAAAGCCCGGCCAATTTCCGCGCCGACTTCGTCGCCTCGGGGCTCGCCGACGCGATGATCGTCATCGGCACCACCAGCAATCGCCCTGCCTGGGCCTATTTTGCCGAGGCGCAGGCCTCGGGGCTCGACTTCGTCTGCTGGGGCAGCCCGGGCGATCCCTTCCACTGGATGCGCAGCGACAATGACGCGGGCGGCCGGCTCGCCGCCGAACATCTGGTCGCGCAGGGGCGCCGCCGCATCGCCTTCCTCGGCCCTGCCGATTCGGCGCAGCGCCAGTTCGACGAGCGGCGCGAGGGGCTCGCCGCCGCGCTCGCGGATCATGGCATCGCGCCGATCGTCTGGCCCGCGGTCTCGGCCGCCGACCGCCACGCGCAGGGCGTTCAGGGCGTGCGCGACCTGCTCGCGGCGCACCCCGACGTCGATGCGGTCTTCGCCGCGACCGACATGCTCGCCTTGGGCGTGCTGCAGGGGCTGAAGGAGATGGGGCGGAGCGTGCCGGGCGACGTCGCGCTGATCGGCTTCGACGGTATCCGCGCCGGCACCCTCGCCGACCCCGCGCTCACCACGATCGAGCCCGACCTCGACGCCGCGGGCGAAGCGCTCGTCGCGATGGCGCTCGAGGATGACGAACACGCGCGCGACGGTACCCGCGTTCCGGTTCGGCTGGCGCTGCGCGGCAGCGCATAGACCCGCGCCCATCTCTTCGTCGCCTCTGAGGCGCAACCTATCGTCATCGCGACTATCCCTCATTGCGCGGCACGTCGATTGTGCGTTGCACACTAATCAGGCTTATACTAATATAGCTTAGTATATAGTCTTACAGGGGTTCATCTATGCGTCTCGCTCTCTCCTTCGCCGCCGCTCTGCTCGTCGCGGCGCCCGCTTTCGCCAATGAAACCGCCGCCGCGCCCGCGCTCGAGCGCGCGCCTCGGCAGGGCGAGGTCCTTCGCGACACCGGCGGCCGCCAGATCGGCCAGGTGTACAAGGTCCAGCCGTCGGGCGCGGTGCTCGCGATCGTCAACCGCGAAACCGTGCGCATCCCTGCCGACACGCTCAGCATCGTCGACGGCAAGCTGGTCACCACGCTGACGAAGAGCGAAGCGCTCAAGCAGAAATAGCCGGAACGCGCGCCGGGCGGGGGACAGGCTCTCCCCTCAGCCCTCCTCCGGCTCGCACGCCGCAGTTTCGGCCGTATCACCGCCCAAATTCGTGGTGATGCGGGCGAGCATCGCGTGGAGCGCGGCGCGTTCGGCGGGGTCGAAGCCCGCGAGCGCGGCTTCTTCCTCTTCGATGCCGATGCGCGTCAGTTCGTCGATAAGCGGCTCGATCGCGGGGGTCAGCCAGATGCGGTGTGCGCGGCGGTCGGCGGGGTCGGCGCGCCGCTCGACCCAGCCCGCCTCGACGAGCTTGTCGATCGAGCGCCCGACGGTGACCTCGCCGACCTCGAGCAGCCCCGCGACCTCGCGCTGCGTCGCGCCGGGGCGCCGCCGGATACAGGCGATCGTCTGCCACTGCGCGCGCGTCAGCCCCAGCGGCACGACGCGCCGGTCGAAGCGCAGCCGCAGCATCCGCGACAGCTTCATCACCTTCATCCCCAGCGCCTTGTCGTCGTCGACCGCCTGCACGCGTTTCCCTCCCCGTTTCGGCGCAGACTTTCGCCGACCGCGCGGCGCGGCGCAAGCGTTTCGGGACGATCAGCCCTTGGGTTTGCGCGCGATCACCTTGACCTCGACGATCGCGGTCGGCTCGTAGAGGCGCGCGATGCCGATCGCGGTCCACGCCGGCGGCGGACCCTTCACATGGCGGTTCTTGACCGCGACGAAGGCGTCGATCTGCGCGGGCAGGTCGGTGTGAAAGGTCGTCATGTCGACGACATCGTCCCAGCCCACCCCCGCGCGCGCCAGCACGTCGGCGATGCGAACGAAGACGCGTTCGAAGGCGGGCTCGAGCCCCGTCTCGCCCGCACGCGGCGCGGCGACGACGCCCGAGAGATAGATGGTATCGCCCGCGATCACCGCATCGGCAAAGCCGACCTCCTCCTGAAAGGCGCGCGCCTTGGGATCGACCGGCATGATCACATCGGCCGCTTCACGCGCCGCGGCGGGCGCCGCGAACGGCAGGGCCAGCGCGGCGGCGGCCAGCGCGGCATATGGGCTTCGCATGATCATCTCCCCTCTTCGTGTCCTCGGGGCGAAAGGTGACAGGGGGCGCGCGCGGGCGCAAGCTTCGCGCCATGCGGGGCGGTCCGTTTCATCGCGATGCCGCGGGCCGCGTCGGCTCCCGTGGCCAAAGTTCAGTAAAGTTCAGCCCAATGACGATGCCGGGGACGCGCTTTTGCTTTAACTTCACGCAAAGCGTCGATGTGTTGGTCGGGTGCGGTCGAGCGGCTTGCGCCCCTCGGCAAGCGAGGGTTCGGAAAGCGCGCGTTCCGGTATGCGCCGCCGCCCGACATGATCGCCGATCTCCCCCGCAAAATCCTCGCCGCCATCGGCCGCATAATCCACCGCCCGCATCATCTGGAATGAAGCGGCGCCATTTATAACCTATTTGGATATTTTTGGAAAGAGCCATTTTTCCTCACCCGCGATCGGGACGCGCGGCTCGCTCGGCCCGCTCACCGCCGCTGCGCGGGATCGCGTCGAAGCGGGCCGCACCGCCTCGGTCAGCGAGGTCGTGCGCGCCGGCCTGCGCGCGCTCGATCGTGAGGAAGCTTTGCTCGACGAGCTGCTCAAGGCCCGCCTCGCCGAAGCCCTCGCCGACCCCCGCCCGGCCCAGCCCGCCGAAGAGGTCCGCAGCGGCCTTGCCGCCCGCCATGCGAAACGGACGGGCCAAGGCGCTTGACGACAAAAGTCCGCGTCGCCCGGCGCCGGACCGCCAACGACGACCTCACCCGCCTCTACGACCGGATCGCCGCCCGCGCCGATCCCGACACGGCCTTTGCCTGCACCAGCGCCATCGAAGCCCATACGGCCGACCCCGCCACTGACCCCTCCCGCGACACCCCACGCGACGACATCGCACCGGGCGTCCGCACGCCGAACTTTCGGGGTCGGACGGCTATTGCCTATCGGGTTGAAGCGGCGGTCGAGGTGTTGCGGATATTCCGTGCCGCGCAGGAGTTGGGATTGGCGGACTGATCGGCGGTGTGTTTGGGGATCGTTGCACCTGTCACAGTAATCTTCCTACCAGATTGGCAGTATCTGATCCCGAAACGGACAGATATTGTCGTGAATATCGTGTCGTTCTGGATCATATTGCGAACGTCCTTGCAACAGGGGGTAGCAATGGGGCAAGAAATCGATGGACGCAGTTTCCATATTGGCGCCGGGGCGGACGATGCGGAACGGCTCGACCGCTTGCAGGATGAAGTCGCGCGAATCGGGCGCATGTTGGCCGATCTGATGAGGCAAGGCGGTTCGGTGCGCGCCCCATTCGATCCTCCAGACAAAGCAGCCGAAGAACAACGCGCACTGCCGCCTCCCGCCGCTTCGCACAGTTTTTCAGTTGGTCCGCGTGACTATGAACTGGACCAGCGGATCATGCGACGCCACCGCGCAAAGGCGGTGCGCCGGATGCTGCGCCAGCGGCGGATGCGTGAGCAACATTTCCCCGCCGACCTCTTCGCCGATCCGGCGTGGGACATGCTGCTCGACCTCTATGCCGCACAGCTCGAACGCCACCCGGTGTCAGTCTCCAGCCTATGCATCGCCGCAGCGGTTCCCGCGACGACGGCGCTGCGCTGGATCAAGACGATGACCGATGCCGGACTATGCCTGCGCAAAGCCGATCCGCTGGATGGGCGCCGTATCTTCATCGGCCTTGCAGATGCCACCTTCGAGGGGATGGAGCGCTACTTCGAAGCTCTGGACGAATAGATCCCAACCGTGGTCGCGGTTTGATGTTTCAATTCGCAACCTAGTTTGATATGTCCCCGCGTCCTCACAGAGCCTATCAGGCCGGAGGCTTCATCGGGGAACGGGTCGCATGGACAACGCTTCGACGAATGCGGACGATATCCGCGCGGTGCGAGATCGCTTGCGATCCGAACTGCGCGTGCTGGATCGCCTTGGTCAGAACCTCGCCGCCAATGCCCTGAGTCACGCTATCGACCTACTCAACGACGGACGCGGCGCGATCGGCTCTAATGCTTCTATTACTGGCGAGACGAGTCCCTAGGCGCCTTGGCTTCTGATCACCGCCAACCGGTCAAAATATCTGTCCATCGCAAGCCGGGCGCTTTCCGTTAGCTCTACAAAGATGCGGCGGCGATCTCTCTGATCGCATCTCCGCTTGAACAGCCCCGCCTCCTCCATCGTTTCAATCCAGCGATGAGCGGTTGTGATGGGAACGCACGCCGCGAGGCATAGGCTCGATATGCCGACTTCGATTTTTCGATAGTGCGCCCTGTAAAGGTCCAGCAGCATGTCCCAAGCTGGCTCGGTAAAAAGATCGGATGGTAGGAAATGGTCGCGCAAACGGCGCTCTTTATACATCCGGGCGGCCTCGGCGGCTCGCCCTTGGTCGAATGAGATAGGACTTGCAGTCTCGATCTCGTTTGCCTTGCTCGGGTCGTCGCCGACCAGTGCATTCATCATTTCAGCAAGCCGTTGGACCTCAAGGCGAATAGCCGCCAATTGCGCGGCTTCCCTCGGTCGCGCGCTGTCGTCTTCGCCCCCCGCGTCCTCGCGGTCCTTCTCTATTGGCATCGCATCCCCCCATGCGGCTGTCGTCCTAAGGGTTCATGTCTGTTTTCGATGCAAGTTACCTCCACATTAAGCATCAATTTGGCAGCGATTGCAATTGACCTAAGCTGGTTTTTTGATCTCTCGCCGTAATCGGCAGCACCGCGCGATTAAACGGACTGTTTTTCAATGCCGTCTCTATTCGGAAACATATAGCTTAGTGCGCTAAGTATTTAGTCTGGTCATTTGGTGGATCGGATTGACAATGAACCGTTCTGGCTCAGCCGTCCAGATCTTGGCGATGTATTCGTAGGGGGTGAGGCCGCTGAGCGTCTTGAGCCGACGGGCGAAGTATAGGTGGCGATAAAGTCGGTGAGGTGTGTCCGTAGCTGCTCATGGCTCTCGTAATGGAAGCGTTTAACGGTCGCTTCCTTGATGGTGCGGTTCATCCGCTCGACCTGACCCTCACCCCGACTGCTTCATTCGCCACCAAGCCCCGGTCGAATGTCACAAACGCCTCGACACCCTTCGCCGCGACTAGATGGAGATGGTCGGCGAAGTCGCCGCCTTTAGCATACGCCGCCACCGCCGCGCGCACAGCCTGATCATCCTCCAGCACGATTCCTGGGACGTCGAACAGGTCGTTCAGGGAAGCCGCGAGATGTTCGCGTGCCAAACCGTAACGCGATTGCAGCAGCCATCCGAGTTCGAGCAGCACGGTCAGGGGGACGAACACGCCTGCCTTCACCAGATCGCGCGCCAACGGCGATTGCACCGGATCGTCGTCCAGCATGAAGCGCGCGAGGATGTTGGTAGCGACCGCCTTCAATTCGGCGGGTCCCAGCTTTTATCCTCGCGGAACATTCGGTCGATCGCGGCGTGCGCGTCCTCGTCGCTGATCCGGGGGCCCTTGTAGTTCACCGTCTTGCGCAGCTTCGCCATTGCCTCTTCGAAGCTTAGCGCGGGTTTGGCCTTGGGCTTGGCGCGCAGCATCACGCCGGCGGGGCCGTCGACGACTTCGAGCACCGTGCCGACGTCCCAGTGCAGCCGGTCGCGGACGTCCTTGGGGATGACGACCTGGCCCTTGGCAGAGACTCTGGTTTCCTTGGTCATACCGGTAAGATAGCATTTGTGGGAGCGGCGAACAAGCGGGCCTGTCCTTCCACGTCACCCCGGACTTGATCCGGGGTCCCGCTCAGCGACGTTGGAAAGCGGGACCCCGGATCAAGTCCGGGGTGACGACTAAGGGAAGAGCCGTCGCTCTTTGTGGCTTCGTGGCTTTGTGCGAAAAAATCTTCGCGCCCTCGCCGGCCGCACGGCGTCGCTGCGCCAACCAACCTCCCCCACCCCCTTGCAATTCCCCCGCCCCGGCGTAAGGCGTCCCCAACAAAACCGCGCGTGCGACTCCCGTTTGCCCCGCTCTCCCGGACGGGCCTCGGGCGTCATTTCCCCGCCGCGCCCAAACAGGGGACTGCAAGCCTATGACCACCACCGGCCACGACACGCTGGGAACCCGCTCGACGCTCGACGTCGGCGATAAGAAGTACGCTTACTATTCGCTCGACAAGGCCGCGGCGAAGTTCGGCGACGTGTCGCGGCTGCCGTTCAGCATGAAGGTGCTGCTCGAGAACCTGCTGCGCTTCGAGGATGGCGGCTTCACCGTGTCGACCGATGATGTGAAGGCGCTGGTCGACTGGCAGAAGAACCCGCATTCGAACCAGGAAATCCAGTATCGCCCGGCGCGCGTGCTGTTGCAGGATTTCACCGGCGTTCCCTGCGTCGTCGACCTCGCCGCGATGCGCGATGCGATCGCGACGCTGGGCGGCGACACGTCGAAGATCAACCCGCTGGTCCCCGTCCACCTCGTCATCGACCACAGTGTCATGGTCGATGAATTCGGCCATCCCAAGGCGTTCGAACAGAACGTCGAGATCGAATATTATCGCAACGGGGAGCGTTACGACTTCCTGAAATGGGGATCGAAGAGCCTCGACAATTTCAAGGCGGTGCCCCCGGGCACGGGCATTTGCCACCAGGTCAATCTGGAGCATATCGCGCAGGCGGTGTGGTCGAGCGTCGATGCGGACGGCGCGACCGTCGCCTATCCCGACACCTGCGTCGGCACCGACAGCCACACGACGATGATCAACGGGCTGGGCGTGCTCGGCTGGGGCGTCGGCGGGATCGAGGCGGAAGCCGCGATGCTGGGCCAGCCGGTGTCGATGCTGATCCCCGAAGTCGTCGGCTTCAAATTCACCGGCGCGCTGAAGGAAGGCGTGACCGCGACCGACCTGGTGCTCACCGCGACGCAGATGCTGCGCGCCAAGGGCGTCGTCGGCCGCTTCGTCGAATATTTCGGCCCCGGCCTCGCCTCGCTGTCGCTCGCCGACCGCGCGACGCTCGCCAATATGGCGCCCGAATATGGCGCCACGTGCGGCTTCTTCGGCGTCGACGACAAGACGCTCGATTATATGCGCCTGACCGGGCGCAGCGACGAGACTATCGCGCTGGTCGAGGCCTATGCCAAGGCGCAGGGGCTGTGGATCGTCGAGGGCGCCGCGGACCCGATTTTCACCGATACGCTCGAACTCGACCTCGGCACCGTCGTGCCGTCGCTCGCGGGGCCGAAGCGTCCGCAGGACCGCGTCTCGCTTCCCGACGTCGACGATGTGTTCAACGCCGACATGGCGAACACCTATAAAAAGGCACAGACGCGCGTGCCGGTCGAGGGCAAGGATTTCGACATCGGCGACGGCGACGTCACCATCGCCGCGATCACCAGCTGCACCAACACCTCGAACCCCGGGGTGCTCGTCGCCGCGGGTCTCGTCGCGAAAAAGGCCGACGCCTTCGGGCTGAAGCCGAAGCCGTGGGTCAAGACGTCGCTCGCCCCGGGGTCGCAGGTGGTGACCGACTATCTGGTCAAGGCGGGCTTGCAGAAGCATCTCGACAATATCGGCTTCAACCTCGTCGGCTATGGCTGCACCACCTGCATCGGCAATTCGGGGCCGCTCGCCGAGCCGATTTCGAAGGCGATCAACGAGAATGGGCTGGTCGCCGCGGCGGTGATCTCGGGCAACCGCAACTTCGAAGGCCGCGTGTCGCCCGACGTGCGCGCGAACTTCCTCGCCTCGCCGCCGCTGGTGGTCGCCTATGCGCTGAAGGGCACGGTGATCGAGGATTTCACCACCACGCCGATCGGGCAGGCGCAGGACGGCAGCGACGTGTTCCTTGCCGACATCTGGCCGACCAATCTGGAAGTCGCCGAGGCGGTGGCGGGCGCGGTCGACCGCGAGATGTTCGTCGCGCGCTACGCCCATGTCTACAAGGGCGACGAGCATTGGCAGAAGATCGAGGTCGAGGGCAGCGACACCTATCAGTGGCGCGCGGGCTCGACCTATGTCGCGAACCCGCCCTATTTCGAGGGCATGTCGATGACCCCGGCGCCGGTGTCGGACATCGTGAACGCGAAGCCGCTCGCGATCCTGGGCGACTCGATCACGACCGACCACATCAGCCCCGCGGGCTCGATCAAGGCGGATAGCCCTGCCGGCAAGTGGCTGATGGAGCATCAGGTCAGTAAGGCCGACTTCAACAGCTATGGCGCGCGCCGCGGCCACCACGAGGTGATGATGCGCGGCACCTTTGCCAACATCCGCATCAAGAACGAGATGGTCCCCGGCATCGAAGGCGGCATGTCGCGCTATGGCGCCGAGGTCATGCCGATCTATGACGCGGCGATGCGCCACAAGGCCGACGGCACGCCGCTGGTCGTGATCGCGGGCAAGGAATATGGCACCGGCTCGTCGCGCGACTGGGCGGCGAAGGGCACCAATCTGCTCGGCGTGCGCGCGGTGATCGTCGAGAGCTTTGAGCGTATCCACCGCTCGAACCTCGTCGGCATGGGCGTGCTGCCGCTGCAGTTCCAGGGCGGCGACACGCGCGAGACGCTGGGGCTGACCGGCGACGACCAGTTCACCATCACCGGCGTCGCGGAGCTGAAGCCGCGCCAGACGGTCACCGTGAACGTCACACGGCCGGATGGTTCGACCTTCAGCTTCGACACGCTCTGCCGCATCGATACCGCGAACGAGGTCGAATATTATATGAACGGCGGCATCCTGCACTACGTGCTGCGCAAGCTGGCGGCGTAAGCACCAAGAGGCGGCGGCGATGATCGGCAAATTGCTCTTCCTCGCCGTCGGCCTGCTGATCGGGTTGCTGCTTGCGCGGTTCCTACGCGGCGGCGGCGGGCGGCGCGACCTCACCGCGCCGCCGCCCGCGCGCCCGCCGCTGCGGCGCGTCGGCGACGAGCGGATCGACGACGAGGAAATCCGCGAGCTCATCCGCCAGAACCGCAAGATCGACGCAATCAAGCTGATGCGCCAGAAGACCGGGCTCGGCCTCGCCGAGGCGAAGGATGCAGTCGAGGCGATGGAAGACGCGATGCGCTGAGCCGCCGTCGCGGCAATGGGGGTGCTCCCCGTGCGAAGGGACGGATATGGACGCTTTCACCATCGCGATCGAAGCCACCGGCTGGACGGCGGCGGTGCTCATCCTCGCGGCTTATATATTGCTCTCGCTCGGCAAGCTCGAGGCGCGCGGCTATGCCTATCAGTGGATGAACGTGATCGGCGCGGGCGGCTTCGTGATCAATTCGGGCTATAATGGCGCGCTGCCATCGGCGGTGCTCAACGTGATCTGGGCGGCGATGGGGCTGTTCACCCTGTGGAGCGTGTGGCGCGCGCGGCAGGTCGCGCGCGAGGCCTTGCCCTAGGGCTTCGACCCGCGCCGGGGCACCGATTGCGGAGGCCGGAACCTTTATCCGCAAGAGGGCGTTAACGGCTCATCGATGCATGACGAAGCGAGACTGGCCCGGCGCATGGCGCGTGCGGGAGCGTACGGGGTCGTGCGTTCGGGAAGGAGAAGACCATGTTCAGATATGCCATCATCTTCGCCGTCATCGCGCTGATCGCCGCGCTGCTCGGCTTTGGTGGGGTCGCCGGCCTATCGGCCGATTTCGCCAAGATCCTGCTGGTCATCGGCGTGATCCTGTTCGTCGTGGCCTTTGTGTTCGGCCGCGGGCGACGCACGCTCTAGCCCGACCCGAGAGCGCGTTTGCGCGCTTTACAATAATGCCGGCGGCTTTCCCCTTGGGCCGCCGGCATTTTTTTTTCCGCGAACGCGTACCGGTTGCCCCAAGGCGCCGAAGCCGGGATGAACGGGAACCACCGGCGACAGGCGAATCACCCCCATGGACACGGCGGAATTTTTTACGAAGATCCGGAACTATGGCGACCTGTCGGCCGAGGGCGAGCGGGCGTGGGCGGCGCTGTTGCGGCCGCGCCATTATGCCAGGGACGAGCCCTTCATCCGCGCGGGAGATGTGCCGACGCATTATGCCTTCGTCGTCGAAGGGCTGTTCTACCAGCATTATATCGGTCCCGAGGGCGACCTGATCGCCAAGCATTTTTTCCCCGAGAACCGCATCGCGGCGTCGGTGAGCGCGACCTTGACGGGGACGCCGAGCGCTTTTTCTATCACCGCGATCGAGAAGAGCCATGTCCTCGAATATGATTTTCCGGCGTTCAAGGCGCTCGTCGGCCGCTTTCCGGACCTCGCCGCGATCTATATCGCCTATATGGAACGGCACTGGATCATCGAAAAAGAGCCGAGCGAGGTCGCCTTCCGCCACGACGACGCGATGCAGCGCTATGTCGACTTCATCCGCGCCGAGCCCGAACTGCACAAGAGGCTGAAGCAGCATCACATCGCCGCCTGGCTCGGCATCACCCCCGAAAGCCTGAGCCGCCTCAGGCGAACGATCGCGATGACCCGGCCCGACCAGCGCTGAGGCGATTTCCTACCAAATATCAATTCGTCGGCGGACCGCTCCCTCTACTCAGCGGGCAAGCAGCCGCCGTGACGGTCATGGCGGGGCTTCCGATTAGAGGAGACCGACGATGTCGAAGATGATTTTCGTGAACCTGCCCGTGACCGAACTGGCGCGCGCCACGAGCTTTTACGAGGCGCTGGGCTTTACCAACAACCCGCAGTTCAGCGACGACGGCACCGCGTGCATGGTGGTCAGCGAGACGATCCATGTGATGCTGCTGACCCACGCCAAGTGGCGCGGTTTCACCGATCGCCCGATCCCGCCCGCGACGGCGAGCGAGATGATGATCGCGCTGTCGTGCGACAGCCGCGAAGAGGTCGACCGGATGAACGAGGCCGCGGCAGCGCACGGCGGCACGGCCGACATCAACCCGAAGCAGGATCTGGGCTTCCTATACAACCGCAACCTCGCCGATCCCGACGGGCATGTGTGGGAAGCGGTGTGGATGGATCCCGCCGCCATGGCCGGCGGCGACTGAGGCCGGTGGTCTCTGGTGGGCGCTGACGGGCTCGAACCGCCGACCCTCTCGGTGTAAACGAGATGCTCTACCAACTGAGCTAAGCGCCCTCCGCGATGTCGCCATATGCGGAGAAGCGCGCCCCTGCCACAGCTTCGTGGCGGGGGCAAGCTTTCGGGTCGCAGGACCCTCGGCGCCTATTCCTCGAGCGCCTCGAAATAGCGGCCCATCGCGTCGTGCGCCGATTCGGCGAGGCCGATGAAGATGCGGCGGCCGTCGTGCGGGTCGGCCTCGCGCAGGAAAAGCCCGGCATCGGTCATCGTCTTGATCCAGCGCAGCGCCGTCGTCGCGGGGACCGCGGCGGCGATGCACAGGCTGGAGACCGAAACCGGCTGGCGTTCGAGCCGCGCGGCATAAAGATCGAGCAGCATGTCCCATGCGGGATCGGCGAAGAGGTCGGCGGGGAAATATTGTTCGCGCATCCGCCGCTGGCGCAGCATCCGCCGCACCGCCTTGGCACGCAGGCGCTGGATCGTGCGTTCCTCGGGCTCGAAACTGCGCGGCGCCGACGAAAAATCGCGGATCGGCGAGCGGACCTGGCCCATGCCATCGACGCCGCTCTCGCCCGGCGGCGCATAGGCGGTCGGCGTCCCCGGCAGCGCGCGCTGGCCCGCGAGATCGCCGAGCAGCCGCGAGATGCGCGCGACCTCGTCCTGCAGCCGGTCGATGCGCTCCATCGTCTCGTCGCGCGCGGCGTCGTGGACGACATGCCCCAGCGCGCACGATGCCGACGCGAGCGCGACGATGCGGTCGGCGGGATCGGGGTCGACCAGCCATTCGGTGCGGATCGTCTCGGGAACCAAAGCGGCGACGCGGTCAAGCGCGCCGAGCGAGGTTTCGCAGACAAGGCCGCATTCCATCGCGGCGACCGCGTCGCAGATGTCGGCGAAGCTCGCCTCCTCGATCGTTTCGGCGTCGAACAGCCAGACGATGTCGGGCAGCGTCATGTTGCGCAGATGCGCCGCGACGCGCGCCGGCGCGACCTGGTCGATCACGCGGGCACGGCCGGCGCGCGCCAGCTCGGCACCGATCGCGCGCGGGCCCGTGAACAGGACCGACGCCGTGCGTTCGCCGGCACCCGTGGCGGCCTGCCACGGCGCGGCTGCATCGAAGCGCGGCGTCGGTAAAGCTCCGGTCCGCAGGTTCGTATCGATCAACTGGTCCATCGTGCCGCCCTTTCCTCGCCGCCGCGCCACCCTGGCGTCTTTATGCCGTCAGAATGGCGATATTCACGTTTTGTTCGTTCCAAACTGCCGCCGATCCGGACATTGATGCCAAGAGGCCAACGTTCGACCGGACGGTAGGGATGGAATTTGCCTCCATTTTGGACATGGTTTGTTCTCGCCGTCAATCCCCTTTCGCGCTTGCCAGCCTGACGCCGCCCGCCGATGGTCGGCGCCATGGCGCCGCGCCCTTCCCTGTCGACCCGGCTGCGCTGGCGGCGGCGGCTCCGCTCGCTCGGGGCGCTGCTGCTGCTCGCGGCGATGGCCGCGGCACTGTGGCTGGCGCGGCCGGCGCCGGCCGAGGCGGTGCCGCTGGTGCAGGTGATCGACGGCGACAGCCTGTCGGTGCGACAGGGCGGCGCAGTGCGCAAGATCCGGCTGAGCGGCCTCGACGCGGTCGAATATCGTCAGCGCTGCACGCGCCCCGACGGCAGCGGCTGGGCGTGCGGGCAGGCGGCGCGGACGGCGCTGGTGGGGCTCGCGGAGCACGGGCCGCTCTTCTGCAGCTTCGCGGCGAAGGACAAATATGGCCGCACGCTCGCGGCGTGCCGCACGCGGGCCGAACCCGAAGGCGTCGACCTGGCGGGCGAGATGGTCCGGCTGGGCTGGGCGGTCGCGACCGACGATGCGCTGCTGTCCGAAGAGGGCGAAGCCGAGCGCGCGCGGCGCGGGATCTGGGCGGGCGATTTCGCGCGCCCCGCCGACTGGCGCGCGGCGCATGTCCGTTCGGCGGCGGTCCTCGCTGACCATTAGAGCGGTTTTCGACCGCTCTTGCTTTTCGCGCCGCGCATTTGCGGCTAGGGCGGGCGGATGAACGGCCTTTTCCCTGTGATGATCGGCGGCGCGCTCGGCGCCGGCGCGCGGCACCTCGTCGGCGGCGCGATGCTCGCGCGGCTCGGCCCCGGCTTCCCCTGGTGGACGCTGTCGATCAATATCGTGGGTAGCCTGGCGATGGGCCTGCTGGTCGGCTGGCTCGCGCGCAGCGGCGGCGGCGAGGCGGCGCGGCTGTTTTTCGGGGTCGGCGTGCTCGGCGGTTTCACCACCTTTTCGGCGTTTAGCATGGAATTCTGGACTTTGTTCGAGCGCGGGCAGTCGGCGCAGGCCTTTGTTTATGTCGCGGCGTCCGTGGCCGGCGCAATCGCCGCCTGCGGCATCGGCCTGCTTTTGATGCGGCAGGTGCCGGCATGAGCGAGAAAGCGAAAATGGACGCTGCCAAAATGGATGGGGCGACGATCGCCGAGGAGGATGATGGCATCAGGCTCGACCGCTGGTTCAAGCGCCACCGCGAGGGCACGCCGCATGCGCTGCTCGCGCGCTGGGCGCGGTCGGGGCAGCTGACGCTCGACGGCAAGAAGGCCGATGTCTCCGACCGCATCGCGACGGGGCAGAAGCTCGTGATGCCGACCCCGCCGGTCGAGGCCGAGGCGCGGCCGGCGCGCAAGGGGCGGCCGCTGACCGACGCCGATGTCGCGCTCGCGACGGGGATGGTGATCCACCGCGACGCCAGCGCGATCGTGCTCAACAAGCTGCCGGGGCTCGCCACCCAAGGCGGGACCAAGACCGAGAGCCACGTCGACGGGCTGCTTGACGCGCTGAAATTCGACGGGCCGGTGCGGCCCAAGCTCGTCCACCGGCTCGACAAGGACACGTCGGGCGCGCTGCTGATCGCGCGCACCCCGCGCGCCGCGGCCTATTTCGCCAAAAGCTTTTCGAACCGCAGCGCCAAGAAGACCTATTGGGCGCTGATCGTCGGCGTGCCCGACATCCAGCAGGGCGAGATCGACCTGCCGCTCGCCAAACAGCCCGGATCGGGCGGCGAGAAGATGCATGTCGACGACAAGGGCCTGCCGTCGAAGACGCGCTACCGCGTGATCGAGCGCGCGGGCAACAGCGCGGCGTGGGTCGAGCTGCAGCCGCTGACCGGGCGCACGCACCAGCTGCGCGTGCATATGGCGGCGATCGGCCATCCGATCGTCGGCGACGGCAAATATGGCGGCAAGGGCGCGTTCCTGACCGGGACGATCAGCCGCAAGATGCATCTGCACAGCCGCCGCTTGCGCATCGACCACCCCGACGGCGGCGCGATCGATATCAGCGCCGACGTGCCCGAGCATTTTGCCGCGAGCCTCGACGCGCTGGGGTTCGACCCGCTGCTCGGCGAGGTCGGGACCGATGGGCAGGAAAAGGGTCCGCCGCCGAAATCGGCGCTGAAGGCGCAGGCGAAGGCGCACAGCAAGCAGATCCGCAAGGCGCGGCGCGGCGAGCGGCGCGGACGCACGGCCGACAGCAAGCCGACCGACTTCGTCGGCAAGCCGAAACCCAAGCCCAAGGCGGGCAAGCCCGGCAAGCCGGCGCCGGCCAAGCCGGCGGGCAGGAAGCCGTCCGCGAAAAAACATCCGGCGCGGCCCGCCAAGCCGCGCTGATGCACCCCGATCCGTCCTTTCGGCCCAAGGATGCCGACCTCGCCGCGCTGCTGGTGCGCGAGATCGGTTTTGCGGCGATCTTCGCGAGCACCCCCGACGGGCCGCGCGTCGCGCACGCGCCGGTGGTGCTCGGCGCGGACGCGCGCACGCTGCAATTCCACCTGTCGCGCGGCAACGGGCTGACGAAGCATCTGGGCGGCGCGCAGGCGATCGCGGTGGTGCAGGGCCCCGACGCCTATGTCAGCGCGAGCTGGTACACGGCGGCCGACCAGGTGCCGACGTGGAATTATGTCGCGGTCGAGATGGAAGGCCGTGTCCGCAAGCTCGACCGCGAGGAACTCGTCGGACAGCTCGACGCGCTGTCGGAAAGCCATGAAACGCGCGCGGGCATCGATCCGCCGTGGACACGCGCCAAGATGAGCGCGGCGATCTTCGGCAAGATGGCCGATGCGATCATCGGGTTCGAACTGGCGATCAGCGCGTGGCGCCCGACGCTGAAATTGTCGCAGAACAAACCCGCGGACGAACGCGCGCGGGTGATCGAGGGGCTGAAGGCGCAGGGCCATGGCGCGCTCGCGCATCTGATGGAGCAATTGGGAGGCAGAGGATGAACCCGACCAACGAGGCGCTGGCGAGGAAGCGCTTTTTTGCGATCAACCTGATGCGCGTGATGGGGATCGCCTTCCTGATGGCGGGTTTCATCCTGATCGCCGGGCGCTGGGAGCTCGCGGGGCAGCCGACCGACCGTTATATCGGCGTCGGGCTGGTGCTGATCGGGGCCTTCGACTTCGCGGTCTTCCCGATGCTGCTCGCGCGGCGCTGGCGTTCGCCGCGCGATTTATGAAGCGTTTCTGGACTGAGGTCGCCGTCGTCCCCGAGGACGGCGGGTGGGGCATCGCGCTCGACGGGCGCCCCGTGCGCACGCCGCAGCGAGCGCCGCTGGCGGTGGCGAGCCCCGCGCTGGCCGAAGCGATCGCGGGTGAATGGGCCGCGGTCGGTGAGAAGATCGACCCTGCGGCGATGCCGATGACGGGGTTGAGCAATGCCGCGATCGATATTGCGGCGCCCGACCTTGCGGCTTTTGCCGAACCGGTGGCGGCTTATGCGACGAGCGAGCTCTTCTGTTATCGCGAGGATCGCGACGCCGTGCTGATGGGCGAGCAGGCGGCGCTGTGGAACCCGCTGCTGGCGTGGGCCGAGGCGCGTTACGGGGTCGAATTTGCGATTACGCAGGGGATTCTGCCGATCGACCAGCCGCCCGCGACCGTCGCGGCCTTGCGCGGCGCAGTGCTGACGCTCGACGCGTGGCGGCTGACCGCGCTGACGCCGCTGACGACGATCGGCGGGTCGCTGGTCGCGGGGCTGGCGCTGATCGAGGGCGCGCATGACGCCGGTGCTTTGTGGCAGGCGGTGAGCCTCGACGAGCTCTATCAGGAGCGCCGCTGGGGTGCCGACGATCTGGCGATTACGGCGCGCGAGAAGAAGCAGGCCGACTGGGACAATGCGGTGCGGTTTCTGGGGTTGCTCTGACCAGATCCTCCCCACGCGAAGCGATGGGGAGGTGGCAGCGCGAAGCGCTGACGGAGGGGTAGTATCACTGCCGTCTAAACCCCTCCACCACCGCTTCGCGGCGGTCCCCCTCCCCAACGCTTCGCGATGGGGAGGATCTTTAGTCCACGAACTTCGGCGCGCGCTTTTCCATCCCCGCCATCACCGCCTCGATCTGGTTGGGGGTGCGGATCACCTTGACCTGCTCGTCGCTCTCGGCCTGCAGGATTTCGGCATCGCTCGCGTCGGTGAGCATGTTGCAGAGGCGCTTGGCGCCGCGGATCGCGTGGGGGTTCTTGTTCGCGATCGTCTCGGCGAGTTCCATCGCGCGGGCCAGCGGATCGTCCGAGACATGCGTCGCGAAGCCGAGCAGCTTCGCCTCCGAGCCATTGAATTCGCGGTTGGTATAGATCATCTCGCGCAGCACGTCGTCGGCGACCTGCGTGCGCCACAGCGCCATGCCCGCGACATCGGGAACGAGGCCCCAGCGCATCTCCATGATCGCGATGCGCGTGTCGGGGTGGACGATACGGATGTCGGCGGCCGCCATGATCTGGCTGCCCGCGCCGAAGGCGACGCCGTGCACCGCCGCGATCACCGGCACCGGCAGCTCGCGCCAGCCCCACGCCGCATATTGGGCGTTGTTCGACACCCCGCGCGTGCGGTCGGAGAGGGTGCCGCCCGCGCTGCTCGCGCCCGGGTCGCGGTCGGCGCTGAGGCTCGACAGGTCGAGCCCGGCGCAGAAGGCGCGCCCCTCGCCCGACAGCACGACTACGCGCAGCCCCGCAGTGGCTTTCAATTGGTCGATCGCCTCCGCCAGCGCCGCCCACATCGCCGCGTCGAGCGCGTTCATCTTGTCGGTGCGGATCAGCCGGACGTCGGCGATGCCGTTTTCCAGCATGGTGATGGAGATGCGGTCTTTCATGCAGCGTTCCTTGCGAGCGCCGCTGCGACGAGCGGCAGTTGGTCGTTTCCGAAATACATGTCGTCGCGGTCGACGAAAATGGACGGAGATCCGTAGCCGCCGCGCGCGATAAACTCCTCGGTATTGGCGCGCAGCCGCGCCTTGACCGGGTCGCTGCCCGCGGCGACCGCGAGCGCGGCGCCGTCGAGCCCCTCCGCATCGGCGACCGCCGCCAGCACCGCGGGATCGTCGAGATTTTCCTGCCGGTCGAAATAGCTGGCGAAGGCGCCGCGCGCAAAACTGACGAGCGCCGCCTGGTCGTCCTCGAGCGCGCAGCAGAAGCGCATCGCGGCGATGCTCTTCGCCGGATGCCACTGCGACGGGAAGTTCATCGGCACGCCCGCGAGCGCCGCCCAGTCCTTGAGCACCTTCCAGCTGTGCAGCAGCCGCCGGTTGTCGGCCTGTTCGCGCGCTGCATAGACCGCGGGATTGACCGCGTTGAACACCCCGCCGACGAGGATCGGGCGGTAGCGCGCGCTTGCCCCGGCCTGTTCCAGCACCGCGGGCAGATTGTGGAAAGCGAGACAGGTCCAGGGCGAGGACAGGTCAAAGAAAAATTCGACGCGGTCGTTCACCCCGGACCTCCCTGATCAGCCGACCTTGAGTTCGATGTCGGGCGCGTTCGGACAGGCGATGCGCACCGACTTGTACGCAGGCAGCGCGTTCGGAATGTCGAGGCTGAGCGTCACCGGCGTCACCACCTGCGGCGTCGCGCCGTCGGGGGCGTTGGCGCGCAGCAGCACGACCTGGTTCGGCGGGTTCATCCTGTCGAGCGGCCCGGCCTGCAGCGCGGTCGCATAGCCCGCGACCGGGGCGTTGGCGGTGCCGCTGATCTTGAGCGTCTTGGTCGCCGTATCGATGGTCGCCGCCAGCTTGACGTCGGTCAGCTTGTCGCAGGCGTTGGGTTTCGCCGGATCGATCGGGATCGGCGTCTGCGCCGGAGCAGCAGCCGGAGCGGGCGTGCCCGGGGTCGCGGCCGTATCGGCGGCGGCGGTTTCGGTGGGCGGCGGCGTTTCCTTTTTGCCGCAGCCCGCCAGTCCCACGGCCAGCGCGATCGCCGCCGTCATCATCGCCTTGTTCATATGCCTGCCTCCAATTTGGGGCGGCGGTTCGTCGGTCCGCCGCCGACTCGCGCGGTCAATTCGTCCGCGCCCAATATTGGTCGCGGAGCAGGCGCTTGTATAGCTTGCCGGTGTCGTGGCGCGGCAGCGCTTCCATGAAATCGATGCGGCGGGGGATTTTTACGCCCGACAGTTTTTCGCGCGCATAAGCAATGAGTTCGTCGCGCAGCGCGTCGCCGGCATCGGCCATGTTCGCGGGCTGGATCACCGCGATCACTTCCTCGCCGAAATCGTCGTGCGGGCCGCCGACGACCGCGACGTCGGCGACCGCGGGGTGGGTGACGAGATGATTCTCGATCTCCTGCGGATAGACGTTCACCCCGCCGGTGATGATCATGAAGCTCTTGCGGTCGGTGAGATAGAGGAAACCCTCATCGTCGAGCTTGCCGACGTCGCCCAATGTCGACCAGCCCTTCGAATTGCGGCTCGACGCGGTCTTTTCGTCGTCGCCATGATATTCGAAGACATTCTCGCTTTCGAAAAAGACCGTGCCTTCCTCATTCGGCCCGAGCTCGGTCTCGTTGTCCTCGCCCATGATGTGCACGGTGCCGAGGATCGGGCGGCCGACGCTGCCCTTGTGGGTCAGCCAGTCGGCGCTGGAGATGAAAGTCATGCCATTGCCTTCGGAGCCGGCATAATATTCGAAGAGCACCGGCCCCCACCAGTCGATCATCGCCTGCTTGACCGGGACCGGGCACGGCGCGGCGGCGTGGATCGCGACCTTCATCGACGAGACGTCGTAGCGCGCGCGGACGTCTTCGGGCAGCTTGAGCATGCGCACGAAATGCGTCGGCACCCACTGGCTGGAATTCACGCGATACTTTTCGATATGCGCGAGCGCGGCCTCGGGATCGAATTTCTTCATCAGCACGACGGTGCCGCCGAGGCGGTGGATCGTCATCGACCAGCGCAAAGGCGCGGCGTGATAGAGCGGCGCGGGCGAGAGATAGACGCTGTTCGCGTCGATCTGGAAGACCGCCGAGGCGAGCATCACGAGGCTGTTGGTCGCGTCGATCGCCGGATCCTCGGGCAGCGGGACGCGCACCCCCTTGGGCCGCCCGGTGGTGCCCGACGAATAGAGCATGTCGACCCCTGCGCGCTCGTCGGCGACCGGGGTGGCGGGCATCGCGGCGACGACATCCTCCCAATTGCCATAGCCCGCGATGGTGCCGCCCATCGCGAAGCGTTCGATCGTCGTGGTCAGCGCCTGCGCGGCGTCGGCGAGGCTCGCCGAGACGACGAGCAGCGTCGCGCCCGAATTTTCGAGAATATAGTCGGTCTCGTCCTGCGTCAGCCGCGACGAGATGCACACATAGCGCAGCCCCGCGCGCTGTGCGCCCCAGGTGAGGCCGTAATAATGCGGGGTGTTGTCGAGCATGAAGGCGACGACATCGTCATGGCCAAGCCCGTGCGCGCGGAACAGCTGTGCGACCTGATTCGATGCGGCGTCGAGATCGCCATAGCTGATCGCCTCCCCCGTTTCGGCGACGATGATCGCGGGCTTGTCGGGATGGGTGCGCGCGTGGACGGACGGATGCATCGGGGCTTCTCTCCAACAGGGGTCATTGGTTTCTTTATGTCCGAAGTCAGTAGCAAGCTGAAACTTTTGGTCAAGCGAGGGCGGGAGAAGGGCAGGATATGTGAAATGGCGGGGCAAGATTGGGGGAGGGCACGGGCGCTCAGATCCTCCCCACGCGCAGCGATGGGGAGGTGGCAGCCCGCAGGGCTGACGGAGGGGTTCGACGCCGTCAAAGGTCAGCGCAAGGCCAGACCCCTCCACCACCGCTTCGCGGCGGTCCCCCTCCCCATGGCTGCGCCAAGGGGAGGATCTTAAGGGCAGCTCACCCCAAAACCGCCGCCTTCCCCCTCACCCCGCGCCCTCCGGCCGCGAGCGCAGCGCATAGCCCTGCCCCTTGACCGTGCGTAGCATCGGCCAGGCGAAACCGCGGTCGACCTTGGCGCGCAGCCGCGACATATGCACCTCGACGCGGTTGGTGCCGGGGTCGAAGTCGATCCGCCACACCGCCTTGAGCAAAGCGGCGCGCGACACCGGGCGGTCGGGGATGCGTGCGAGGTTGGCGAGCAGGTCGAATTCGCGCAGCGGCATCGCGATGAGCTGCCCCGCGCGCTCGACACGGCGGTCGATCAGGTCGATGCGCAGCTCGCCCTCCCCGAGTTGCCCCTTCGCCATGCGGCTGCGCCGCAGCAGCGCCGCGATCCGCGCGACGACCTCCGCCGGGTCGGCGGCCCAGCCGACCGCATCGTCGGCCCCCGCCGCGAGCGCGAGCAGGCGGTCGGCGCGGCGGTCACGATCGGTCAGCACCAGCAGCGGCCGCCGCTCGGCAATCCCGCGTGCCAGCGTGACGATCGCGGCGGGGTCGGAGCCGTCGTGAAAGGGATCGATCGCGAACAGGTCGAAGCCGGTCTCGCGCCACAGCCGCGCCGCGCCTGCGATCGGCGGCAGCTCGACGGTGCGGAAGCCAGCGGCGGCGAGCGCGTCGGCCAGACGGATGCTCCGCTCCGCCAGCGCGTGTCTGATGCCGACGAGCGGCAGGGCCCCGGTCGCGGCACGGGCGTCGATTGGCTCCATCGCCCTACCCACTCAACGCACCCTTTGCCCCACTCCTTTGCGGCCGGTCCCTTCGATGCGTTGCACGCTACGCCCGCTGTGCTAACGAATCGTCCATGACCGCTTCCGACCTGCTAGCCGGCGACTTCGCCACCCTGCCCGACCTGATCCGCACCCACGCCGCCGAGCGTCCCGACGCCATAGCCGCGGCCGATCCCGCGCGGCGGCTGAGCTGGTCCGAACTGGACGCATTGGTCGATCGCATCGCCGCGCGGTTGCAGCAGGACGGTTTTGCCAAGGGCGACAGCACCGCGATCGCGGGGCTCAACAGCGTCGAGCAGATGGCGACCATCCTCGGCACGCTGCGCGCGGGCGGGGTCGCGGGGCTGATCACCAACAGCGCGACGGGCGAGCAGATGGCGGCGATGATCGCCGACACCGGCGCGCGGCATTTGTTCCTCGACGCCGCGGCGTCGGCGAGCCTGGAGGGGCAGATCGTCACCGCGAGCGACCGCATCGCGATGGACGGCAGCGACGTCGGCACCCCGCTCGATGCCTGGCTGTCGCTGGCGGGCGCGAAGCCGGCGCCGGTCGATATCCTGCCCGGCGACGGCTTCAACATCATCTATTCGTCGGGGACGACGGGCACGCCCAAGGGCATCGTCCACAGCCATGCGATGCGCTGGCAGCATATCGTCCGCGGCGCGCCCGCCTATGGCCCGAATGCGGTGACGATCCTCTCGACCCCGCTCTATTCGAACACGACGATGGCGAGCTTCATGCCGACCGTGGGGTCGGGCGGGCAGGTCGTGCTGATGAAGAAATTCGACGCGCGCGGATTCCTGGAGCTCGCCGAGCGCGAGCGCGCGACCAA
The DNA here is from genome assembly GCF_001984035.1 of Sphingopyxis sp. QXT-31. NCBI lineage: Bacteria > Pseudomonadati > Pseudomonadota > Alphaproteobacteria > Sphingomonadales > Sphingopyxidaceae > Sphingopyxis > Sphingopyxis sp. QXT-31. The sequence goes on along the minus strand of NZ_CP019449.1, from coordinate 3,842,305 downwards.
CACGATGCTGGTGCCGGTGCAATATCGGCGGATCATGGCGCTCAAGGATTTCGACAGCTTCGACCTCACAAGCTTCGTCATGAAATATTGCACCTCGGCGCCTTTCGCCGCGTCGCTCAAAGCCGACGTGCTCAACCGCTGGCCGGGCGGGCTCGTCGAAATCTATGGCATGACCGAGGGCGGTGCAGCGTTCATCCTCGAGGCGCATCAATTCCCCGACAAGCTCCACACCGTCGGCCGCCCGGCGCCGGGCCATATCGCGAAGGTGATCGACGAAGAGGGCAACGAGCTGCCGCAGGGATCGGTCGGCGAAGTCGTCGGCAGCAGCCCCGCAATGATGACCGGATACAACAACCGCCCCGACGCGACCAAGGCGATGCACTGGTACGACGCCGACGGCCGCCTTTTCTATCGCCACGGCGACATCGGGCGGATCGACGAGGACGGCTTCCTGACGCTGATGGACCGCGCGAAGGACATGATCATCTCGGGCGGGTTCAACATCTTTCCGAGCGACCTCGAAGGCATTTTGCTCGCCGACGACCGCGTCGTCGAGGCGGCGGTGGTCGGCATGCCGAGCGAGGAATGGGGCGAGACGCCGGTCGCCTTCGTGGTGCTGAAAGATGGCGCCGATGCGGAGAGCGTGCGGGCCGACTGCAACGCGAAGGTCGGCAAGACCCAGCGGCTGAGCGCGGTCACGGTGGTGGACGAACTGCCGCGCAGTCCGATCGGCAAGGTGCTGAAGCGCGAGCTGCGCGACCGTTACGCGCCGAGCCCCGCCGCCTGAATCGTTGCGAGCGCGCTCTGGACGCGCGCCTCGCCTTCGCCCTCGACCCACGCCCAGCGTGCGCCGCGCCGGTCGAGCTCGGTGATGGCGGCGTCCATGAACTGGCGCCGCGCAAGGTCGCTGCCGAACAGCCGCGTGCCGTCGTCGCACCACGGCAGGTCGAGCGCGGGGACGAGGTAAAGATCGGCGAGATCGTCCCACGCGTCGATTTCGGGCAGGCGCGCGCCGAGCAGCATGATCGCCCACGCCTGCGTCATCAGCGGGTCGGTATCGGCGATCATCAGCAGCCCGGCGTGGCGGCGCAGCGCGGCGTCCATCGCGACATGGCCCACGAAGATGCGCAGCAAATCCTCGGCGTCGAGCGCGGTACCGAAGACCTCGCAATAGGTGCGGCCATATTCGGGCATCAGCACGGTATCGAAATGGCGCGCGAGCCGCGTGCCGAGCGTCGATTTGCCGACGCTTTCGGGGCCGTGGAGTACGATACGGCGGCGGAAGTGGGCGCGCACCGGCTCGGCGAGCCAGCGCCATTCGGTGGCGGGATCGCCCCGCACCCCGGTGCCCGAGACGGGGATGGCGGTGCGGTCGATATCGACGGGTACGAAGCGCGCACCGACCCGCGCGGCGAGTTCCTCGCCATAGGGCTCGGAAGCGAAGACGAGGTCGATCGGTGCGGGGTGCGCCACGCGCACGATATCGGTCCAGATCGCCCAGAAACCGGGATCCTCGGCGGGCTCCTGCGGCACCACCGCGCCGTGGCCGATCACCTCGCAGTCGGGATAAAGCGCCCGGACCCAAGCGAGCCGCTTTTCGCCCGGGATCGGGTCATTGGGCAACCAGCAGACGAGGATCGTCAGCCGGTCGACCATCGCGCGCGCGGTTTCGATGAGCAGCTGGTGCCCGGCGTGAAGCGGCAGGAATTTTCCCAGCAGGAAACCCGTGGTCATGCCGCCGCCTTTCCATCCGCTGCCGCCCGGCGCCACTGGATCAGGCCGACGAGCGACATCAGCAGAAACAGGGCATAGAGCCCCGCTGTCAGCACCAGCCCGCGCGAGGCGAAAAGCGGGATGGCGAGCAGGTCGACCCCGATCCACAGCCACCAATTTTCGACCATCCGGCGCGCCATCAATATTTGCGCCGCGACGCTCATCATCGCTATGGCGCCGTCGACCCACGGCGCGGCGGCGTCGGTAAAGCGCGCCATGCCCGCGCTCCACACCAGCCACGCCGCGACGATCCCCGCGGCCCAGAGGGCGCGGCTTTTGGGCGCCATCCAACGCACCGGCACTTGCGCCGCCGCGCTCGCCGCGCGCCACGCGATCCAGCCGTAGATCTGCACGACGAAGAAAAAGAGCTGGAGCAGCGCGTCGCTGTAGAGCCGCGTCTCATAGAAGATCAGCGCGTAGATGCAGACCATTGCGAGCCCGAAGGGATAGTTCCAGACGCTGCGCGCGACGACGAGCGCTACGTTGAGCAGGCCGAGCACGACCGCCACCCATTCCCATTCGCTCATGCCGCGGTGCCGCTCCGCGGCCGCGTCCACAGGCCGTCGCGGTCGATCCGCCGCTGCGGCGGGCGGCGCAGCACCGACCAGCCGGCGCGCGCGACCCAGCCGAGCTTGGCGACGAGCGAGGTGCCCGCGCGGTGGTCCCACGCATGGTCGCCGCGCGCCCGCACCTCGCGCGCGATGTCGCCATAGATGCCCGCGGCGGCGAGTACCGCCCAGCGGCTGCGCGGGGGCAATTTGCGTGCGCCCCAGCGCGCCGACGCCTCATATTCCTCGGCCATTTCGGAGAGCCATTTGGCCATGATCGAAAGCCGCGGGCGAAAGGCGGGGTGCATGTGCTGGCCGGGCGGGATGTCGAGTTCGACCATCCATTCGACGGGCAGGTAACAGCGGTCGGCGGCGGCATCCTCGGCCACGTCGCGCGCGATATTGGCAAGCTGGAAGGCGATGCCGAGGTCGCAGGCGCGGTCGAGCGTCGTCTCGTCCTTGGGGTCGATGCCCATCACCAGCGCCATCGCCACCCCGACCGCGCCCGCGACATGATAGCAATAGCGCAGCAGGTCGGCCTCGCTGCGCGGACGCCAGTCGGCAGCGTCGAGCTCGAAACCCGCGACGATGTCGTCGATCACCGCGCGCGGGATGGCGACTTCGGTGAGCAGGTAACCCAAGGCGTCGAAGGCGGACTCGCCCGTCGGCTCGCCCTTATAGGCCCGGTCGGTGAGCTCGCGGATGCGCGCGACCGCGGCCCTGGCGTCATGGCCCGCGGTCATCGCGCCGCCATGATCCTGCCCATCGGTCAGATCGTCGGCGGCGCGGCACCAGGCGTAGAGCAGCCACACGCGCTCGCGCGTTTCGCGGTCGAACAACCGGCTGGCGAGTGCGAAGCTTTTCGAGCCCTGCGCGATGCTGTCGTGCGCGAAGCCGTGCAGGTCGTGCGCGTCATAGCCCCCCGCGCGCTCCATCTAGAGGTCGTCGGCCTTCATCGCGAAGATCGGCGCGTGCGGCTGATACGCCGCCATCTTGCCGAGCAAGGGCTCGAGGCTGGCATCGACGACCATGATCCCGGCGTGCGCGGGACGGATGAAGCCGACCGAAATCATATGCTGGTTGAAGGCGATCAGGTCGTTGTAGAAACCCGCGGCGTTGAGCAGCCCGACGGGCTTGGCGTGATAGCCGAGCTGCGCCCAGCTGATCGCTTCCCAGAGTTCGTCCATCGTGCCGACGCCGCCGGGGATGGTGAGGAAGCCGTCGCTGAGGTCGGTGAACATGCGCTTGCGCTCGTGCATGCCCGACACGACGTGGAGTTCGGTGCAGCCGCGGTGCGCGACCTCGCTGCCGACGAGCGCGTCGGGGATCACGCCAATGACTTCGCCGCCGGCTTCGAGCGCGCTGTCGGCGACCGCGCCCATCAGCCCGAGCCGCCCGCCGCCGTAGACGACGCCGATGCCCTTTTCGGCGAGGGTGCGCCCGACATGGCGCGCGGTGTCGATGTAGATCGGGTCGGCGGGGGTGGCGGAGCCACAATAGACGGCGAGGCGTTTCATCGCGTGGGTGCTTTCAAAAATTCCGTTCGGGCTGAGCTTGTCGAAGCCCTGTACTTCTTCCTGCGGCTTTGAAGGAAGAACGGCCCTTCGACAAGCTCAGGGCGAACGGGTTTGGGATTCGAGCATAAGCGCAGCCGTCGCTTTCGCGCTTCCGACAACGCCCGGGATGCCTGCGCCCGGATGCGTGCCCGCTCCCACAAAATAGAGATTGTCGATAACATCATCGCGGTTGTGGGCGCGGAAATATGCGCTTTGCCAGAGCACGGGTTCGAGGCTGAACGCGCTGCCCAGATGCGCCGACAGGTCGCGGCCGAAATCGGCCGGAGTGTAGTGGAAGCTGGTGACGAGATTGTCGCGGAGACCGGGCAAAACGCGCGCCTCGACCTCGTCGAGGATCGCGTCGGCGAACTGGCGTCCGAAATCTCCGTCCCAGTCGGCCTGTGCCTTGCCGAGATGCGCGACCGGGGCGAGCGCGTAGAAGCTGGCATGGCCGGGTGGCGCCATACCCGGGTCGGTGATGCTGGGATGGTGAAGATAGAGCGAGAAGTCGCCCGGCACGACGCCGTTCTTGTAGATGTCGTCGAGCAAGCCCTTGTAGCGGGGACCGAAGAGGATGCTGTGGTGCGCGATATCGGGATAGTCGCCTTTGACCCCTAAATGCACGACGAACAGCGACGGCGACCAGCGCTTGCGCGCGAGGCTCTTCGCGACCTTGGGCCCGCGCTTGTGACCGAGCAGGTCGCGGTAGCTGTGCATCAGGTCGCCGTTGCACGCGACCATATCGGCGGCGGCGTGCCAGCCGCTCGCGGTCGTCACGCCGGTCGCGCGGTCGCCCTGCGTTTCGATTTTCGTCACCGGGTCGCCGAGCCGTAGCGTGCCGCCGAGCCGCTCGAACAACCGCACCATGCCGGCGACCAGCGCATTGGTGCCGCCGCGCGCGAACCACACACCGCCGTCCTTCTCGATCGTGTGGATCAGCGCATAGATGCTGCTGGTCGTCATCGGATTGCCGCCCACCAGCAGCGTATGGAAGGACAAGGCCTGCCGTAGCCTTTCGTCCTGCACATAAGAGCAAACGATCGAATATACGCTGCGCCACGCCTGATATTTCATCAGCGCCGGGGCCGCCTTGATCATCGAGGCGAAGTCGAGGAAGGCCACCGAACCGAGTTTTACATAGCCCTGTTCGTAGACGCCCTTCGAATAGGTCAGGAATTTCTCATATCCCGCAACGTCGGCGGGGTTGAGCCTGGCGATCTCGGCGGCGAGCGCGGCCGCGTCGTTCGAATAGTCGAAATTCGTGCCGTCGGGCCAGTTCAGGCGATAGAATGGCATGACCGGCATCAGATCGACGTCGGCCGCCATGTCGTGCCCGCTCAAGGCCCACAGCTCGTGCAGGCACGGCGGATCGGTGATCACGGTCGGCCCGGCGTCGAAGGTGAAGCCGTCCTGTTTCCAATGATAGGCGCGCCCGCCGGGCTTGTCGCGCGCCTCGACGATCGTCGTCGCGACCCCCGCCGACTGCAGCCGGATCGCGAGCGCGAGGCCGCCGAAACCGGCGCCGATGACGATGGCTTTTTTCATTATTTCCAGTCCAGATTTCGCACCGCGCCCAGCGCGCGCCCGATGGGAACGGGCGGCTTGCCCGACAGGAGACGGAGCTTGTCGCCGCTTGTCGACTGCCCGGCGTAGAAGCGCGCGATCAGCCGCGGCGACAGGCGATAGAAACGCTCGAAGATGCGCACGCGCTCGGCGGGCTCGGCGGCGCGAAACAGCATCGTGTCGAGCAGGCGGTAGAAACGCTGGCGCCGCCAGCCACGCGCCGCGCGAGCGCGCAGCTTTGCGGGCAGATCGGCGCGATCGACCAGCCCGGGCAGCGCGACCGCGGTGCGCACCGCATCGGGCAAGGAATAGCCGGTGGTCGCGTGGAAGGCGCCGGCGCGCGTGCCGATCCGTCCGACCTTGTCGCCCGCGGGCCAGAAACGGTCGAAGTCGCCCGCGATCACAACCGGCAGCACCCCCGTTTCCTCGCGCGACACGCCGGTGACCTCCCACTCGCGCCACGCGGCATAGGCGCCGATGCGTTCGCGGACCAGGTCGGCGTCGAGATCGGGACTGTCGCTGTAATAGGTGTCCTCGACGAAGATCGTCGCTTCGTCGAGCGGCAGCAGATAGATGAAACGATAGCCGTCGAGCTGTGCGACGCGCGCGTCCATCACCACCGGGTGCGCGAGCCCGTGGCCGCCCTTCACGGTCAGCGCCTGGCCGACGAATTTCTGCCAGCCGCAGGTGAGCGCCGACAGATTGCCCGCCCCGCGCGCGTCGATGACATGCTTCGCATCGAGCCGCCCGCCGCGGCCGAATAGGATATGGTCCGCCGCGACGTGCTTGGCGCGGTCGGCGACGATGCGCCCCTTGGGCAGCGCCGCGGCCACCGCCTCGGCCAGTGCCTCGCCGGTGATGCTCTTGTAGCCCATGCGCAGGGTGCGCGCGTGGTGCGGGAAGCGCACGTCGTAGCCGTGCCAATGGTGGCGGACGAGCGGCGCGACGAGCCAACGGTCCTGCGCGGCGATGTCGCTGTCGAAGAAGGACCAGATATGATTGCCGCCGATCGCCTCGGGCTCGACCAGCCGTATGTCGAGGTCGGGCCGCTTCGTCGCGAGCGCCAGCGCCGCGAGCCCGCCCGCGAGTCCGCCGCCGACGATGGCGATGTCGCACGAGGAGGAGCGGCTGGTCATCCTCCCGCCCTAGCCGCGCTTGCTGCCGGGCGCAAAGCGATTGCGCCATGGCGTGTACGCGCTATCGCGAATCCATGGCCGACCCGCGCATCCAGCCCGCCACGACCGACGACGCGGCCGCGATCGCCGCGATCTATGCGCATCATGTCGCGCACGGCACCGCGAGCTACGACACCGAGCCGCGCAGCATCGCCGCGACCGAGGCGATGATCGCCGATTATATTGCCAGGGGCTGGCCCTTCCTCGCGGCGCGCGATGCCGATGGCGCGCTGCTCGGCTATGCCTATGCCAGCCAGTTCCGCCCGCGCGCCGCCTATGCCTGGGCGTGCGAGGACAGCATCTATGTCGCACCCGCCGCGCAGGGGCGCGGGGTCGGGCGCGCGTTGCTGGGCGCGCTGCTGGTCGCCGCCGAAGCGAGCGGTTTTCGCACGATGGTCGCGGTGATCGGCGGCGCCGAGCCCGCCTCGGTCGCGCTTCACGCCGCGTGCGGCTTTACCCACGCCGGGCGGCTTGCGGGCATGGGATGGAAGCACGGGCGCTGGCTCGACACCGTCTATATGCAGCGCAGTCTGGGTGACGGCATGGCGAGTGCGCCGGCATGACGACGACGCTCGCAATCCTGCTGTCGGCGCTGGCGATGACCGCGATCGTCGGGGTGCGCTATCTGATCAGCAGCGGCGGCTTCGCGCTCGCAACGCGGATCAAGCATCCCGGCCTCTATCGCGGGCTGGAGCCGCAGATGAAGCGCGAGATCGGCTGGAGCCTGGCGAGCGCGGCGATCTACGGCATCCCCGCGGGCGTCGTCGCCTGGGGGTGGCAGGCGCATGGCTGGACGCGAATCTACGCCGATGTCGGCGCCTTTCCGCGCTGGTATCTGCCGGTGAGCCTGCTCGCCTACCTGCTGATCCACGACACATGGTTCTACTGGACGCATCGGTGGATGCACCGGCCGAAGTGGTTCCGCATCGCGCATGCGGTGCATCACGACAGCCGCCCGCCGACGGCCTGGGCGGCGATGAGCTTCCACCCGGTCGAGGCGATCACCGGCGCGGTGGTGATCCCGGCGCTGGTGTTTCTGATCCCGATCCATGTCGCGGTGCTCGGGCTGGTGCTGACGATCATGACGGTGATGGGGGTCGGAAATCATATGGGGTGGGAGATGTTCCCGCGCGCGCTTGTTCATGGACCGGCAGGGCGCTGGCTGATAACCGCGACGCACCATCAGCAGCATCACGCCGCCTATCGGGGGAATTATGGGCTTTATTTCCGTTTCTGGGACAAGGCGTGCGGCACCGATCTGGGGCTTGGCAGCTTTGCTGTCGCTGACCGCGGCGAGCGCCCCCCCTCCTGAATCCGGCAGGCCTAGCATCGACGTCAGCATCTCCGGGCTGCGCAACATGAATGGCCAGGTGCTCGTCTGCCTGACGACCAATGCCAAGGCCTTTCCCGACTGCAGCAAGGACAAGGCGTCGGTGAAGATGGCGGTGAAGGCGGTCGACGCCGCGCATTTCAGGGTCGCGGCGCCCGCGAACGGCACCTATGCGATCGCGGTCGTCCACGACGAGAACAGCAACAACAAGATGGACCTCGCGATCTTCCTGCCCCGCGAAGGCTTCGGCTTCTCGCGCAACCCGACGATCACGGTGGGCGCGCCGAGCTTCAAATCGGCGAGCTTTGCGGTGACGGGCGACAGTGAGCAGGCGATCCGGATGAAATATATGCTCTAGTGGGCGCGCAGCCGTGCGGCTAATAGAGCGCGCGTGACCGCGCTCTCCTCCCGCATCGCCGCTTTCGCCGACCGCTGGCCCAAGCTTCTCGCCCTGCTGCTCGGCGCCGTGTCGGCGACGGGTTTTGCGCCGCTCCACCTGTGGCCGCTGACGCTGGTCGCGCTCGCGGCGTGGATGGCGCTGGTGGCGCGCGCTCCGAAGGGCTGGCGCGCGCTCGGCATCGGCTGGGCCTTCGGGGTCGGGCATTTCACGATCGGGCTGAACTGGATCGCGACCGCCTTCACCTATCAGGCGGCGATGCCCGCGTGGCTCGGGTGGATCGCGGTGGTGCTGCTGGCGCTGTACCTGGCGGTCTATCCGGCGCTGGCGGCGTGGGGGGGGTGGTGGTTCGTTCAGAAAAATCCTCCCCGGAACGGGGAGGTGGCAGCGCGCAGCGCTAACGGAGGGGACCCGCGTCCTTCGGCCGACGCTGCGGAAAGCCGCGAGCCCCCTCCACCGGCTTCGCCGGTCCCCGTCCCCGTTCCGGGGAGGATTTCGCTCTCCTTCATCCTCGCCTTCGCCGCGCTGTGGACGCTGACCGAATGGCTGCGCAGCTGGGTGTTCACGGGGTTTGCGTGGAATCCGTTGACGGTCATCATATTGCGGGACTTTCACGGGCCCGCTTTGATCCGATGGATCGGAACATACGGGGCGTCGGGACTTTTGCTGCTCAACCTTGGCGTCGCATTCCGGCTTTGGATTTACGTGAGACAGTCTTCGCATCCAAAGTTCAACAGCAGTAATATTGCTACGGTATTGACTTGGTCATTTGCGATGGCGCTTTGGCTTACACCGCAGTCGCTTTTGGAGATGGCAACCAAAACGGTTATCCAAACAGCCCCACCCGTCCCCATCACCGTCGTCCAGCCCAATGTCGGCCAGCAGGACAAATGGGTCGGCGCCAAGGCCGACGCCAATTTCGCCAAGCTCGCGCGGCTGACCGCGGCCAAGGACGCCACCCCGCGGCTGATCCTGTGGCCCGAGGCGGCGATCCCGGACTATCTCGAGACCGGCTATCCCTTCGTCTATTACGACCGCTCGCCCGCGGAGGCGCGCGCGCGGCTTGTGGCGCTGATGAACCCGGGCGACCTGATGCTGCTCGGCGGGCTGAAGCTCGAGTTCGACAAGACCGGCGACGCCATCGGCGCGCGCAACGCGGTGCTGACGGTGCACGCCGACGGCAGCCTCGGCCCGCGTTACGACAAGGCGCACCTCGTCCCTTATGGCGAATATCTGCCGATGCGGCCGATATTGTCGGCGATCGGACTTTCGCGCCTTGCCCCAGGCGACATCGATTTCTGGCCCGGACCGGGGCCGAAGACGCTCGACCTCGGCCGTTTCGGCAAGGCGGGGCTGCAGGTCTGTTACGAGATCATCTTTTCGGGGCAGGTCGTCGACCGCGCGCATCGCCCCGATTTCATCTTCAACCCGTCGAACGACGCCTGGTTCGGGTCGTGGGGACCGCCGCAGCATCTGGCGCAGGCGCGGCTGCGCGCGATCGAGGAGGGGTTGCCGGTGATCCGTTCGACCCCCACCGGGATCAGCGCGGTGATCGACGCCGACGGGCGCATCCTCGATTCGGTTCCGATGCACCAGCCGGGACGGATCGACACCGTCGTGCCGCCCGCGCACGCGCCAACGCTCTTCGCGCGCCATGGCAATGTGCTGCCCGTCGGTTTTGCGCTGCTGCTGCTCGCGGCGGCCATTGCCTTTCGGCGGCGCGGGCGTTAACAGCACCCGCCACACATAAAGCTTCCTTTATATTCGTTCCAAGAAGGCTCCCATGCGCAACAGCTTCCTCTTCACCTCCGAAAGCGTGTCCGAAGGCCATCCCGACAAGGTCGCGGACCAGATCAGCGATTCGATCGTCGACCTGTTCCTGTCGAAGGATCCCGAGGCGCGCGTCGCGTGCGAAACGCTGACCACGACCCAGCTCGTCGTGCTCGCGGGCGAAATCCGCTGCAAGGGCGTGTTCGAGAATGACGAGTGGGCGCCGGGCGCGCTCGAGGAAATCGAAACCACCGTCCGCAACACGGTGCGCGAGATCGGTTACGAGCAGGACGGTTTCCACTGGGAGACCTTCCGCTTCGAGAACAACCTCCACGCGCAGTCGGCGCATATCGCGCAGGGCGTCGACGAGAGCGGCGACAAGGACGAGGGCGCGGGCGACCAGGGCATCATGTTCGGCTATGCGTCGGACGAGACCCCCGACCTGATGCCCGCGACGCTCGACTACAGCCACAAGATCCTCGAGCGCATGGCCGCCGACCGCAAGGCGGGCACCGCGCCCTTCCTCGAGCCCGACACCAAGAGCCAGGTCACGCTGCGCTACGCCAACGAGCGCCCGGTCGAGGCGACCGCGATCGTCGTGTCGACCCAGCATGCGCCTGGCTATTATTGGCACAATGGCGAAGGCGACGAAGCCAAGTATCAGGAGCTGCGCAAGTACGTCCTCGGCGTGATCGCCGACGTGCTGCCCGCCGAGCTGCTGACCGCGAACACAGTCTATCACATCAATCCCACGGGCCGCTTCGAGATCGGCGGGCCCGACGGCGACGCGGGCGTCACCGGCCGCAAGATCATCGTCGACACCTATGGCGGCGCCAGCCCGCACGGCGGCGGCGCGTTCAGCGGCAAGGACCCGACCAAGGTCGACCGGTCGGCGGCGTACATCACCCGCTATCTCGCGAAGAACATCGTTGCCGCGGGCCTCGCGCGCCGCTGCACGATCCAGCTCAGCTATGCGATCGGCGTCGCCGAGCCGCTGTCGATCTATGTCGACCTGCACGGCACCGCGGCCGAGGGTGTGAGCGAGGCGGCGCTCGAAGCCGCGATCCCGCAGCTCGTGCGCCTGACGCCCAAGGGCATCCGCACCCACCTCGGCCTTAACAAGGCGATCTACAAGCAGACCGCGGCCTATGGCCATTTCGGCCGCCAGGCCACCGGCGACGCCTTCCCCTGGGAGCGCACCGACCTGGTCGACAAGCTCAAGGCCGCGCTGGCCTGAAGCTTTTGGCAGCGCTTGCCATCGCGGCACCGATCTGACAGCTAGCGCTCGGGTCGAAGGATGCATGATGGCAAGCGGCTGGCATCTTGTGATTTTCTTGCTCGCGTCGGTCGTGGCGGCAATGTCGCCCGCCGCCGCGCAGGACAAATTGCCGGTGAAGCCGGGCAAGCCCTGGACGCATACGCATAGCGGAATCGTCGTTCCCTCGACGCTCGACGAGCTGCCGCGCGTGCGCGCGACGAGCTTCGCCGCGCCCGAGCTCGAGATCAGCCAGAATTTCGCGTCGGAGGACGGGCGCCAGTCGCTGACGCTCTCCATCTTTCGCGACACCAACGGCGCGGTACCCCTTTGGTTCGCGCAGGCCCAGCGCGCGATCCTGCTGCGCGCCGACCTCAAGAATCCGATGCTCGCGGTGCCGCCGCGCGCCTTCACCCCGCCGGGGCAGAGCGCGGCGAGCGGATTGAAGGCGGTCTATGCGCCGACCGAGGTCGAGGGCATCAAGAGCACCGGCGTCGCGCTGTTCGAGGTCGGCGACTGGTATGTGAAACTCCGCGCCAACAGCGCAACGCTGACCCCGCCCGACATGGCCGACTGGATGGAGGGCGTGATCGCCGAGCTGACGCTGCCGCAGGGCAGCGCGGCCGCGGCGGTGCCGGTCGCCGACTGCAAGCCGAAGCTGGCCAAGGCGCCCGAAGCGGCGGGTTCGATGCTCGCCGATGCCGCGCTGACCGCGGGCGTGAAGAGCCCCGCGGCGCGGATCGAGGCCAAGCTCTGGTGCCTCGAGCGCGTCGTGCGCGGCAATTTTGCGGTCTATCGCCCCGATGGCGCGCGCGACCGCTACCTGCTGGCGAGCGGCGACAACGGCAAGGCCTTCCTCGTCCAGCCGCAGGGCAGCGGGCGTATGCGCTATCATTCGGTCAATTTCCTGACCGCGCACCAGGCGACGATCATGCCCGCGCAAAACCGCCTGCCCTCGCCGCAGCGTGTGCTCGACATGGCGGAGGCGAAGCGCATGGTCACGGCGGTGGCGACTTGGCCCCCGCGACCCGCAACCGCGTCCGGACGGCCATAAAGGCCTTCCGCACGCCGCCCCGCCGCGCTAACGCGCGCGACATGACTGCTTACAAGCCCGGCGATCCGACAACGATCAACCGCCTCTACGGCCGCTCCAAAGGCAAACCGCTGCGCGCCGGCCAGCAGGATCTGGTCGATACGCTGTTGCCGCAGATCGCGGTGCCCGCCGACGGCGACGTCACCGCGGCGCGGCTATTCGGCGAGGAGCGGCCGATGCATTTCGAGATCGGCTTCGGCGGCGGCGAGCATATGGCGGGGCGCGCCGACATGCTGCCCGACCATGGCTTCATCGGCGCCGAGCCCTTCATCAACGGCGTCGCGCAGGCGCTGGTCCGTGTCGCGGGCGACCATGGCGCGAGCCTGCCGCTTGGCAATGTGCGCATCCATCATGGCGACGCGCTGGAGGTGCTCCGCCGCATTCCAGATGGGGCGCTCTCCTTTGCCTATCTGCTCCATCCCGACCCCTGGCCCAAGGCGCGCCATGCGAAGCGCCGGATGATGAACGACGGGCCGCTCGACCTGATCGCGGCCAAGCTGAAGCCCGGCGGCGAGTTCCGCTTCGGCACCGACCATCCGGTCTATCTCGAACATGCGCTGATGGTGATGCGGCGCCACCGGCACCAGTATGAGTGGCTGGCGCAAGAGGCGAAGGACTTCCTGACCCGCCCCGCGGGCTGGCCCGAGACGCGCTACGAAGCCAAGGCGCGCACCTTGGGGCATGAGGTCTGGTATTTCCGCTACCGGCGGCGCTGAGCCTCAGCCGTTGAGGATCGTCCGCAAGTCGGGCGACGGATTCTTCCCTGCGAGCGCCAATTCGTCCAGCGTCGCCAGCGCCATCGCGCGATAGGCGGGGAGCAGGTCGGGGCAGTCGTGCGCGATCGCTGCGAGATGGGTGCGGATCGTGCCGGTGTCGCCGCGCAGCAGGGGGCCGGACAGCGCGTCGAAGCCATGTTCGAGGCTGTTTTCGAGCGCCGCGCGGACGAGCGGGGCGAGCAAGGCTTCTGGCTCGTCGGCCCCCGCGGCGCGGAGCGCGTGCGACGCGCCGCTCATCAGCGTGACCAGATGATTCGCGGCGTGCGACAGCGCGGCGTGATAGAGCGCGCGGCGATCCTCGGCGATCTCGACCGCGATGCCGCCGAGGAGGGCGACGAGGGTGCGGGCTTCGGCGAGGGCTTCGCTGTCGGGCGCGGTGATCGCGAAGCGGGCGCCGGCCATACGAAGGGCTTCCTGTTCGGGATCGCCGGTGAAGGTCATCCCGGGATGCACCGCCGCGGTCAAAGCGCCGCGGTCGGCGAACGGCGCGAGGATCGCCGCGCCGCTGCCGCCGCTGACGTGGCAGACGAAGGGTTCGGTGCCCGGCGCGAGGGCTTCGGCGAGCTGGGCCGCCACCGCGGCGAGCGCCGTATCCGCGACCGCAATGACGATGAGGTCGCAGCTGGAAACCAAGCCTTCGATCGAGTCGGCAGCCGCGGCGCCGACGGCGCTCGCGGCGTCCTGCATATGGCCGGCCGACCGCCCCCACAGCAGCACCGGCCCGGCCGAACGCGGCGCGAGCGCCAGCGCCATGGCGCGCGCGACGCGGCCCGATCCGGCGATGCCGACGTGCTGGTAGCGGACGGCCATCAGCCGGTGAGCTTTGGCAGCCCGTCCATGATCGCGGTCAGCGCGAGGGCATTTTCGCGCTCCATCGCGCTGTGCCCGGCGTTGGTCACCACATAAGAGGCGGGCTCGGCGCCAGCACCCTTCAGCGCGGCGACCAGCCGCGAGGCCTGCGTCAACGGGCAGACCTGATCGAAGCGGCCGTGGACGATATGCACTGGGATTTTCGCGAGGATATCGGCGCTGCCGAGCAGGTGGCCGGGTTCGATGAACAGATTGTTCGCGAAATAATGCGCCTCGATCTGCGCAAAGCAGAGCGCGAAGTCGGCGTCGCCGAACTTGCCCGTCGCCGCCGATTCGGGGATCATGTTCGAGATCACGCCTTCCCACAAGGACCAGACGATCGCCGCGTGAAGCTGCTTCTCGCGCTCGGCGTCGCTCGTCGGCACCATGTCGAAGATGCGCTTGTACGCCGCCATGACGTCGCTGCGCTCCTCGACCGTCAGCACCGCAAGCAACTCGCCCCATTCCTCGGGGTAACTGATATACGCGCCGGGCGCGGTAAGCGCATAGGGCGCCTGATGCCAGGTCGCGGCGTTGCCCTGGTAGAGATAGTCGAGATCCTCGGCCGCGCCGAGGAAGATGCCGCGCAGGATCAGGCTGGCGCAATGGCCCGGATGTTCGATGGCATAGGCCATGGCGAGCGTGCTGCCCCAGCTCCCGCCGAAGACGTGCATCCTGCCCGTGATGCCGAGCGCGTCGCGGACCTTCTCGATATCGCCGATCAGGTCGGCGGTGGTGTTCTTGGCGAGCGCGACCGCGGGACCCGCCGAGGCGACGGTGGGCTCGCTCTTGCCGCAGCCGCGCTGGTCGAACAGGATCACGCGGTAGCGTGCGGGGTCGAAGAAGCGCGCCATTTCGGGCGAACAGGCGCCGCCCGGCCCGCCGTGAAGGAACATCACTGGCTCGCCCGCGGGATTGCCATATTCCTCCCAATAGAGGCGGTGGTCGGGGTCGCTGTCGACCGGCAGGTGACCGGTGCGGAGCGCCGGGGTCGCGGGATGGACCCAGCCGTCGCCGATCTTGCTAGAGGTGTCGAGGCGCGAGAAATCCATCGTCATTTCCCCCCGATCGACAGCAGTTCGACGGTGAAGAGCAGGGTCGCGCCGCCGGGGATCGGGCCGCGGCCGGCGATGCCATAGCCAAGGTCGTAGGGGATGGCGAATTCGACCTTGTCGCCGACCGCCATATATTGGACGCCCTCGGTCCAGCCCTGGATCACGCGGTTCAGCGGAAAGGTGGCAGGCTCGCCGCGCGCGACCGAACTGTCGAACTCCGACCCGTCGACGAAGGTCCCGACATAATGGACGGTGACCGCATCCTCCGCGCCCGGCCGCGGCCCCGCGCCGGTACCCGCGATGCGGCGCCAGCGCAGCCCGCTGGCCATGACGTTCCAGCCATTGCCCGCATGGCGCTCGGCGAGCGCGGCCGACTGGCGGTTGAGCCAGGCGGTGGTCACCTGCTGCGCCGGCGGCTCGCCCTGCGCCGCGGCGGGGGCGGCGAGCGCCAAGGCGGCGAGGAAAGACAGGGTGCGGGGCAAGGTCATCGGGATCTCCTAAGTGAAGATCGCGGCATAGCGGGGCGGCGCGGCGGTGCAATCCCTGTTGGCCAAGACGGCCGGTGGAGGGACGGGGTTGGGGTGGGGAGCGGACTTCTTAATCCTCCCTGCGGCGAAGCCGTGGGGAGGGGGACCGCCGAAGGCGATGGAGGGGCCGATGCTTCAAGCGATCGTGTCAGGCCGCCGGCCCCTCCACCATGCTTCGCATGGTCCCCCTCCCCATCGCTGCGCAACAGGGAGGATTATTCCGACAGCTCCCGACCGATGGCGGAAATTGGGGGCGGGCCCGGACGGCGCGGAACGAAAGGAAAGACGCGCCGGCCGCAACCCACCCCGCCCCCTCCCCGCGAAGGGAGGAGGTGTCTCGAAAACCCGCCGATGGAAAAGCCGACACAAACAAAACGGGGCGGCCCTGTATCAGGTACCGCCCCAGTCAGTGGATCCGCCTTGGAGAGGGAGAGGGCGGATCGGAGATTGGTGTCGTCTGGCTTGTCTTAGTTGGCGGCCGCGACCTGCGCGTCGCCCTGCACTTCGCTCACCCCGGCGAGCTTGAGTGCAGCGCGGAACTGCTTGGCAGCGGCGCGTTCGTTGCCGGCTTCGCAGAGCTTCTTGCCGGTCGAGACGAAGCGCTTGGCATTCGCCTGCTTGCCCGCCTCGGCGCCGTTGGCGGCGGTTGAAGCCTGTTCGGCGAGGTTGGCGCAGCGATAGTCGCCGCCCGACTGGGCATAGGCCGGCGAGGTCGTCGCGACGAGGCCGGTGAAGGCCAGGGCCGAAGCGGCGACGATGGCAAAAGCCGAGGGGAAGCGGCGGAAGTTGGAGAGCTGATTGGCCATGGGAGAGGTTCCTTTCGTTTCGTTGTGCAACCTTTTTAGGCGCGATTGCGCAAATAGATAATCCTCTATAATCTGCAAGTGCCTTGAAGCAGGATTTAACAATCCCCCATGGGGTCCTCGACGGGATCGAGGCGTTTCTGCGTGTCGCGGAGCGGCGGAGCTTTTCTGCGGCCGCCGCCGACCTGGGGGTCTCGCCCTCGGCGATCAGCCAGACGATCAAGAGCCTGGAGGCGCGCGTCGGCGCGCCCTTGTTCATGCGCACGACGCGCAGCGTCGGGCTGACGCAGGCGGGCGAGATGTTCTTCGAGCGCGCGGCGCCCGCCTATGCCGGGCTCGGCGATGCCTATGAGGCGGCGCGCAACCTGGGCAACCGGCCCGCAGGAAGGCTGCGCATCAACCTGATGCGCGGCGCGGTGCAGCCGTTGTTCGAACCGATCATCGCGGGCTTTTGCGAAACCTATCCCGAGATCGAGCTGGAAATCTATGCCGAGGATGCGCTGACCGACCTCAGCGCCAACGGCTTCGACGCCGGGGTGCGCATGGGCGAATCGCTCGACGCCGATGTCATCGCGGTGCGGCTGACGGGGCCCTTCCGCTTCGTCGCGGTCGCCGCTCCCGCCTATCTGGACAAACATGGCCGGCCGGAGACCCCCGACGAACTGCGCGACCATCGCTGCGTGCGGATGCGCCTTGGCAGCGGCGCGCTGATGCCCTGGACCTTCGAGAAAGGGAATCGCGAGTTCGAAGTCGGCGTGACCGGCCCGGTGATCGTCAACGACTTCACCGCGATGATGGTCGCGGTCCACGCCGGCGTCGCGATGGGCATGACCGCCGAGCCGGTGGTCAAGGCGCAGGTCGCCGCGGGCCAGCTCGAACTGGTGCTCGGCGACTATGCCTGCTCGACCTCCGGCCTGTTCCTCTATTATCCCAGCCGCAAGCAGGTGATGCCCAAATTGCGCGCTTTCATCGATTATGTGCGCGACTATCTGCCCGACGATGTGACTGGCTGACCGCGTGCACACACCCCTCGCCCTGGCGCGCAAACAAATCCCTTCATCGCGCGCAGAAAAATTGGACTCGCGATTCGCCGCGAAACGCGGCAGCGGGTTGTCAACTAAAGGGGTTGGGATACATTTATGATCGATCTGGCGTCCATCGACTTCGCAGCGTTGCTGCCGTTCATCCTGATCGGCTTCGCCGCGCAGCTGGTCGACGGCGCGCTCGGCATGGCGTTCGGCGTGATCTGCAACACACTGCTCGTCGCGGTGCTCGGCGTGCCGCCCGCGACCGCATCGGCGCGCATCCACGTCGTCGAGATGTTCACCACGGGCGCCTCGGGCCTCAGCCACCTCTTCCACCGCAACATCGACTGGCCCCTGTTCTGGCGCCTGCTGATCCCCGGGGTGATCGGCGGGGTGCTCGGTGCCTATGTGCTGACGTCGCTGCACGCCGATGTCGTGAAGCCCTTCGTGCTCGGCTATCTGGTGCTGATCGGCGTGTGGCTGCTGATCCGCGGCCTGCTCTATCCGCCCAAGTTCGAGAAGCCCAAGGTCGTCGCGCCGCTCGCGGTGGTCGGCGGCTTCCTCGACGCCGCGGGCGGCGGCGGCTGGGGCCCGGTCGTGACCTCGAACCTGCTCGTCCAGGGCGGCGAGCCGCGCAAGGTCGTCGGCACGGTGAACAGCGTCGAATTCTTCCTCGCGGTGTCGGTGTCGATCGCCTTCATCGCCAACCTCGGCTTCGAGGAAATCCTCGGCCCGACGCTGGGCCTGATCATCGGCGGCGTCGCCGCGGCGCCGCTGGGCGCGATGATGGCCAAGCGCTTCTCGCCCAAGGTGATGCTGGTGATGGTCGGCGTCGTGCTGATCGCGACGAGCACCTTCGGGTTGTATAAGGCGCTGAGCTGAGCGGGGCAGCCGCAAAGATCCTCCCCTTGGCGCAGCCATGGGGAGGTGGCAGCGGCTTTAGCCGCTGACGGAGGGGTAATATCACTACCGTCTAAACCCCTCCACCACAGCCTGCGGCGGCGGTCCCCCTCCCCAACGCTTCGCGATGGGGAGGATCTTAAGGAGCAGCCTCCAACCCCCTTGGGCTTCGCCGTCCGCCATGCTAGGGGCCCGCGCCATGCTGACGATCAATGGCCTTACCGTGCGCCTCGGCGGGCGCACCATCCTCGACCGCGCGACCGCGAGCCTGCCCGGCAAGAGCCGGACGGGGCTGATCGGGCGCAATGGTGCGGGCAAGTCGACGCTGATGAAGGTGATGATCGGCAGCCTCGAGGCCGACGAGGGCGGCATCGAAATGCCGCGCAAGACGCGCATCGGCTATATCGCGCAGGACGCGCCGAGCGGCACCGCGACGCCGTTCGAGACCGTGCTCGCCGCCGACACCGAGCGCGCCGAGCTGCTGCACCAGTCGGAGACGGTGACCGACCCCGACCGGCTGGGCGATATCCACGAGCGGCTGATCGCGATCGACGCCTATACCGCCCCCGCGCGCGCCGCGCGTATCCTGATCGGGCTCGGCTTCGACGAGGATATGCAGGGCCAGCCGCTCGACAGCTTCTCGGGCGGGTGGAAGATGCGCGTCGCGCTCGCGTCGCTTTTGTTCTCGAACCCCGACCTGCTGCTGCTCGACGAGCCCTCGAACCACCTCGACCTCGAAGCGACGATGTGGCTCGAAAGCTTCCTCAAATCCTATCCGGGCCAGCTCGTCGTGATCAGCCACGAGCGCGACCTGCTCAACAATGTCGTCGACCATATCCTGCACCTCGAGGGCGGCAAGGTGACGCTCTATCCGGGCGGCTACGACGATTTCGAGCGCCAGCGCGCCGAACGCGCGGCGCAGCTCGCTGCCGCCAAGGCCGCGCAGGATGCCCAGCGCGCCAAGCTGCAGGATTATGTCGCGCGCAACAGCGCGCGCGCCTCGACCGCGAAACAGGCACAGTCGCGCGCCAAGCAGCTCGCCAAGATGCAGCCGATCGCCGCGCTCGCGGAGGATCCGAGCCTGGCGTTCGATTTCCCGAGCCCCGACGAATTGCGCCCGCCGCTGATCACGCTCGACCTGGCGAGTGTCGGCTACACGCCGGGCCAGCCGATCCTGTCGCGGCTCAACCTGCGCATCGACCCCGACGACCGCATCGCGCTGCTGGGGCGCAACGGCAATGGCAAGACGACGCTCGCGCGGCTGCTCGCAGCACAGCTGACCCCGATGGACGGCGCGATGGCGGCGACGGGCAAGATGCGCGTCGGCTATTTCACCCAATATCAGGTCGAGGAACTCGACGGAAAGGACACCCCGCTCGAGCATATGACGCGGATCATGGCGGGCAAGACACCGGCCGCGGTGCGCGCGCAACTCGGGCGCTTCGGCTTTTCGGGCAATAAGGCGACGACGCAGGTGGCGAAGCTGTCGGGCGGCGAGCGCGCACGGCTCGCGCTGGCGCTGATCACGCGAGAGGCGCCGCATCTGCTGATCCTCGACGAACCGACCAACCACCTCGACGTCGATGCGCGCGAAGCGCTGGTGCAGGCGCTGAACGGCTTCGACGGCGCGGTGATCCTGGTCAGCCACGACCGCCACATGCTTGAACTCACCGCCGACCGGCTGGTGCTGGTCGACAATGGCACCGCGCGCGATTTCGACGGCAGCATGGACGATTATGTCGCCTTCATCCTCGGCAAATCGTCCGAGAAAGAACGCGCGCCGTCGAAGGCCGACCGCAAGGGCGATCGCAAGGCCGCCGCCGCGGCGCGCGATGCCGTGGCGAAGGCGAAGAAGGCGGTTTCGGATGCCGAGGCCGATCTCGCAAAATATCAGGTCGTGCTGACCGCGATCGATCGCGCCATGTTCGACCCTGCGGGGGCGGCGAACGAATATAAGGGCCTGACGATGAGCGAATTGTCGCAGCGGCGCGGCAAGATCGTCGCGGCGCAGGAGACCGCCGAGGCGCGCTGGATCGAGGCGGGCGAGGCGCTCGAAGCGCTGGAGCGCGAAACCGCCTAGGCGGCCCGCCGCCGCGCGCGGGCGATCGACACGCTCTGGATCGCCGCCATCAGGAACAGGATCGCCGCGATAAAGCCGCCGAGCGCCGCGACGACATAATAGGCCTGCCGTCCGCCGACCGAATTGGTCGTCATCAGATAATGCGGCGACGCGATTTTGACCCCCTGTTTTTCGAATGCCGCGACGACCTCGGCGGGCAGGCCGTTCTCGACCAGCACGCCCTGCATATGGTCGGCGAGGAAGATGTTGGTGCGCGGCGCCTCGCCGCTGTCGATGAAGGCATAACTCGCGCGATCGATGAGGAAGCGCACGGCTGCGTCCTTCGCCGCACCCTTCGCGACGACCGGGACATAGATAGTTTGATGGTCGATATCGGCCGAGCGCGAGCGAAAGGCCTCGTCCATCTGCAGCGCGCGGTCGGTGTCGGGCACGGCGCCGGCGAAGATCGCCGAACCCGTCGGCGGCGCGGCGGTGCCGAGCATGGCGATATCTACCGTCACCGGCGGGTCGGACGGATCGGGCAAGGCCTGCGACCAGAGATAGGCTCCGCCCGCGACGAGCGTCAGGATGACGCCGCAGACCAGCATGCCAGTGCGCACGCGGCTCAGGATCGGCACCGGATCGTCGCCGGCGATCAGCGACGCCTGGTTGAGGAGCTCGCGCTCGCGCAGTACGCGCAGCGACGGAATCGCGAGGACGAAGGCGGGCACGAGCGCGGTCCAGACCTGCTCATAGCTGCCCCACTGTGCGATCTGCCATTCGGCGAGCCAGCGGTAGAGGCCGCTGTAATGGCTATATTCCCACCACGCCCAGCCCGCGACGAGCGCCATCCAGCCGAGCGCGAGCCAGAAACGCAGCGATGATGTTTGCGGCATGCCCCTGTCCCCCTTTTTCCCCCTATGCCTTCGATCATCCCATCATAGCGCCGCGGCATCCTGCCTCCAGTGATTTGAACCACAGGGCGAAGCCGTGATACCCTTGCGCTCCGCCGCCGAGTCCGGCTTGACAGCGCGGCGCGCACCCGCGATAATAGTTTCAATTGAAACCAATTGGGAAGATGATCATGGCCGACCTGTTCGACAATCCGCTGGGCCTCGACGGGTTCGAATTCGTCGAATTTTCGGCGCCCGAAAAGGGCATGCTCGAACCGGTGTTCGAACGCATGGGCTTCACCCGCATCGCGCGCCACCGGTCGAAGGACGTGCAATTGTGGCGCCAGGGCGGAATCAACCTGATCGCCAATTACGAGCCCAAATCGCCCGCGGCCTATTTCGCCGCCGAGCACGGCCCCTCGGCCTGCGGCATGGGCTGGCGCGTGCGCGATGCGGCCAAGGCCTATAGCGAAGCCATCGAACGGGGCGCCGAGCCGGTCGAGGTCACCCCGGGGCCGATGGAACTCCGCCTGCCCGCGATCCGCGGCATCGGCGGCTCGATCATCTATCTGATCGACCGTTATGGCGACGACCTGTCGATCTACGACATAGACTTCATTTACGAGGAAGGCGTCGATCGCCACCCGGTGGGCGCGGGGATGCAACTCATCGATCACCTCACCCACAATGTTTACGGCGGCCGCATGGCACATTGGGCGGCGTTCTATGAGCGCATCGCGGGCTTCCGCGAGATCCGCTATTTCGACATCAAGGGCGAATATACCGGCCTGACCTCGAAGGCGATGACCGCCCCCGACGGCAAGATCCGCATCCCGCTCAACGAGGAAGGCGCGGGCGGCAAGGGCCAGATCGAGGAATATCTGCGCGCCTATAATGGCGAGGGCATCCAGCATATCGCCTTCAGCTGCGACGATCTCTACGCCGCTTGGGACAAGCTCAAGGCGCTCGGCAACCCCTTCGCGCCCGCACCGCCCGCGACCTATTACGAGATGCTCGAAGATCGGCTGCCGGGGCATGGCGAATCGGTCGAGGGCCTCCAGTCGCGCGGCATCCTGCTCGACGGCTCGACCACCGAAGGCGACCCGCGCCTGCTGCTCCAGATTTTCGGCCAGACGGTGATCGGCCCGGTCTTCTTCGAATTCATCCAGCGCAAGAAGGACGAGGGCTTCGGCGAAGGCAATTTCACGGCGCTGTTCAAATCGATGGAAATGGACCAGATCCGCCGCGGCGCGCTCAATGTCGAGGAACCGGCCGAATGACCAGCCCGATCAAATTGGGCGGCGTCCACCACGCCGCTTATCGCTGCAAGGACGCGAAAGAGACGGTCGACTGGTACGAGCGCATGCTCGGCATGACCTACATCACCGCCTTTGCCGAGGATCATGTGCCATCGACCGGCGAATATGACCCCTATATGCATGTCTTCCTCGACGCGGGGAACGGCAACATCCTCGCCTTCTTCGAGCTGCCCAACCAGCCCGACATGGGCCGCGACGAGAATACGCCGAAATGGGTGCAGCATCTGGCGTTCAAGGTCGGCAGCTATGACGAGCTGGTCGCGGCGAAAGCGCATCTGGAAGGCGAGGGCGTCGATGTGCTCGGCCCGACGCATCACGGCATCTTCAAGTCGATCTACTTCTTCGATCCCAATGGTCATCGCGTCGAGCTGGCGTGCGACATCGGCACCGACGAGCAATATGCCGAGCTGAAACGCGTCGCGCCGCTGATGCTCGAGGAGTGGAGCCAGACGAAGAAGGCGCCGCGGCATGCGGACTGGCTGCACACGATGGCGAACGAATAGGCTCGCCAGCCCATAACCCCCGTTCGTATCTAGCGAAGTCGAGATACGTTGGCTTGGCGTATGCAGTCGGCGTGTCTCGACTTCGCTCGACACGAACGGGTTGGGGGGAGCGGGCCTACGTCCGATCGAGCCCGATGCTCTCGAGCGTCGCGCCGCTGCACTTGTCAGCTTCCCTGCTCTCGCCGTTGCCCGACAACGCGCCGACTACAAGGAAGCCCGCGACCACCGCGACCAGGAACGCGCCGGTCACCCACACCAGATATTTGTCGATGAACGCCTTGATCGGCGCACCGAACAGCCGGAACAGGATTCCGACGAGCAGGAAGGAAAAGGCCCGGCTTGCGAGGCTCGCCCACAGGAAAGTGAAGAAGTTCATGTGGATGAAGCCGGCGGTGATCGTCAGCAGCTTGAACGGGATCGGCGTCGCGCCTTTGATCAGGATGATCTCCGCGCCGAACTCGCGGAGGTAACAGGCGGCGGGCGGGAAGGCGTCGGTGAGCCCGAGCACCCCGAGCAGCCACAGCCCGACGCTCTCGTAGAGGAAGAAACCGATCCCGTAGCCGAAGATGCCGCCCGCGACCGACGCGAGCGTGCAGATGACCGCGTAGCGCACCGCCTTTTTCGGGTTGGCGAGGCACATCAGCCCGAGCATCGGATGCGGCGGAATCGGGAAGAAGCTCGCCTCGACGAAGGACACAAGCGCCAGCCAGAATTCGGCGTGCGGGTGCGCCGATTTTTCCATGGTCCAGTAGTAGAGGTTCTGGATCATGGACTTGTTGCGCGGGGTGGCGGTCATGCTGGTCCTTGTTACCGGGTCAGGATGACCACGGCCTCCCTATGCCGTTCGTGTCGAGCGAAGTCGAGACACACGAAGCATGCGCGTTCCAAGCGTGTCTCGACTTCGCTCGACACGAACGGAGCTGGGTGCGCTTAGTGCCGGAAATGCCGCATCCCGGTGAAGACCATGGCGAGCCCCGCCTCGTTCGCCGCCGCGATCACCTCGTCGTCGCGGATCGAGCCTCCGGGTTGGATCACGCAGGTAGCCCCGGCCTCGACCGCCGCCAGCAGCCCGTCGGCGAAGGGGAAGAAGGCGTCGCTCGCGACCGCGCTGCCGACGGTGCGCGGGCTCGCCCAGCCATGGCTCTCGGCGGCCTCGCGCGCCTTGACCGCGGCGATGCGCGCGCTGTCTCGGCGGTTCATCTGCCCCGCGCCGATGCCCGCGGTCGCGCCGCCCTTGGCATAGACGATCGCGTTCGACTTCACATGCTTGGCGACGGTCCAGGCGAAGAGGGCATCGGTCAGTTCCTCTTCGGTCGGCTCGCGGTCGGTGACGACCTTGAGGTCGCCGAGGCTGATGCGGCCATTGTCGCGGCTCTGCGCGAGCCAGCCGCCGGCGATCGTCTTGAGCATGAGCCCGCCGCGCGCCGGATCGGGCAGTTCGCCGGTGAGCAGCAGGCGGAGGTTCTTCTTCTTCGCGAACACCGCGCGCGCGTCGCCGTCGGCGTCGGGGGCGCAGACGACTTCGGTGAAGATGGTGCTGATCAGCTCCGCCGTCGCACCGTCGAGCGGGCGGTTGACCGCGATGATCCCGCCGAAGGCCGAGACGTCGTCGCATTTGAGCGCGGCGTCATAGGCTTCGGCGATCGTCGCGCCGCTCGCGACGCCGCAGGGGTTGGCGTGCTTGACGATGACGCAGGTCGGCCCCGCCTCGCGGAATTCGGCGACGAGTTCGAGCGCCGCGTCGGCGTCGTTGATATTGTTGTAGCTGAGTTCCTTGCCCTGCACCTGTTCGGCCTGCGCGATGCCGCGGCCGGCGGGGCCGGCGGGCAGGTAGAGCGCGGCCTTCTGGTGCGGGTTCTCGCCATAGCGCAGCTCGGCCGCGAGCTTTGCGGTGAGCGGCAGCGTGTCGGGGAAAAATTTGCCCTGGTCGGCGAAGGCGAACCATTGCGCGATCATGCTGTCGTAGGTCGCGGTGTGCGCGAAGGCGGTCGCGGCGAGGCGTTTGCGCAGCGCCAGCGTGGTGGCGCCGCCATTGGCGTCCAGCTCTTCGATCAGCGCGGCATAATCCTCGGGCTCGGTGACGATGCCGACGAAGGCGTGGTTCTTCGCCGAGGAGCGCACCATCGCCGGGCCGCCGATGTCGATATTCTCGATGATCGTGTCGCGGTCGGCGCCCGACATCACGGTCTGTAGGAAGGGGTAGAGGTTGACGACGACGAGGTCGATCGGACCGATGCCATGCTCGTCCATCGAGGCGACATGCGCCGCGTCGTCGCGCACCGCGAGAATGCCGCCGTGGACCGTGGGGTGCAAAGTCTTGACGCGGCCGTCCATCATTTCGGGGAAGCCGGTGAGGTCGGAGACGTCGAGCACGGTGTGACCCGCTTCGCGCAATGCTTTCGCGGTGCCACCGGTCGAGACCAGCTCGACGCCATGGTTGACGAGCGCAGCGGCAAGCTCGGTCAGCCCCGCCTTGTCGCTGACGGACAAAAGGGCACGGCGGACGGGAATCAGGTCGGTCATGGGACGGGGCGGCCTTTGCAGGGATGGGAAAGACGCGGCCCCCCCTAGGCGCCAAGGGACGTCAGGGCAAGTCATCGCTCGGCCAAACCAAGGTCACGGCCGTGCTCGCCTTCCCCCTTGATGGGCGAAGTTGGAAGGGGGTGATGGCGCATCGTTGCACCCCTCGTTTCAGACCGACACCGCACCCCCACCGCTGCGACTAGGAAGCAAGCTTCCAAGTCTCGCTGCCTCCCCCATCAAGGGGGAGGGAGCAGGCTACAGCCCCAGCGCCGCCGCGATCTGGTCCCAGCGGACCAGCTTGAAATTCTGCGCCTTGGGCGCGTTGTCGCCGTCCTGCGCGAGGAAGATACCGTCCGGATAGACCGGACCGAAATTGCCCGCGACCGCCTCGATCCCGTCGGTCTCGCTCGTCGCGCCGAAGGCGCCAGCAGTCACCGCGAAGCGGCCGACATAGTCCATCGAGGGCAGCTTGAAGACCGCATAGGCATTGTCGCCCTGGCTCGAGGCGAGCAGGTAGCGCTGGCCCTTGTGGTCGATCGTCGCGAGGCCCTCGACGTCGGCGACGAGGCGCTGGTTGTCGACCTTGGCCACCAGTCCGGCATAGTCGCGGCGCAGTTTCCAGATGCCGGCGTCTTCCTCGCCGACGTACAGCGTGTCGCCGTCGAAGACGCAGCCTTCGGCCTGCGTCGGCACCTTGGCTTCCCAGTCGGTGGTGAAGGTCGGCGCGGCGCCGTCGATCGTCAGCGGGCCGACGCGCACCGTGCCGTCCTTGATGATCAGCGCCGCGACCAGCGGCTCGCCCGGCGCGGTCTTCTTGAGGCAGAAGCCATAGGCCTCGCCCGTCCCCGCCGCGGCGCGGCCGATCGGGGTCAGCGACGGCTTGTCGGGGTCGAGGCGGAAGAGCGCGATATGCGCGTTGACGCCATCGTTGCGGTCGCTCGCCGCGACAATATTGCCGACGACGTCGACATTGTTGACGAGCCCGCCCTTGATGAAGGCGATGTCCTTGCCGGCGAGGTCATAGACGTGGATGCCCGCCTTCTTGTCGGTCGCGATGATCAGCGCACGGTTCGGATTGGCGGGATCGACCCAGATCGCCGGATCGTCGGCGGCGTCGGCGCGGCCGGTGCCGACCGGGTCGGTCTCGCCGCTCGCGGTAACCGGGACCGGCGGCAGCCCGAAGAAGACGGGCTCCTTGGCAGCGCAGCCGGCGAGCGCCGTGGCGAGGCCGAGCGCGGCGAAAAGTTTCACGGTCTTGGTCATGTCATTTCCCCGATGCGACGCAGGCCCCGCCGTCGGGGCCGATTTCACCCGAACAGCGGCGCGTGGCAAGTGTGGGTTCGGCGAGTTCGGACAGGCGATTGCCCTGGTCGGTGCGTGTGAGGTCGAAACCGTCGTAGAGCTTGCCCGACGCGGTGAAGGTGCGGAACCTGATCGTCTTCGGCTCGACGTCGACGATCTGGTAGAGTTCGGTCGCCTCGGCGACCTTGTCGGGCTGCCACGGCGTGCGGTCGTTGAGGCGGTACATCTTCGACCCCGTCACCGACACCAGATAGACCGGGCCCTGGATCGTGCCGTCGGCGCGCGCCTTGGCGCTCGCCTCGCGGCCGGCCTCGGCGGTCAGGCGGCTGTAGCAATGGTCGTGGCCCTGCAGCACCAGGTCGACCTTGCGCTTCTCGAACACCGGCTTCCATGCCGCCTTGATCTCGGGCGTGTCGTTCGGGCGCGCGCAGGTGAAGACCGGCTGGTGGAAGAGGACGACGTTCCAGTTCGCCTTCGACGAGGCGAGCGTCTTGTCGAGCCAGTCGGTCTGCGCCTGCATCGATCCCAGGTCGATCGCGGCGGTGCCGTCGAGGATGATGAAGCGCACGCCCTGATAATCGACATAATAGGTGGTCGCCTCGACCGGCTTCACGCCGTTCTTGGGCAGCGCGAACTGTGCGGGAAAATAGGGGCCGAGGCGACGGCTTTCGCTGCCGTCGGGCTTGAGGGTGTCGACATATTCGTGGTTGCCCGTCGCGGGCAGCTGCGGGACGATCGCATAATTATAGCCGCCCGCCTGGTTCCACTCGCCCCATTCATCGTCATGGTCGAGATCGTCGCGCTGGCCGACGAGGTCGCCGGCGTGGACGACGAGGCGGATGTCGCCATTGGCGTGGAAAGCCTGGCGGATCACGCGGCTGGCATAGGTCAAAATGCCGTTCTGGATATCGCCCAGATAAAGGAATCGGAAGGGCTTGTCCTCGGCAGCGGCGGTGCGAAACTGATACCATTCGCTCCAGCCCGCCGCGCCCTTGACGCGGTAGTTGTACACAGTGTCGGGGGTCAGACCCTCGAAGCGGACCTGGTGATAGAGCGCGCGGCCATAGCTGCTGTCGACGGGCATCGATTTGCCGGTGACGCGCTTCGCCTTTTCGCCGAGCGTCGGTCCGTCGACCGACAGCGCGATCTCGGCCTCCGCCGTCGCCTGCGCGGTGTCGGTGCGGAACGCGACCGCCATTTCGCGCGCGGTGTCGGCGCCCGCGGTCAGCACGATGCGGTCGGCGAGATTTCGGGGCGCATAGGGCAGCCCCGCCGAACGCGGGATGGGCTGGGCGTCCTCGGTGAGCGTGACGATGGGAAAGGCGGTGGTCGCGGGATCGTCGGCGAAGGCGGACGCCGAGGCCATCGCCGCGGCGCCGAGCGCCAGCGAAATCAACAGCTTGTTCCTGCCCCGTGCGACCATGGCGATTTCCCTCGTTCCAGACGCGCCGTCCGCGATTGGCCGCGCGCCCTCCCAGCAAAGCGACGCGGCGTCAATCCCACAATATTTCCGTCATTTAACGGTCATCGAAGCGTCATTCTTGTCGCCGCAAACTGTCACAGACCGCCCCTAGACGCCCGGCAACCACAAAGGGGGTCTGTCCATCATGATTCGTAGCTTCAGCCTGCAATCCGCCGCCGTATTCGCGCTCGCGACCGCGATGATCTCGGTGCCCGCCGCCGCGCAGGACGCACCGATCCCCGTTGCCGAGGATGATCGCGGCGATGGCCCGATCACCACCTCGGAAGAGATCGTCGTCCTCGGCAGCGTCGGTTACCGCAACCGCAGCGACGAGGCCGAGCCCGTGCTCTCCTACGACAGCGAATTCTTCCAGCGCTTCGAGCCGCTGACCGCGGGCGACGCGCTGAAGCGCGTGCCGTCGGTAACCTTCCTGTCGGACGTCATCGAAAGCGACGGCGCGCGCCTGCGCGGCCTGCCGCCGGGCTATACGCAGATCCTGATCGACGGCGAGCGCGTTCCGGGCGGCCAGGACGACCGCAGCTTCTTCCTCGACCGCATCCCCGCCGAACTGATCGACCGCGTCGAGATCGTCCGTTCCTCGTCGGCGCGCCGCACCGGCGACGCCGTCGCGGGCACGATCAACATCCAGCTGCGTGACGGGTACGAGCTCGATGGCGGCTATGTCCGCGCGGGCGCGCTCTATTTCGACGATGAGGAACTCGAGCCCAGCCTGGGCGCCGTCTATGGCGGCGCGGTCGGCCCGGGCCGCCTGCTCGTCGGCGTCAACCTTCAGGGACGCCACAACCCCAAGAAGAAATTGTCGCTGCGCTATGGCGACTCGCCCGAGAACGACCCGAATTTCGCGGCCGACGAGTTCGACAATCGCGAAGTCCAGAGCGATACCCGCGACGGCAAGGATTATTCGGCCAACGCGACCTATGAGATCGAGGGCGACACCACCGATTTCCGCATCGGCGGCTTCTATGTGCGCACCGACCGCACTGAGACCGAGCGCAGCTTCGAATATGAAGACGAAACCGCGGAAACCGGCCCGCTGCCGGACGGCCTGCTGGCAAGCGACAACAGCAATATCAACAATATCGACCAGGAAAATTACAGCCTCGACGCGCGGATCAAGCATCGCTGGTCGCTCGGCGAAACCACGCTGCGCGTCGGTTATGCCCGCTTCGACGACAAGCAGCGCGAAACCGAGAACGAGATCGCATTCAACGACGAGGGCGACGATCCCGAGTTCGAACAGGCGTTCACCGCGACCGACGCCACCGACAAGGAATTCACGACCAAGCTCGAGCATGAGTTCGAACTCGGCAACGACATCCAGCTCGTCGTCGGCGGCTATTATCAGAACAAGAAGCGCAACATGTCGATCCTAGCGTTCGAGGACGGCGACGAGTTTCCGGGCCTCGAGGACGATTATGACCAGTTCGTCGACAATCCCGACGATCTGGTGGCACCCTTTCCGGCCGACCCCGAAGATGTGTCGCTCAGCCGGCTCAAGGAACGGCGCCTCGACGGCTTTGCGCTGGTGCAGGGCAAGTCGGGCGGCCTGACATGGGAAGCCGGCGTCCGCTATGAAACGACCAAGCTCGACGTCGTCGATTTCAGCGATCCCGACGATATCCTGGCGCAGGACAAGAAATATGAAAAGCTGCTGCCGTCGGCGTCGGTAAAGTTCGACTTGACCGCGCGCGACCGCATCACCGCATCGGTGGCGCGGACCAACCGTCGCCCCGATTTCAACTTCGTCTCGCCGGCGCTGCTGGAGGAAGAGGTTGCCGACAACGACTTCCTCGGCAATCCGCAGCTCGATCCCGAAACCGCATGGGGCGTCGATGTGGGATATGAACGCCGCATCGGCCGGACCGGCGTGGTGGGCGTCAATTTCTTCTACCGCGACGTGAAGGATCTGATCGAACTCACCAACACCGGCGAACTGGGTTCGGAAACCGACCTTGGCGATCCGAACGATCCCGACGACGACGAACTGACCTTCATCTACCAGCCGCAGAATGTCGGCGACGGCAAGGTCTATGGTGTCGAGTTCGACCTTTCGACCGACCTCGGCTTCCTGGGCCTGCCCGACACCGGCATCTTCGGCAACATATCCTGGCTCGACAGCGAGATTACCGATTTCGCGGGCAAGCGCCGCTTCAACGGCCAGTCGGACTATGTCTACAACATCGGCTTCATCCAGGACATTCCGTCATGGGGTGTCGCTTTCGGTGCGACCCACCGCAAGCAGGGCGCAGCGTTCGACCGCGTAATCGGCGAGGAAATTCGCACCAGCTATGGCGCCGACCTCGAAATCTTCGTCGAAAAACGCTTCGGCAAGAAGTTCACGATCCGCGCGGTGGGCTCGAACCTATTGAACGGCGCCAAGCGCGAAGCGTTCAACAAGTTCGACAATCTGGCCGATCAGGCGGAACGCGATTTCGACGAATATGAACTCGAAAGCGAAAAGGCGGGTCCGGTATTCCAGATCATGGCACGCTACGCCTTCTAAAGTGTTTTCCGCAACCGGCGTTCAGTCCCTGGGGCGCCGGCTGCCGGATACGCCCCTCCCCCTCGATGGGGGAGGCAGCGAGACTTACGAACTTGTTCGTTAGTCGCAGCGGTGGGGGTGCGCTCTCGGCCTGAGATGAAGGTTTGAGGACGCACCATCACCCCCATCCAACTTCGCCTAGCCGCTTCAGCGGCAAGGCTGCGTATCCTTCCCCCATCGAGGGGGAAGGAAGCGCCATCAGCCGATATGCTTGAAGATCCACCCCACGCTCACCCCGCCCGCGGGTGCGGTGCCGGTGACGACAAGCTGCTCGCAGGGGTGCGGGCGGCCGTCGCCGTCGACCCACAGGCTCTCTTCGACCGCGAGCGCGCCTTCGCTGGTGCGGAACTGCCACAAGGGGCCGCCCTGGATGCGAAGCAGCGCGCCCAATTTGTCCGCCGTCATGCTCGCCTGCAACATGGGGCCCAGGTGGAAGCGCAGCACGAATTGCTTGTCGCCCTTGCGCCGGCTGCGCGGCGCGGGGAGCAGCTGGTCCTCGCCGCGCAGTTCGCGGCCGTTGGGCGACAGGATCAAGAGGCGGCGGTGGATCAGCCCGTGGCGGCGGACATAGCCGTCGTGGCTCATCTCGAGCCGGCTGCCCTGCGGCGTCTCGTGGCGGTCGAGCTCGACCTCGGTCACCCCCTTGCCGAGCGCGCCGCTGGCCAGAATCGCGGTCGAATTGCTGTCGGCAATGGTCAGCGTCGAATGTGCCGCGGTGGTGCGCAGGCCGCGCGCCAGCTCCTCGGGGATCGTCGCGCCGGAGAGCGCCGCGCCGCCGCAATTGACGATGATCCGGTCGGCACCGTCGCTGAGTTCGAAGGCCAAGGTCGAGGCGCAGCCCGCCTCGGTCACCCTTGCAATGGGGGGCGGCGCGGCGTCGGCGAGCAGCACGACCTTGTTCGCGACGAGCCGCTGGTAACCCCAGTCGCGCGCCTGCTTGAGCGGGCGGGTGCGCACGCCGCTGGCGGTGACGATCGCGCGAATCTGGTCGGCCGAGGTCGCGCCGCTGCCCTGCCAGCTGCCCATGCCGCCGTCGGCGTGGACGAGGCCCAGCAGCGCGGGCACCGCGCGCGTCAGCACCTCCTGCACGAAGGGCGGCACCTCCATGCGGCGCATGTCGTAAATGCGCGCGAGCATCGCCAGCGCCATGATCGCGTCGAGCTGTGCCTGCGGCGAGCGCGCGATATTGCCGCCGTCGGCGTAGAAACTGGTCTCGAGCACCTTGCGCAGCCCCGCCTCGCCGAACACCTGACGCGGCTCGCCGCCGGGCATCAGCAGCGATGCGGCGACGATGCCGGTCCAGGCGACGAGCTGGCCGACGCCCGGCCGCGTCTTGTCGGCGACGCGGTCGAGGTGGCGCGCCGCGCGCGCGAGATGGTTGAGCACCGCCGAGCGGTAGATGAGGTCGCTCGACGACAGGATCAGCGGCGCGTGAAAGGCCCAATAGAGGATGCGCCAGCCGGCATTGTCGGCGCGCCACGCCGGCTCGCTCACCGTCTCGCCATGCGCCGCGAGCCAACCCCGCACCATCGCCTCGGCGATCGGCGCGCCGTCGGCGCGGCTGCCCGTCGATGCAAGGTCGCGCAGCCAGGCGAAACTGTGAAGATAATCGGCAAAGGCGGGCGCCACGTTGAGCTCCGCGAAATCGCATTCGCCGAGCGGCAGTTTCAACCCGCGATGAAGGAAATGGCCGGCGCGGATCGCGGTGCCCGCGCGCGTGTCGCCGGGCACGGGATCGTCGGGCACGCCGAGCAGCTTCAAGGGGAAGCGCCCCTTCAGCCGGAAGGCGTGGAGCGGCGTGCGCCAAGTCAGGCGCGTGAAATGGTTGGCGATGCGGTCGCCGAGCGACAGGCCCTTTTCGGCGGGCAGGCGGATCAGCCTCTTGCCCGGCTCGATCGTGTCGTCGATGTCGGTGCCGATGTCGGGCGCGTCGGTCGGGGCGGTCATCGGACGCACCTTCACCGATCAGGCGCCGCGTAGCCGCCGGATATTGTCGGCATAGGCTTGCGGACCGCCCTTGAAGGTCGCCGTCCCCGCGACGAGCACGTCGGCGCCGGCCGAAATCGCGAGCGGTGCGGTGCCCGCGTCGATGCCGCCATCGACCTCGAGCCGGATGTCGCGGCCCGACTTGTCGATCATCTTCCTGACTGCTTCGATCTTGCGAAGCTGGCTCGAGATGAAGCTCTGACCGCCGAAGCCGGGGTTGACGCTCATGATCAGCACCAGGTCGATGTCGTCGATCAGATAATCAAGCATCTTCGCCGGGGTCGCGGGGTTGAGCGAGACGCCCGCCTGCTTGCCGAGCGACTTGATGTGCTGGACGCTGCGGTGGATGTGCGGCC
This sequence comes from Sphingopyxis sp. QXT-31, assembly GCF_001984035.1. Lineage (NCBI taxonomy): Bacteria > Pseudomonadati > Pseudomonadota > Alphaproteobacteria > Sphingomonadales > Sphingopyxidaceae > Sphingopyxis > Sphingopyxis sp. QXT-31. Next base: position 3,808,944 of record NZ_CP019449.1, on the reverse strand, counting down.
CCGCCTCGGGATGGACGGTGATGATGTCGGCCCCCGCCGCGGCGAAGGCATCGAGGAAATGGTCGACGGGGCTGATCATCAGATGGACGTCGAACGGCAGCGTGGAGTGCGGGCGCAGCGCCTTCACCACCATCGGGCCTATGGTGAGGTTCGGCACAAAATGGCCGTCCATCACGTCGATATGCACCCAGTCGGCCCCCGCCGCCTCGATCGCGCGCACTTCCTCGCCGAGCCTGGCGAAGTCTGCGCTGAGGATCGAGGGGGCGATGCGGACGGGGGCTGGCTCGGCGGACATGGGGATCGGCCTTAACCGTCTACCCGTGGTGGGGCAAGCGGGGGTGAGGGGCTAGCGGTGGAAAAGCCTGTTTCGCTTCACTCGTCACCCCGGACTTGATCCGGGGTCCCGCTTCTTCGTCGATGCTGGACAGCGGGACCCCGGGTCAAGCCCGGGGTGACGATAGTGTTTTACCGCCATTTCCACCCGCCCTCGGTCCGCGCGCGGTAGATCGGCAGCGGCGCGAGCCCCGCGAGGATCACGAAGATCGTCATCGGCAGCGGCCGCTCGGCGAGGAGCACCGCGACCCCGGTTATGAGCGCGATATGCAGCGCGATCACCAGCCAGCCCTGCCAGGCGATCGGCAGGCCGGTGACGTAGCCGCGGCTCCGGGGCCGGAACCAGGGGCGGTTGTCCGTCAACAGATGCAGCATCTCAGCTCTCCTTGGGCGGGCGGCCGCGTTTCGCGGGCACCGGCGGTTTGATGTTCACCCCGCGCCGCGCCAGCGCCTCGCGCAGCAGCACCTCGATCTCCGCATTGGCGCTGCGCAGCTCGGCCGCCGCGATCCGCTCGACCGCGGCATAGAGCGCGGGGTCGAGGCGGAGCGCGAAGGCTTTTTTGGCGGACGCAGGCATCGGTGTTTTCCGGTCCGGGGCTCAGTAGAGCGAGCCGGCGTTGACGACGGGCTGGGTGTCGCGTTCACCGCACAGCACGACCATAAGGTTCGACACCATCGCCGCCTTGCGCTCGTCGTCGAGCTCGACGACGCCCTTTTCGGACAATTGGTTGAGCGCCATCTCGACCATCGTCACCGCGCCCTCGACCAGCTTCTTGCGCGCCGAGATGACGGCTTCGGCCTGCTGGCGGCGGAGCATCGCGCCGGCGATCTCCTGCGCATAGGCAAGGTGCGTGAGGCCGCATTCGTCGACGGTGATCCCCGCGACGTCGAGCCGCTCGATCAGCGCCTTGCGCAGCTCGACCCCGACCTCGTCGTGATTTCCGCGCAGCGTCACTTCCTGATGCTCGATGTCGTCATAGGGATAGCGCGAGCCGATCGACCGCACCGCGGCCTCGATCTGCGCCATCACGAACTCCTTGTAATCGTCTACGTCGAACAGCGCCTGCGCGGTATCGGTGACGCGCCACACCACCTGTGCCGCCATCTCGATCGGGTTGCCGCGCAAATCGTTGACCTTGATCTTCTCCGAGATGACGTTGTTCGCGCGCACCGCGATCTTCTTGCGCGTCAGCCACGGCAACACCCAGCGCAGCCCCTCCTCGCGGTCGGTGCCCTTGTACGCGCCGAACAGCTGGATCGCCGCCGCCTCATTGGGGTTGATGAGATAGAAGCCGCAGAGGATCAGCGTGCCGACGACCGCCGAGACTACGACGACGATCCATTTCCAAGCGACCATGACCTCGGCATTGCCGTTGCTGATCCCCGCCCAGAGCGCGGCCGCAAGCAACAGCAGCCAGATGAAGAGCATCAGATAACCGCTCTGCGTGCTCGCGCGCCCCTCGCGGCTGCGGTTCAGTGCGGGCGTTCCCGTATCGACCATATTTCCCTCCGAATCACTCGATATAAAGATGATATCATATTTATATCGTTTTCGGCGGAGGTCAATGGGGATTGGGTGGGGGGTGTGGAGGTTCGGTTTGGGGTGGTTTCCAGGCGGTCCTCTATTTCCGTTCGTGTCGAGCGAAGTCGAGACACGCTTGGGGCGCGCCAGCCTTCACGTGTCTCGACTTCGCTCGACACGAACGGGTTTTATAGCGCGGTTTGTCCGCTTCCGCCCGAAACCGGCCGCCCTACGCTGCCTTCAGCGTATCGCTTGCCACCTTCTGCAGCGCCTCGGCCTGCGCGTCCGAAAGCCCGAGTTCGTCGGCGCCCTTCTCCTTCGACCCCAGCACCGTCGGGTCGATCCCGGTGATCGCGCCGAAGGTCACCAGCGCCGAGAGATAATAGCCCGCGACGCTGCCGTGATAATGGTCGTACGCCCACAGATCGAGCTGGCCATAGGCGATGCCGTCATAGGGGTTCGCGTCGGCGACCCCCGTCGCCATCGCGCGGTTCCACGCCTGCCCGACGGGGATGATGCCCTTGACCGCCGGATTGGCGGCGCGCGCGCGGTCGGCGGCGGCGCGCAGATCCTCGGCCATCGCGCCCACCGGCTTGCCGTACCACGGCCCCTTGGGCTGATAGGCCTGGTCGGCGCGGCTCCACGTCGCGGCGAGGCGGATGTCGACCGCGGGATTCTGCGCGGTGAAGAGCTTGGTCAGCCGCGCGACGTTCATCATATACTCGGCGGGATCGCCCGGCTTCTCGCGATTGAGCGTGCTGAACTCCTGCAGCACGACGATGTCCCACGGCCGGTCGAACAGCTGGCGCCGCTCGTCATAATGGAACCCCAGCGACTTGCCGCCCTGCGTCTCGAGGCTGACGTCGTAATCGAGCCCGGCCTGCTCGGCGAAGAGCTTGAACAGCGCGGGCACGCCGCCATAGCCCGCCTTGTTGAGGTCGGTGACGCTGCCCGCGCGCCAGTTGCGCGCCGCCGAATGCGCGCCCTGGGTGAAGCTGTTGCCGATAAACAGGATCCGCGGCGGCGCGGCCTTTTTCCCGGCGACGGGGGTCGCCGCGCCGGCGGCGGTCGGCGCGGGCGCGCTCTCCTTTGCCGCTGCCGCCGGCGCGACGACGAGCGCGGCGGAGCCGATGATCGACCAGATGCCGTGCCCGTATCGCATATCAGAACTCCGTGGTGACCGAGGTGTACCAGTAGCGCCCATAGGGGCTGTAGAGTGACCCTAGATAGCCCTCGGAGGTCAACGGCGGTTTCTTGTCGGCGATATTGCGCACCCCGACGCGCCAGCGCATGGTGCCGCCGAGCCCGGCCGCGTCGCGGATGCGCACCTGCGCATAGAGGTTCGCGGTGAACTGCGACTTCACGCGCCACGGATTTCCGTTCAGGTCGACGAAGCCGGTCTCGTCGACCGCGCCGGTGTAGCGGCCAAAGGCGCCGATCTGGAACTGCCCGAGCGACCAGGTCAGCGACGCGGTGCCGCGCCATTTGGGCCGGCCGTTCGCCTCGATCAGATTCTGCGTTTCGGGCAGCGGGGTCGCGGGGTTGATGTCGCCCGCCTCGCGCGCCTCGACCAGCGCATCGACCGCCGGGCCCGGATCGCGCGAGAATTTGAGCAGGCGCGAGGCGTTGATCGCCAGGTCGAACTTGCCGATTCCGGTCTTGGGCGACTGCCAGTAGAAAGCGAAGTCGAGCCCGCGCACGGTCTGCGGCTGCAGGTTGATGAACTGGTCGCGCACGGTGGTAATCCGCCCGACCGGGGCGATGCCGGTCCCGGCGAAAGCCGCGATATCGTCGGCATTGGCGGCGTCGCGGATGACATTGGGGTTCGACGAGCCGTTCAGCCGCGCCAGATAGTCGAGCGCGATCGCGGTGTCGTTGCCGAGAATGCCGACGATGCCCTTTTGCCGAATCGACCAATAGTCGACGGTGAAGGTCACGCGCCCGAGGTCGCCCTGCAGGAAGCTCGGCTCGAACACCGCGCCGAGGTTATAGTTGGTCGACTTCTCGGGCTTCAGATCGGGGTTGCCCGACACGCGGCGCGAATAGCCGACATTGTTGCCGCAGGCGTTGAAATTGGCGATGCGCCCGGCGCGGAGGTCGACCTCGCAGCGCAGGAAATCCTGGCTGGTCGCGAGGCGGGCATATTCGACCGCATTCACCTGTTCGAGGTTCGGCGCGCGGAAGCCCTGCGAGAAGGAGCCGCGCAGGCGCAGCCCGTCGAACATGTCCCATGCGGCGGCGACCTTGGGCCGCGCGACGCTGCCGAAGTCGCTATAATGTTCGTAGCGCCCCGCGAGCTGGACGTCGAAGCGGCGCATCAGCGGCACGCCCATTTCCTCCGACACGACCGGCACCGCGAGTTCGGCATAGGCCGCGGCGACGGTGCGCTTGCCATAGGTGTCGGGATTGTCGCTGACCGCCGCGGCATCGCTGATCGTCACCGCGCCGGTGACCGCATCGACGAAGGGGCTCGACCCGTCGACCGCGGCATCGCGGTCGTCGCGCTGCGTCTCGCGCCGCACCTCGACGCCGAAGGCCATACCGACCTCGCCGCCGGGCAGCTTGAACAGGTCGGGGCGCGAGGCGCGGAAGTCGCCCATCGTCAGCGTCGTCTTCGACCGGCGCTTGAGATCGAAGGTGATCGCGTCGATCGCCACCTGCGAGCTCGGCGTACAGTCGCCGAAGCTGAGCGTATCGATGCAGCCGCCGTTGAACGGGTTATACGCGTCGGGGGTCGCGAGCGCGAGGCTCTGCTGCAGCGCCGAGCTGCGCACCGCGACGCTCGAATCGACCGCCGAGGCTTCGGAATAGACGAAGGCGCTGTCCCATTTGAACCCCGCCGCCTCGCCGCGCACGCCCAGAAGCCCGCGGATCTGCTCGCTGCTGACCTTGACCGTCTGCGGCCCGGTATCGACGAAGCGATAGGTGGTGAGCAGCACGGGCAGGCCTTCGTTCGGTACATTGGTCAGCCCCGGCAGGCGGTTCGGGCTGCCGACCGGGCCGAAGGGGTTGTAATAGTTGGTCGCGGGGATCCAGATTTGGTTGAGGTTGATCACCGGCGGCTGGATGCGCACCGTGTCCGAGCGGTAATAGCCGAACTCGCCGAACAAGGTGAGGTTGTCGGTCAGGTCGTAATGGCCGTTGGCGAAGGCGTTGTAGCGCTTGACGCTGGGCATCACCGTCGTACCGACCGCGGTGTCGTAGCGCAGTTCGCGGAACGCATTGTTGGTCGCGAGCGCGGTGTTGACGAGGCAGAGGTCGGTGGTGAGCGCGAGCGTGCAGCCGCCGAGCCGCGTGGGGCGCACGGTGAAGGCGCCCGCCGCGGTGGTGAGGTTGGTGGTGCCGCGGCGCGGGCGGCCGCCGGTCACCGGGACCATCAGCGCCGGCCACGCCCCGCGCGTCGCGCGCGCGTCGGGGACCTGCGAGCTCGCAAAATCGGGATCGTCGGCGAAGAAGGGCCGCAGATTCGCCGAGGCGGTGAAATCCTGGTCCTCGGCGCGCAGCGCGCTGCGGTCGGTATATTCGAAAGAGACGGTGATATTGCCGCGCTCGAAGCTCTTGCCCGCGAGGATATTGCCCTGGAATTCGGTGAGGTGCGTGCCCTCGGCACCGCCATATTGCGCCTGGAGGCGGAGGCCGTCGTAATCGTCCTTGAGCACCGTATTGACCACGCCCGCGACCGCGTCGGAGCCATAAAGCGCCGCGGCGCCGTCGAGCAGCACTTCGAGCCGTTCGAGCCCGGTGGTCGGGATCGCGTTCGAATTATAGCTCAGCACCGGCACCGTGCCGGTGTCCGACAGCCCCTGGCTGGCGGGGTGGGTGACGACGCGGCGGCCGTTCAGCAGCACCAGCGTGTTGCCGACGCCGAGCGAGCGGAGGTTCACCGAGCCGACGTCGCCGCGCGCGGCGTTGCTGGTCTGCGCATTGTTGCCGGGGTTGAAGCTGACGTCGCCCATTTGCGGGATGTTGCGGATCAGCTCGTCGCCGCTGACCGCGCCGATCGCGTCGATCCGGTCCTGGCCGACGACGACGACGGGCAGCGCCTCGGTGACGCGCGCACCCTCGATGCGCGTGCCGACGACGACGATCTCGGGCTGGGCAGCGCCGTCCTCGGCCTGGCCCTCTTCGGCGGCGTCCGCCTGCGCGGCGGTCTCGCCGTCCTGCGCCAGCGCCGGTGCCGAAACGAACAGGCTGATCGCCGTGCCCGCCAGCAGCATGGCCGATGTCCTACCCCTCATTGTCCTTCTCCCTTGTCGCGGGCCTTTGGGCCCTTAATCCATGTCCTGTTCGACTGGCGACGCGGCGATCTTGGCCGGCGGCTCGCCGTCGAGCGCCGCGCGCAGCCGGTCGCGGTCGAGCGCATTGTCCCAGCGCGCGACGACCACGGTCGCGACCGCGTTGCCGATAAAATTGGTGAGGCTGCGGCACTCGCTCATGAAGCGGTCGATGCCGAGGATCAGCGCCATGCCCGCGACCGGCACCGACGGCACGATCGACAAGGTCGCGGCGAGCGTGATGAAGCCCGCGCCGGTAACCCCGGCCGCGCCCTTCGAGCTGATCATCGCGACGAGCAGCAGCGCGATCTGGTCGCCGAGCGACAGGTCGACGTTGCACGCCTGCGCGATGAACAGCGCGGCGAGGGTCATATAGATGTTGGTGCCGTCGAGGTTGAAGCTGTAGCCCGTCGGCACGACGAGCCCGACGACCGATTTCTCGCAGCCCGCGCGCTCCATCTTCTCCATCAGGCTGGGCAGCGCGCTTTCGGACGAGGAGGTGCCGAGCACGAGCAGCAGTTCGGCCTTGAGGTAGCGGATGAGCTTGAAGATCGAGAAGCCCGCGAGCCGCGCGGCGATACCGAGCACCACGACGACGAATATCAACGAGGTCAGATAGAAGGTCGCGACCAGCCCCGCGAGATTGGCGAGCGATTCGATGCCATATTTGCCGATGGTGAAGGCCATCGCGCCGAAGGCCCCGACCGGCGCCGCGCGCATCAATATGCCCACCAGCCGGAACACGACCAGCCCGACCTTTTCGAGCAGTTCGCGCACCGGCGCGGCGGGCTCGCCGACCATCGACAGCGCGATGCCGAAGAGGATCGAGACGAACAGCACCTGGAGCAGCGAGTCGCCCGCGAGCGCCGAAACCATCGTCGTCGGGATGATCGCCATCAGGAATTCGACGATGCTGCTGTGCTGCGCCTTTTCGACATAGCCGGTGACCCCCGACGTATCGAGGGTGGCGGGATCGACGTTCATTCCCGCGCCCGGCTGGACCGTGTTGGCGACGATCAGCCCGACGATCAGCGCCAGCGTCGAGAAGAAGAGGAAATAGGCGAAGGCCTTGCCCGCGACGCGGCCGACCGACCGGAGTTCGGTCATGCCCGCAATGCCGGTGACCAAGGTCAGGAAGATCACCGGGGCGATGATCATCTTCACCAGCTTGATGAAGGCGTCGCCGAGCGGCTTCAGTGCCTCGCCGGTCTCGGGCCAGACATGGCCGATGATCACGCCGAGCAGGATCGCGGCGAGCACCTGGACATAGAGCTGTGCATAGAAGGGCTTCGGCCCCGCCGGCGCCGGTTCGGCCCTGTCGATTGCAATGACAGCCACTTAGACTTCCTCCCGAGCACGGCCTTTCGCCGTTGCTTTCCCAAGTTTAGGTCCGGCACCATTGCCGGGCCAAGCGTCGATGATAAACGAGTTAAATTTCTGTTTTTGATTGGTAAATTCAGAAGACCGTGACGCTTTTAGCCGATTTTGTGCGATTTTCCGCATGCATTCTTAAGAACTTGTGCGATAATCCGCACATGACCGACGATGGTGATTCGCGCCCCGTAGGGCACCGGCTGGACCGGCGGCGGCTGATCCTCGCGTGTGTCGTCGGCGCGCTGATCCTGCTCGCCGCGGCGCTCGGCCTGTCGGGCTGGGCAGCACAGAGCGCAGGCACCGCAGCCGAGGGCGAGGCACGGCAGAACGCCCGCGCGCACGCCAGCCTGCTCGAAAGCGAGCTGCAGAAATTCCGCCTGCTGCCACGCGTGCTCAGCGAATTTCCCGACGTACGCGCGGGGCTCGCCGACAAGAGCGACGCCGCGTCGCGGCGGCTCGACCGCGAACTCGAACAGCTTGCGGCGCGCACCGACGCCGCGGTGATCTATGTCATCGACGCCGGCGGCCGGACGATCGCCGCGAGTAACTGGCGCGCGGCGACCAGCTTCGTCGGGCAGGACTATCGCTTCCGGCCCTATTTCCGCGGCGCGATGGCGAAGGGCGAGGCCGAGCTGTTCGCGCTCGGCACCGTCAGCGGGCGCCCGGGCCTCTTCCTCGCACGGCGCGTCGACGCCGGCGGGCGCGCGCTCGGGGTGATCGTAGTCAAGGTCGAGTTCGACAAGCTCGAGGCCAAATGGGCCGACTCGCCCGCGACCACGCTCGTCACCGACCCGGCGGGGATCGTCGTCATGACCAGCCGCCCCGGCTTGCGCTTCCGTTCCTTCGGCCCGATTTCGCCGGCGACGCAGAAGGAGCTGCAGGCGACGCGCAGCTATGGAGACGCGGCGCTGGCGCCGCTCGCGATCGGCGGCGATTATGCGCGCGCGAGCGAAGCGGTGTCGCTGCCCGGCAGCCGGCTGCGCATCCTCCAGCCGACCGCGCCCGCGCGCAGCAGCGCCAATGCGACCGCGCGCGTGATCTTCCTGATCCTGCTGATCCTCGTCGGCGCGGCGATCGTCATGCTGCTGCGCATCGTCGAGCGGCAGGCGCTGCGCCAGGCCGCGCATGAGGCGCTCGAGCATGAGGTTGCCGCGCGCACGCAGGAATTGCGCGAGGCCAATGCCGGGCTCCAGCAGGCGTCCGAACGCCAGGCCGAGGCCGACCGCCGCTACCGCGCCGCGCGCGAGGAGCTGGCGCAGGCGAGCCGGCTCGGTTCGATCGGCCAGATCACCGCGGGGGTCGCGCACGAGATCAACCAGCCGGTCGCCGCGATCCGCAGCTTCGCCGAAAACGCCCTCGCCTATCTCGACCGCGAACAGGGCGACGCGGCGCGTGGCAACCTCGGCCATATCGTCGAGCTCACCGCGCGCGTCGGCGCGATCACCGGCGAGCTCCGCAATTTCGCGCGCCGCGCGCCCGCGCCGCTTGGCCCGGTGCCGCTGCAGTCGGCGATCGACGGCACCCTGCTGCTTATCGGCGACCGCCTTCGCGCCGCGGGGATCGCGCTCGACGTCACCGCCGAGAACCCGGCTGCCAGCGTCCACGCCGACCGCGTCCGGCTCGAACAGGTGCTCGTCAACCTGTTGCAAAATGCCGCCGACGCGGTGCAGGGCGCCGCCGAACCCCGCGTCGTGCTCCACGCGCATGGCGAGGGCCCGATCCTCATCGACGTCATCGACAACGGCCCCGGCGTCGCCGCCGAACTGGTGCCCCAGCTCTTCACCCCCTTCGTCACCGGCCGACCCGACGGGCTCGGGCTCGGCCTCGCGATCGCAAGCGACATCATGGCCGAATTCGGCGGGTCGCTGACCCTCATCCCGTCGCCGCTCGGCGGCGCCGGTTTCCGCCTGACGTTGCGCGCGGCATGAGCTTCTTCACCGACAGCCAGACGATCCTCTTCGTCGACGACGATGCCAGCCTGCGCGCGGCGAACGTCCAGACGCTCGACCTCGCGGGGCTGGCGGTCGAGGCCTTCGCCGACGCCGCGAGCGTGCTGCCGCGCATCGCGCCCGACTTCCCCGGCATCGTCGTCACCGACATCCGCATGCCGGGCATGGACGGGCTCGAGCTGCGCGCCGCGATCCACGCCATCGATCCCGACATCCCGGTGGTGCTGATCACCGGCCACGCCGATGTGACGATGGCGGTGCGCGCGCTCCACGACGGCGCATTCGACTTCCTCGCCAAGCCCTTCGCCGCCGACCATCTCGTCGGCGTCGTCCGCCGCGCGCTCGCGCACCGCGCGCTGATCCTCGACAACCGCCGCCTCAGCGCCGCCGCCGCCGCGATCGACAGCCCGCTGATCGGTGAAAGCCCGGCGATGGAGCGGCTGCGCGAGACGATCGCCCAATTGGCCCAAGCCGACATCGACGTGCTGGTCGAGGGCGAGACGGGGACCGGCAAGGAGCTGGTCGCGCATATGCTCCACCGCCAGAGCCGGCGCAGCGCCGCCTCGCTCGTCGCGGTCAATTGCGCCGCGCTGCCGCACGAGCTCGGCGAGGCCGAGCTGTTCGGCAGCGACCTGATCGACCGCACGAGCGGCAAGCTCGGCCAGGCGGGGCGCATCCGCAGCGCACATCGCGGCACGCTGTTCCTCGACGAGATCGACACGATGCACCCCGCGGTGCAGGCCAAGCTGCTGCGCGTGATCGAGGAGCGCGAGGTCCAGCCGGTCGGCGCATCGGCGCCCGAGCCCGTCGATCTCCGCGTCGTCGCGGCGACCAAGACCGACCTGATGGACGCGGTGCGCGCGGGCGATTTCCGCGAAGACCTCTATTACCGCCTCCACGTCGTGAAGCTGCGCATCCCCCCGCTGCGCGAACGCCGCTCGGACATTCCGCAGACCTTCGCCTATTTCCTCGACGAGGCGGCAGCGAAGATGGGGGCACAGGGTTTCCGCATCGACGATGCGGTGCGCCGCCATCTCGTCGAACACGATTGGCCGGGCAATGTCCGCGAGCTCAAGAATTTCGCCTACAGCGTCGTGCTCGACCTGCCCTCGGACCCCGGCCGCAGCGCGCTCGCCCCCGACATGAGCCTCGCCGAGCGTATGGCGCGCTTCGAGGCGACGATCCTGCGCGATACGCTCGCCGCGGCGAAGGGCGACATTCCCGCGGCGATGGCGCTGCTCGGCGTCCCCCGCAAGACGCTCTACGACAAGCTCGCGCGCCACGCCATCAACCCCAAGGATTTTCGCTGATCCCATAACCATGGCCTATGGGCCGGCCAAGCAATGAGGGCTTCGCGTCCGGGGTCCGCGCGATATTCTCCCCTGCAAAGAGGCGGATACCGGCGCAAGGCCGGCTCCGACCTCAGGGGATCGGGTCGACATATGCGGGCAACAGGACGCCTCGGCGGCGCCGTGCGGAGGGCGCGGCTGCAATCGACATCGACAGCCAGCGCGCGGCATCGGCCGATGAACGGCGATTCGATCGCCGCCGCGTTTCGATTCAACCCAGGGAAGGGGTCGCAGTAATGAAAAGGGGTTTTCGTTTCACCAGCCTGATGGGCGGCATTTCGCTCATCGCCAGCGCCGGCGCCGCGATGGCGCAGGAAACAGCACCGCAGGTCGAGACGCAGGGCGGCGAGGACATCGTCGTCATCGGCTCGCAGATCAAGGGCGCCGACGTCGCGGGCTCGCTGCCCGTCACCGTGCTCGGCGAGCAGGATATAGACGCGATCGCCGCGACCAGCGGCGACGAATTGTTCCGCGCGATCCCGCAGGCGGGCGACGTCGCCTTCAACGAAAGCCGCGACGCCGGCGGGATCAACGACGCGCGCGGCGACGTCGCGTCGATCAACCTGCGCGCGCTGGGCACCGGCAACACGCTGGTGCTGCTGAACGGCCGCCGCATGGTGCTCCATCCGGGCACGCAGGCCGAGAATCTGGTGCCGGTGCAGAGCGTCAACACCAACGCCATCCCCGTGCTCGGGGTGCGCCGGGTCGAGGTGCTGCTCGACGGTGCCGCCGCCATCTATGGCTCGGATGCGGTCGCGGGCGTGATCAACACCGTGCTCAAGGATAATTTCAAAGGCCTGCGCGTCAGCGGCGAATACAGCATGACCGACGACAGCGACCAGCAGGAATATGAGCTGTCGTTCGAGGCCGGACACAGCTTCAACGACGGCAAGACCAACATCTCGCTGTTCGGATCGTTCAACCACCGCGACCCGCTCTACGCGCGCGAGCGGCCCAATTCGCGCTCGGCCGACCTCCGCCCGCTCGTCGTCGGCACCCCGTTCGAGGGCGATACAGATTTCGACAACACATCGGTCGACAGCATCTGGGGCGAGTTCCAGCGGCTGACGAACAGCTTCGCGCGCTCGACCACCGCGGCGCAGATCAACGGCGTGACGCTGACCACCAGCGGCATTTTCCACATCCAGCCCGACACCAACGAAGGCTGCATCGCGGCGACCCAATATGCCGGCACCTGCTGGGACAACAGCTCGCTGTCGACCGCGTCGACCGACAATAATCTGAAATACGACATCAACGACCCGCGCACCGTGCTCGGGCGCAACAACCGCTTCAACCTGTTCGGTTTCCTCAACCACGAGTTCGACTCGGGGCTCGAATTCTATGCCGAGGCGGGCTGGTACCACGCCAAGTTTCGCTCGGTGCGCGAGCAGGAAACCAACCTCGCCAGCCAGCGGCTGATCGTCCCCGCCAACGGCTATTGGAACCCCTTCGGCCCCGTCGGCAGCCCCAACCGCATCCCCGGCCTGACCGGCGTGGCGACCAGCGGCGTGCCGATCGAGCTAATCGACTATCGCCCGGTCGATGCGGGGCCGCTGGTCGTCGACGTCAAGAACGACACGACGCGCTTCCTTGCGGGCTTCCGCGGCGAATTGCTCGGCTTCGATTTCGACACCGCGGCGCTCTATTCGAAGGCGAAGACGACCGACAGCATGCGCACCGTGTCGCTGACCCTGTTCCAGGAGGCGCTGTCGCGCACCGACTCGAGCGCGTACAACCCCTTCAACGGCGGCGATCCGGCCAATCCGGGGACGCTGGATTCGACCCCCAATCCGCAGAGCGTGATCGACGGCTTCATGGTCGATATCGGCCGCACCAGTTCGACCGAACTCTATCTCGCCGATTTCAAGATCAGCAAGAACGACCTCTTCACCCTGCCCGGCGGCCGCGTCGGACTCGCTGCGGGGGTCGAGTTCCGCCATGAGACCTTCAGGGACGATCGCGACGACCGGCTCGACGGCACGCTCTTCTTCACCGCGCTCGACGGCTCGTCGAACGGCAGCGACACGCTCGGCGCCAGCCCGACCCCCGACAGCCAAGGATCGCGCGACGTCTTTTCGGGCTATCTCGAATTCGCGGTACCGCTGGTGTCGCCCGAGATGGATGTGCCGCTGATCCACTCGCTCGACCTGCAGCTCGCGGGGCGCGCCGAATCCTATCAGGGCTTCGGCTCGGTTGCGAAGCCCAAGGTCGCGCTCAGCTGGTATCCGGTGCCCAACCTGCAGCTGCGCGGCTCATGGTCGCAGAGCTTCCGCGCCCCGAACCTGCCGCAGCTGTTCGAGAACGGCATCCAGCGGTCGAACACGCGCACCGACTGGATCCGCTGCGAGGCCGACGCGCGCGCCGGGCGCATAGCCAATTTCGACGCCTGCACGCGCAGCCAGGGCATCGTCAGCAACCGCTCGGGCAGCCGCGACCTCGAGCCCGAGACCGCCGAGAATCTCTCGCTCGGCGCGACCTTCCAGCTCGACCTGGGCGCGGCGGGGCGGCTGACCTTCACCACCGACTATTGGGAAATCCGCCAGAAGAACGTTATCGGCCTGTTCGGCGATTCGAACGCGCTGATCCTCGACTATCTGCTCCGCCTCCAAGGCTCGTCGAACCCGTTCGTCGAGCGCGCCGACCCGACCCCCGAGCAGATCCTGCTCTTCGACGGCACCGGGCTCGACCCGGTCGGCGACGTGATCCAGGTGATCGACAACTACACCAACCTTAGCCCGCGCAACGTCCGCGGGATCGATTTCGGCCTCTATTACAATGTCCGCGACACCGGGTTCGGCGATTTCAGCCTGCGCCTCAACGCCGCGCGGCTGCTCGAATTCTTCCAGGTGCCGGGCGCATTGCAGCAGAGCCTGCTCGACGCGCAGGCCTCGGGCGAGATCGATCCGACGATCAACGTCACCGGCGCCGCCGACCTGATCGAGGAGAATGGCCGCCCGAAATGGCGCGGTTCGGCGAGCCTCAGCTGGCGCTACAAGGGCTGGGGCGCGGGCTGGTTCGCTTCTTACGTGGGCCCGGTCAGCGACACCTCGGCCTCGCTCGCCGACGGCACGCGCTTCCGCGTCGACGACTTCCTGTCGCACAGCGTCTATGTACAATATGAGGCCGAGGAAGGCCTGCTCGAGGACACGCGCTTCCGTGTCGGGGTTCGCAATCTTTTCAACGAACTGGCGCCGCTCGCCGATCAGACCTATGGGTATATCGGGGATCTGTACAGCAACCGCGGCCGTCAGTTCTACGCCTCGATCAGCAAGCGTTTCTGACGTCCGACGGCACGAGAGGACATTATGACCGACGCCGCGCCGAAACCCGCCGCCCCCGAACCCGCCACCTCGGCGCCCGGCCCTGTGGGCCGCGCCTTCGGCGTCTGGTTCGGGATCGCGCTGTGGAAACGCATCCTCGCGGCGCTCGTCGTCGGCGCGGTCGTCGGGCTGCTCTGGGGCGAGGGCGCGACGGCGATCGGCTGGATCGGCGAAATCTTCGTGCGGCTCATCCGCATGCTCGTCGTGCCTTTGGTCTTCCTGACCATCGCATCGGGGGTCGCGGCGCTCGCCGATCCGAAACGGCTCGGCAGCATCGGGGTGAAGACGCTCGCCATGTATGTCTTCACCACCGCGCTCGCGGTGACGACGGGGTTGATCGCCGCGACGCTGATCGGCCCCGGCGAGGGCGCGAGTTTCGCCGACGCCGTGCCGCGCGCGGTCGCCGAACCCAAGGATCCGGCGCGGATGTTCATCGAGATCATCCCCGACAATCCGATCGGCGCGATGGCGAGCGGCGCGACCCTGTCGGTGATCTTCTTCGCCATATTGGTCGGCGCCGGGGTGATCGCAGCGGGCAAGGAGGGCGAGCCGGTGCGCCGCCTGCTCGCCAGCGGCTCCGAGATCATGCTGCGCATCGTCGGCTTCGTGATGGAAACCGCTCCCTTCGGCGTCTTTGCGCTGATCGCGGTGGTGATGGGTACCAGCGGTCCGGCAAGCTTCCTCGCGGTGCTCAAGCTCGCGATCTGCGTGCTCGCGGGGGCGACCTTCGTCACGCTGGTGATCCACGGGCTGATCGTCGTGCGGCTGCTCGCTTGGCTGCCGCCCTTGCCCTTCTTCCGCGGTATCGCCGATGCGATCATGGTCGGTTTCTCGACCTCCTCGTCGAGCGCGACCTTGCCCGTCGCGATCCGCGTCGCCGAGCGCAACCTCGGCGTTTCCTCGCCCGTTGCCTCGACCGTGCTGCCGCTGGGCGCGACGATCGGCATGGACGGCGCGGCGATGTATGTCGCGATGCTCACCTTGTTCGCGGCGCAGGCCTTCGGCGTCGAGCTCAGCTTCGCCGACTATCTGGTGATCGCGGGGACGACGACGACCGTCGCCATGGGGGTCGCACCGGTGCCGTCGGGCTCGCTCTTCGTGCTCGCCGCGGTGCTGAATGCGATCGGCATCACGCCCGCGCAGACGGCGATCATCGTCGGCTTCATCCTGCCTTTCGACCGCATCCTCGACATGATCCGCACCGTCCCCAACGTCACCTGCGACCTCGCCATCGCGACCGCGGTCGCGCGCTGGGAGGGCGAGATGAACGTCGATGTTTATAAGTCCGTCAAGGATATATGAGGCCTCCCAATATGATCTCTCGCCTATGATCTTCCGCCGTTTCGTCGCCGCGACGCTGTCGCTCGCGCTGCTGCTGCCCGCGCCGCTGGCGGCGCAGAGCCGCCACCTGCTCGAATATCCGTCGATCCATTCGCCGACCGTCGGCACGCGCGGCATGGTGGTCAGCCAGAATGCGATCGCCAGCGAGGTCGGGGCGCAGGTCTTGCGCGACGGCGGGAATGCGGTCGATGCGGCGATCGCGATGGGCTTCGCGCTCGCGGTGACGCTGCCCCGCGCGGGCAATCTCGGCGGCGACGGCTTCATGACAGTCTATGACGCGAAATCGGGGCAGGTCCACACGCTCGATTTCCGCGGCGTAGCGCCCGCCGCGGCGACCCCCGCGATGTTCGTCGATAACAAGGGCAAGGAACGCGCCGAGGCGAGCTATGGCTATCTCGCGCCCTCGGTCCCTGGCACCGTCGCGGGGCTCGACATGGCGCACCGGAAATGGGGCAAGCTGCCGTGGGAACGGCTCGTCGCGCCGGCGATCAAGCTCGCGGGCGAGGGCGTCAAATTGACCGCCGACGAAGCCTTCGTGTTCAGCTGGGGCAAGGAACGGCTGTCGAAGAGCAAGAGCGGACAGGCGGTCTTCTACAAGCCTGGCGGCACGCTCTACGCCAAGGACGAACTGTTGAAGCAGCCCGACCTCGCCTGGACGCTCGGCGAGATTGCGAAGCACCGCGCCGACGGCTTCTATAAGGGCGCGGTCGCGAAGCGCATCGCCGCCGACATGAGGGCGCATGGCGGGCTGATCACCGAGGCCGACCTCGCGGCGTACAAGGCGATCGAGCGCGCACCGCTCGTCGGCAGCTATCGCGGCCACACGATCTACACCATGCCCCCTGCGAGCGCAGGCGGCGCGACCCTGCTCAACATCCTGAACCAGCTCGAGCATTTCGACCTCAAGGCGATGGGGCCGAACAGCGCCGCGTCGCTGCACATCATGGCCGAGGCGATGAAGCTCGGTTACGCCGACCGCTACCGCGCGCTCGGCGACCCCGGCTTCGTCACCGCGCCGGTGAAGGGCTTCACCTCGAAACCCTATGCCGCCGAGCGCGTGAAATTGATCGACCCGAAGAAGGCCAAGCCGATGCGCGAGATGCCCGTCGGCGACCCGCTCGCCTATGAAAGTCCCTCGACGACGCATTTCTCGGTTGCCGACAAGGACGGCAATGTCGTCTCGACCACCTACACGCTCGGATCCGATTTCGGCTCGGGGGTGATGGCCGCGGGGACCGGCGTGTTGCTCAACAACCAGATGAACAATTACAGCCACGAACAGGCGTGGGAGGCGCAGCGCGACGGCACGCCGCCGCCCTCGAACGCCCTTGCGCCCGGAAAACGTATGCTTTCCACGATGATGCCGACGATCGTGATGAAGGACGGCAAGCCCTGGCTGGTCACCGGCACGCCGGGCGGCAGCACGATCATCACCTCGGTCGTGCAGGTGATCGTCAACACGATCGACCACGGCCTGAACGTCGCCGAAGCCACCCACCAGCCGCGCATCTACCAGGGCAGTGTCGACACGCTGCGCGTCGAGCCCAATTTCAGCCCCGACACCGTTGCGGCGCTGGAGGCGATGGGCCATCCGGTGACCAGCGACGAGACGATGGGCAGCGCGCAGTCGATCATGATCGAGAACGGCCTCTTCCTCGGCGCCGCCGACCCGCGCCGCCCCGGCGCGCTGGCGGTCGAGCCATGAGGTGGTGCTTCCGCGCCGGGGCGATCATGCGCCCTCTCGCCCTTCGCGCCGATATCCTGCAGGAGCGCTGACATGTCCGACCTTGCCCCCTTCCATTTCGCCTTTCCCGTCGACGATCTCGCCGCGGCGCGCCATTTCTATGGCACGGTGCTCGGCTGTCCCGAGGGGCGTAGCGACACCGACTGGATCGACTTCAACCTCTACGGCCACCAGATCGTCGCGCACTGCGTCGGCGACAAGCGCGGCGCGGTCGCGGGGCATAATCCGGTCGACGGCCATGCGGTGCCGGTGCCGCATTTCGGCGTCGTGCTGCCCCCCGCCGAATGGCAAGCGCTCGCCGAGCGGTTGCAGGGCCATGGCGTCGAGTTCGTGATCGAGCCGCACACGCGCTTTCCCGGCCAGCCCGGCGAACAGTCGACGATGTTCTTCCACGACCCGTCGGGCAATGCGCTGGAATTCAAGGCTTTTGCCGATCTCGGCCAACTGTTCGCCAAATAGGGCGGATCAGCGATAGGGCGGGCGGTGCAGCCCCTTGGGACTTTGCGTGAAGATCTCGGCGCCGCTTTCGGTGATGCCGATCGAATGTTCGAACTGCGCCGACAGCGACCGGTCGCGCGTCACCGCGGTCCAGTCGTCGTCGAGAATCTTCACCCCCGGCTTGCCGATGTTGATCATCGGCTCGACCGTGAAAATCATCCCCGGACGCAGCTCGGGGCCCGTTCCCGGGCGGCCATAATGATGCACATCGGGCTCGTCGTGATAGACGAGGCCGACGCCGTGGCCGACGAAATCGCGGACGACCGAATAGCGATGCTTCTCGGCATGGCGCTGGATCGCATGGCCGATGTCGCCCAGACGATTGCCCGGCACTGCGGCCTCGATGCCGAGCATCAGGCACTCATAGGTGACGTCGACCAGCCTTTTCGCCTTGATCGGTACGTCGCCGACGAGGAACATCCGGCTGGTGTCGCCGTGCCAGCCGTCGACCACCGCGGTCAGGTCGATGTTGAGAATATCGCCTTCGCTCAAGAGCTTGGTGCCGGGGATGCCGTGGCACACGACATGGTTGACCGAGATGCAGCTCGCGTGGCGATAGCCGTTGTAGCCGATGTTGATCGGCACCGCGCCCGCGGCGACGATCGCGTCGCGGGCAAAATCGTCAAGCTCGCCGGTGCTGACCCCGGCCTTGACCAGCGGCACGAGCGCGTCGAGCGCCTCGGCCGCGACCCGCCCCGCGCGGCGCATGCCGGCGAAGGCCTCTGGCCCGTGCAGCTTGATCGCGCCGGTGCGCGTGCGCGGCGTGGCGGGGGTGAGGTCGACATAGAGGTTCATGGGTGAAAGATAGGTCCTTTGCGGCCGCTTATCCAGCGGCGAAGGCCGCAGCGTCCGGTTTTCGGGCACAAAAAAGCCCGCCGAAAGGCGGGCTTTTTGTTGGTTGCGGGAGTAGGATTTGAACCTACGACCTTCAGGTTATGAGCCTGACGAGCTACCGGGCTGCTCCATCCCGCGCCACCAATGTACGGCCGTAGGCCGTTAAACAGCAAAAGGCCGGCATTTCTGCCGGCCTCTAACTTTGTGAATGGGTTTTTCGCTTTTTCGACCTTACGCCGGCTGCAATGCCTGGCGACGTCCTACTCTTCCAACGCTTAAGCGGTAGTACCATCGGCGCTGTCAGGTTTCACGGCCGAGTTCGAGATGGGATCGGGTGGGTCACTGACGCCATGGTCACCAAGCAATGAAGCCGGCGTAGGGTCAAAAAGGGTTTCAATCGATGCCCGTGCAATATGGACTGATCTTCAATCATCCACCTCGCGGACAATCTCTCAGGACTGTCGTTGATGGCGGGACTCTTAAGTGCGAATAGAGCAATTAGTATCGGTTAGCTCCACACGTTACCGCGCTTCTACATCCGATCTATCAACGTGGTGGTCTTCCACGGCTCTGTGAAATCTTATCTTGAGGGAGGCTTCCCGCTTAGATGCTTTCAGCGGTTATCCCGTCCATACATAGCTACCCTGCTGCGCGGCTGGCGCCACGACAGGTACACCAGAGGTATGTTCAACCCGGTCCTCTCGTACTAGGGTCAACTCCTCTCAAATTTCGACGCCCACGGCAGATAGGGACCAAACTGTCTCACGACGTTCTGAACCCAGCTCACGTACCACTTTAATTGGCGAACAGCCAAACCCTTGGGACCTGCTCCAGCCCCAGGATGTGATGAGCCGACATCGAGGTGCCAAACGATTCCGTCGATATGAGCTCTTGGGAATCATCAGCCTGTTATCCCCGGCGTACCTTTTATCCGTTGAGCGATGGCCCTTCCACTCGGGACCACCGGATCACTATGACCGACTTTCGTCTCTGCTCGACTCGTCAGTCTCGCAGTCAGGCAGGCTTATGCCATTGCACTCTAACAGACGGTTTCCAACCGTCCTGAGCCTACCATCGCGCGCCTCCGTTACTCTTTAGGAGGCGACCGCCCCAGTCAAACTACCCGCCACAGAGGGTCCCTGATCCAGTTTCATGGATCGAGGTTAGACATCAGAAAACAACAGGGTGGTATTTCACCTATGGCTCCACGACAGCTGGCGCCGTCGCTTCAAAGCCTCCCACCTATGCTACACAGTTCTTTCCTAATGCCACTCTGAAGCTGCAGTAAAGGTGCACGGGGTCTTTCCGTCTAACCGCGGGTACTCCGCATCTTCACGGAGAATTCAATTTCGCTGAGCATCTCCTGGAGACAGTGGGGAAGTCGTTACGCCATTCGTGCAGGTCGGAACTTACCCGACAAGGAATTTCGCTACCTTAGGACCGTTATAGTTACGGCCGCCGTTTACCTGGGCTTCATTTCGGAGCTTGCACCCCTCCACTTAACCTTCAGGCACCGGGCAGGCGTCAGGCCCTATACGTCGTCTTGAAGCCGACTTAGCAGAGCCCTGTGTTTTTGCTAAACAGTCGCTACCCCCTGGCCTGTGCCCCCTCAAACCGGTTGCCCGGAATGAGGGCCTCCTTCTTCCGAAGGTACGGAGGCAATTTGCCGAGTTCCTTCAGGAGACTTCTCTCAAGCGCCTTGGTATACTCTACCATCCCACCTGTGTCGGTTTAGGGTACGGTCTATAATGGAGGGGCTATTTCCTGGAACCTCTTCAAAGCCTGCTCAATCCAATAAGAGCAGACAATTTACGAGATCCGTCACACACCTCCAGGCCCACGAATATTAACGTGGTTCCCATCGACTACCCCCTTCGGGCTCGTCTTAGGGGCCGGCTTACCCTGCTCAGATTAGCTTTAAGCAGGAACCCTTGGGATTTCGGCGAGAGGGCATCTCACCCTCTTTATCGCTACTCATGTCAGCATTCGCACTTCCGATACCTCCACGACCCATTACCAGATCGCTTCATCAGCCTACGGAACGCTCCGCTACCGCGTGTAGTAAACTACACACCCTAAGCTTCGGTGCATCACTTTAGCCCCGTTACATTTTCGCCGCAGGAACCCTTATTTAGACCAGTGAGCTGTTACGCTTTCTTTAAAGGATGGCTGCTTCTAAGCCAACCTCCTGGTTGTTTTGGGATTCCCACATGCTTTACCACTTAGTGATGACTTGGGGACCTTAGCTGTAGGTCAGGGCTGTTTCCCTTTTGACGACGGACCTTAGCACCCGCCGTCTGTCTGCCGGATATTACTCATGGGTATTCGGAGTTTGGTTAGAATTGGTAGATCTCGCGACCCCCGCATCCATCCAGTGCTCTACCCCCCATGGTATTCATCCGACGCTCTACCTCAATAGATTTCGCGGAGAACCAGCTATTTCCCGGTTTGATTGGCCTTTCACCCCTAAACACAACTCATCCGACAATTTTTCAACATTGAACGGTTCGGCCCTCCAGTGCGTGTTACCGCACCTTCAGCCTGGTCATGCCTAGATCACCGGGTTTCGGGTCTAATGCAACAAACTCAGTCGCCCTATTCAGACTCGCTTTCGCTGCGCCTACACCTAACGGCTTAAGCTTGCTTGTTACACTAAGTCACTGACCCATTATGCAAGAGGTACGCAGTCAGGCCTCAAGGGCCCTCCTACTGCTTGTAGGCGTTCGGTTTCAGGTACTGTTTCACTCCCCTCATCGGGGTGCTTTTCACCTTTCCCTCACGGTACTAGTTCACTATCGGTCATGCAGGAGTACTTAGGCTTAGAGGGTGGTCCCCCTACGTTCAGACAGGGTTTCACGTGCCCCGCCCTACTCAAATCCTTCGACATCACTTTCGCATACGGG